>DAOTZA010000101.1:0-7046 GCA_034434515.1 Anaerolineales bacterium | reverse complement strand
GGTCTGATCGCCTTCGCGGAAAACGCGGCTCACCTTGCCGCGCAAATACAACACACCGTAATCGGTCATGGCGCGCTGAACATATTCATCGTAGTTTTTACCCGCTGAGCGAATGTCAATATAAAAAACATACGCCTGCCCCTGGGGAACACGCTCTTTGTAAAGCATAGCTTGTTTTGCCACGTACATACAACAGACTTTCGAGCAATATGAGACTCCATGTTCTGGATCACGCGAGCCAGCACATTGCACAAAGACCACCTGGCGAGCGATCTTGCCATCCGACGGACGGCGGATAACATCGCCGGAACGTAACATTGCCTCAAAGGTCAAGCCATCCACCACATCGGGGATTTCCCCACCACCGTATTCAGGCAGGCGGGCACGATCATAGGGTTGCCAGCCACTGGCAACCACGATTGCGCCAACGTCAAAGGTGTAGGTTAAGGGTTGAAGGTCATCTAAGGGTACAAACGGCGCTTCTGCTTCCGCTGGTTTTTGCCTTACCCTGACGCGAAAGTTACCCACATAGCCAGACAAACTGTCCACATCGGCGTTTAGAAGCGTTTGAATATTGGGATGGGAGAGCACCTGCTGGATCTTCCTATCCAGCAGGTCGGGGGCGGCTTGAAAGTTCAAGAAGCTGCCGCTGAGTTCCGCCATACGTCCACCGAGGTGGTCTTGTCGCTCTACCAAAATCACCGCATACCCGGCTTCAGCAATGTCCAGAGCCGCTTGCATTCCGGCAATCCCACCCCCGATCACCAGCGTACGGTGGGTCAGGGGTAAAATCAGCGGTTCGAGCGCCTCGTTGCGCTTGACTTTTTCGACAATCGATTCGGCAATCTCAATAGCTTTCTGTGTAGCGGCTTCTTTATTTTGTTGATGCACCCAGGATACCTGCTCACGAATATTTGCCGATTCACAGCGGTAACCGTTCAACCCGGCTGCCGAGACCGTGCGGCGAAAGGTCGTTTCGTGCATGGCAGGAGAACAAGCAGCTACCACGACCCCATCAAGCTGGTATTTTTCAATGCTTTCACGAATTAACTGCTGACCCGGATCAGAACACATGTATTTATAGTCGATGGCAAAGACAACATCTCCATTGCGCTGTAACTGCTCCACAACGGCTTTGACATCCACCGTGCCGGCGATATTATGCCCACAATGACAGACGAAGACTCCAATCCGACTCATGCGTTTTCTCCTCAATCACCCACAGCTTCCAGGATGCCCTGCGCCTGGCTTTGGGCATGGCGGTGTTTCTGGAAGAGCGAAAGCACTTTGGCCGCCGCGCCGCTTGCCTGAGCTACGGTTTCTGGGATGTCTTTTGGTCCTAAAGCCGTTCCAGCCATAAAGACACGCGGGGCGATGCTCAGAACAGGATCCATTTCCTCGTTGGCAGCGCAATAGAAGCCGTTTTCATCGCAGGGAACACCAAACAACGCAGCCACCTGAGGATTGGTGGCGCGGGGGATCACCGCCGTCGCCAAAACCACCAGATCAGCAGCAATTTCCACGGTGCGATTGCTGAGCGTATCTACCCCTTTTACAATGACCTTGTCGCCTTCGCGGAAGAGCTTGCTCACCTTACCGCGTAAATAAACCACACCATCTTCCTCCATGGCGCGGTTGACAAATTCTTCATATCCTTTACCACCAGCGCGCACATCAATGTAGAACACATATGCCTGACCCTGCGGCAGGCGATGTTTATACAGGATGGCTTGTTTTGCCGTGTACATGCAACAGATTTTTGAGCAATAAGGAACGCCACGTTCGGGATCGCGCGAGCCGCTGCATTGAACAAAAACCACCTCCATTGGCGGTTTACCGTCAGAGGGGCGTAGAATCTTGCCCGCCGTCGGTCCACTGGCAGCCAGCAAGCGCTCGAAAGCCAGACCGTCAATCACATCCTGAATCTTCCCACCCCCGTATTCGGGTAAGCGGGATAACGGAAAGAGATCGTAGCCGGTGGCAAGGATCACTGCGCCGACTCTTTCTTCATAAAAGGTATCGGTTTGCTCCCATTGAATTGCCCCGGTTGGGCAGAATTTTTCACACGCACCGCATTTGGGTTTGGCGGGGTTGCCTTTTGCGTCTATGGCTGGCACACGCCCTGCCTCGATATCCCATTTGGATTGCAAGTAACGACAGTTGTCGGCATCGATGACGGGCTTGTTGGGAACAGCTTGCGGTGACAGGGTATAAATGACTTTGCGCGTCCCGACCCCGCGCTCAAAGAGCGATTCGACTTTGAAGGGACATTTTTCCTGACACACACCACACCCCGTGCAACGTTCCCAATCCACATAAGCAGCTTTACGGCGGATGCGAACGGTAAAATCGCCGTTTTCATCCCGCTCCATGGCGTCAATCTCACTATAGGTGTAAAGGCGGATATTCTCATGCTTGCCGGTTTCCACCGTTCGGGGGGTGAGAATGCACTGGGAGCAGTCCAGTGTCGGGAAGGTCTCCGAAAGTTGCGCCATGTGGCCGCCAATTGATGGCTCTCGCTCCACCAATACGACTTCATAGCCGCTATTGGCAATATCCAAAGCCGCCTGGATGCCGGCAATCCCTGCGCCAACCACCAAAGCTCGTTCAATCATTGCCGCTGCCTCCCCTCCACCTTCTAGGTAACCTTTTCCATATAGGGTTCAAAGAGCGGGCGCGGATCGATGCTGTGGTGCTCCATGCCCCAAACCTCGTCAGGTAAGCCGAGCGCAACAGCCATCAATTGCGTGAAGTACAGCACCGGCAAAGGTTTGATCGCCCACCCACTCACGGTTTGTTGCGGATAATCCAGGTTATATTGACACAATGGACAGGCGGTAACCAGCGCTTGCGCGCCATGGCGTTGTACCGAAGCGAGGATGTCTTGCGCCAGTTGCTGCGGCACATCGGGTTTGCTAACCGCCAGGTAAGATCCGCAGCACTCGGACTGATAGGGAAAGGTGATCACTTCACAGCCGAGTGCCTCCAGGCATTCGTGCAGGATATGTGGGTCGTCGGGATCGTCCAACTGGATTTCAGCGGGTGGGCGTAACAATAAGCAGCCGTAGTAAGGGGCAACTTTCAACCCTTTTAGCGGCTGAGTCACTTTGCGCTTCAAGGTTTCCCAACCCAATTGATCGCGTAACAGCTCCAAAAAATGCGTTACGCGCACCTGACCGAGATAGGGTTCCTCGGTAAACCAGTTAATGCGTTCCAGAACATCCGCATGCCCCTGGAGGAAGTTTTGGGTGCGGCGTAAGACGTGAAAGCAAATGGCGCATAAGGTGGTCACCTGTCCGCCAGCCTCTTGCGCCTGGCGGAGCAAGCGGGTAGGGGCAATCAAAGCCATAGCATTATCGGTGGAGAGAGGGAAAGTTGCCCCGCAACATTGCCATTCAGGCAGCTCCTGGAATTCAAGACCCAAGGCTTGGGCAACCGCTCGCCCAGAGCGGTCATAACCGCTGGCTTTGGTGGATAACGTACAGCCGGGGAAATACGGAATTGCCATGTTCACCTCTCTCAGACTGAATACTTTCGAAAGCCACCAATGAGGGCAAGCTGGGGCATTTCTGCCGCCTGTTCATGAGCTATCTGGTCAGGGTTCAACACACTTCCATACTTTTCCATATAAAGTTGACGCAGCGCTTCCATCACCCGCGGCAGATCGATTCCTTTGGGACAGCGCGAGACACAGGTGAGACAAGCTGCACAGGTCCAGATGGTCTGGACTTGTAAGACATCTTCCATTCCGAGTTGCGCCATGCGAATGACCTGATTAGGGATCACATCCATGCTAAAAGCCACCGGGCATCCCGCGCTGCATTTGCCGCATTGATTACAAGCCAACAGGCTCTGACCACTGATGGTTTCAATGCGATTGACAAACTCGCCACGAACCGTTTGGAGAGAGATTTTTGTACGCATCGCACCGCCTTATCAAAACGATGATAACCCGCTGAAGAGCATCTGCAATCGCTCTTCAGGCAGGAGAAGTTGCCTGGTGAAAAACTAAGATCAGATAACGGGAATACGTTAATACCATCAACCACCTCTAAGGACACCGCTTTGGATTGCTTTGATTATCGTCTAAATTCAGAGTAAAGTAATCTGTAATAGATAATCAAGTGCAGAGACGAAAATCACCCTGCAAAGAGGAAGAAAATCAGAGGGCGTGACGAAACATTTCACAACCTTTTACGCCATCTTTTACCCCACAGGGTAGCGAGGGGCAATGGTCGGGGCTTTATGGCGAAACGATTGGCTTTTTGGTCACACTTCCGCTGCCCAACAATCTTGTAAACCCCCTTGCCTTCCAACCTAACAGTTCTGCGAGGTATATTCGTTGACAGGGCTCTTGTTTTTTGCTAGGATATGCTCAAGCACGAAAAGGCAAACCCGGTGAAAGCCGGTGACGCAAAGCCATGGGTCTACCGTCATCGTTTGATGACTAGGACTGCCAGGCTGCCGAATGTGACCGAGAATTGATTTTGTGTCTTCATTCGAGGAGCCTGGCTACGCCCAGGCTCAATTGCTTGAGTGCACTTTACCAATTTGATCCAGTCCGATAAAGGCAAACCCGGCGAAAGCTGGGGACGCAAAGCCATGGATCTACAGCCAGCCTTGCTGGCCAGGATAGCCAGGTTACCGAAGCAGTGGAGATGATTCCCAACGGGCTTGGTTATCCAAGCCCGTTTCTGTTTGGAGAGCAAATCGAATGAAGACGAAACGACATCCAGCCAGACCGAACAAAACCTTTCTCAGCCCATCAAGTCATCATGCGCTGAGCTGGTTTGGGATATTTGGTGTGCTTCTTTTGATCCTCTCTGTTTTCCCAATTCTCTCCGCCCAGGCTGCAACTTCTTCCTCCAGCCTGCCTGCCTGTCAGCCCTTTGTGCAAGTCAATGACAACGCTTTTGGTCTTGGCGGTGGAGCAGATGGGACTTATAGCTCCGAAGAAGGCTTTGAAGTGCTGGTTTTCAATGGGCAACTGTACCTGGGCATGGAAGCCGATAACTCCCTGGGAGCGCGCATCTGGCGCACAAAAGCTGGCGTGACCGTACCTGCCTCTCAAGCGGATTGGGAGGAAGTGGCAGCCAACTCCCAAGGCTATCCATTTGGGGTAAGCAATATCACTCAAAACGATCACATTGACAGTCTGGCCGAATTTAATGGCTATATCTATGCCAGCACTGCCAACGGTGGCAGCAGCACGTATGGCACGCGGGTTTTTCGCAGTCCCACCGGCAATCCGAATAGCTGGGAAGATGCCTTGATCAATATCGGCGCCGGCTTCGGCAGCGCGCAGAACACGAACTTTAAAGATATGCAAGTGTTCAATGGCTGGTTGTGCGGTGGCACCCAAAACTGGCTCTATGGGGCTCAGGTCTGGTGCACGCAGGATGGTTTGAACTGGACGCAAAAGAACATCAGCGGATTCGGGACAATCGAATATAACAACAAAACGGTCGAGGTCTGGTCGGGGTACGTTTTTCAAGAAGCCTTGTATTTTGGCGTGCAGAATCTCGGCGCAACTCGCTCTAGCAATTACGATGATCTGGGAAAACTGTATCGAACCCGCAACCTGAACGGCACTCCGCAGTGGGAAGAAGTCTTTGTCAGCCTGCCAGGGTACCTTAATCGAGTGGATATTCTGGGTGAATTAAATGGTTATCTCTATGTCGCCAGCCGCGGTTCCAATGGCGGGATCATTATTTATCGCAGCCCTAACGGCAACCCTGGCACCTGGCAAACAGTCAGTCTCGAAGGGATCAGTGGCAACATCGCCAATAACGCAGTGATTGTGGACGGCGCGGTGACTTATGAAGGTGGATTATATGTCGCAATTGGCAACACCAGCGGCTTTCAACTGTGGCGCACCTCGGGGGCCGACCAGGGCAACGGTCTGGTGGATTGGGAACAAGTGGGTGGAAGCGGCTTGACCGATGCAAAGAATGTCCTCTCAGAGCTGGTTACCTTCAACGGGTATCTCTATGCCTGGACAACCAATTACGCCCGCGGTCAACAGGTGCTCCGCTCAAATTGTGCGGCTGGTGCAGTACTGCCATCCCCAACGGCAACCAATACCGCTCAATCCAGTCCAACTCCTACCGCTACGCCCCAGCCTAGCTCGACCCCAACCACCACCAATCAGCCTAGCCCAACTCCTACCGCTACGCCCCTGCCCAGCTCGACCCCGACTGCCACCGTTCAGCCCAGTCCAACTCCGACAGCTACCATTCAGCCTAGCTCGACCCCAACCACCACCGCTCAGCCTAGCCAGACGCCAACGGCTACGGCTCTGCCCAGCCAGACGCCAACGGCAGAAACGCCGCCATTCTGTCCCCAAGGCGACCAGAACTGTCAAAGCTCCAACCCAAATGGGTCAGGGTATAGCGTATTCATTCCTGTCTTGATCAAACCGTAATTCTGCACGCTGTCGTCCAATTCTGCAGGGTTTTGGGCAACTGCTTTCCTCTTCCACAACTCTGCCAATATTGTAGAACATTGCGGTCACACAACAAAATTCCCTTGATTGGCAAGGATATTGCTTTTGTCGATGAATCCTGCCCGACAAAAGGGCATTGCTTTTTTCATCTCCCTTGAACTGCCTTCCTTCTGCTATAATCAGTGTATGGAGACTCCTGAGGTAGCCACAAGCATCTCCTGCTCGCAGTGTGGCGGTGAACTTCACCCAGAGCCAGGGCAAGTCTTTCTTACCTGTCCCTATTGCGCTTCAACGGTTTACCTTGATAAAAGTCAAGTTGTCTTCCACTGGTATGTAGCCCCTACCCTGGATGAAAAGCAAGCCCGCTCCGCTCTGGCGCGCTGGATGGCAGGCAACCAAACCGTCAAAGATTTGGATCGCAAAGCCCAAATTAGCGCCGTCACTTTTGCCTACTTCCCCATGTGGCTGTTCAAGCATCAAAAACCCAATGGCAAAGACGAACGCTTGCTCCTGCCTGCCGCGGCGATCTCCATCAGCGAGTTAAAAAACCTGCTCCTGCCTCCAGGCGACCTGCGCAAGCCCACGGCCGAGATTGACCAAA
>DAOTZA010000100.1:0-32851 GCA_034434515.1 Anaerolineales bacterium | reverse complement strand
ATGCGGCGCGCCCGCAGGAAATTGCATCTGAACGCATACCCCTTCTATGGGAGAATTTAGAAGCTGGTATGCTCGGTGCGGGCAATGATTTCATCCTGCAAGGTTTTGCTCAGGTCGCAGAAATAGTCGCTATAGCCTGCCACCCGCACGATGAGGTCACGATATTGCTCGGGGTTGGCTTGAGCTGCCCGCAGGGTTGCCGCATCGACAACGTTGAACTGAATGTGATGACCGTCGAGTTTGAAATAGGTGCGAATCAGGTGCGTCAGCCGGGTTAACCCTTCCTCATCTTGCAACAATTGTGGCGTAAACTTTTGGTTTAGCAGCGTCCCGCCTGTTCGAGCGTGATACATTTTTGCAGCCGATTTTACCACCGCTGTTGGCCCACGGCGGTCGGCGCCTTGCACTGGTGAGATTCCTTCGGAGAGCGGCATCCCCGCTTTGCGTCCGTCTGGCGTGGCACCGGTGACCGAACCAAAGTACACATGCACCGTTGTGGGCAAGAGATTGATATGATATTCGCCGCCTTTGGTATTTTTGCGCCCCTCGATGGCTTGATAGTAAGCCTCAAACACCATCCGCATCAGGCTATCGGCGTAGTCATCATCATTCCCATAGCGCGGCGTGCGATTGACCAGCATCAACCGTTTCCGCTCGTTGCCCTGAAAGTTAGTTTCCAGCAATTGGAGCAGCTCTCTCATGCTTAAGTTTTGCTGATCGAAGACATGATACTTTATCGCCGACAATGAATCTGTGATCGTCCCCAATCCTACACCCATGATATACGTAGTGTTGTAGCGTGCTCCTCCGTTGTGATAATCTTTACCGTGTAAAATACAATCATCGATCAGCAAGGACAAGAAAGGCGCCGGCATATAGTTGGCATATAAGCGTTCCACCACCTGATTGCCGCGCACCTTTATATCGATAAAGTGATTCATCTGGCGACGAAAGGCATCGAACAGCTCTTCAAAGGTCTTGAATTGGGTTGGATCGCCGCTTTGAATACCGATTTGTTTACCGCTGCGCGGATCGACACCATTGTTTAAGGTGAGTTCGAGGATCTTTGGAAGATTAAAGTAGCCGGTCAGGTTATAATTTTCCTTGCCAAAAGCGCCCACCTCTACACAACCCGAAGAACCGCCGCAACGGGCATCGCTGACGGATTTCCCCTGCCGCACCAATTCCTGCACAATCAGGTCGCTGTTAAAAACCGAAGGTTGCCCGAAGCCGGTGCGGATAATCCGCCCCGCACGCTGAATAAACGCATCTGGATTTTTCTTGCTAACCTGAATAGAAGAACTGGGTTGTAAGAGGCGCATTTCCTCGATAACATCCAGCAAGAGATAGGTCACCTCATTCACCCCATCCGAGCCATCGGGCTTGACCCCGCCTAAGTTGATTTGTGCAAAATCTGTATAAGTGCCGGATTCCGCAGCGGTTACCCCAACTTTGGGCGGTGCAGGTTGATTATTAAATTTAATCCAGAAGCACTGCAACAGTTCTTCTGCCTTGGCGCGGGTTAAACTGCCATCTGCCAATCCTTTTTCATAGAAAGGAAGTAGATGATGATCGAGCTTGCCCGGGCAAAAAGAATCCCAGGTGTTTAGCTCAATAGTCACGCCAAGGTGAACGAACCAATAGTACTGTAAAGCTTCCCAGAAATTTCGCGGCGCGTGAGCAGGAACCCAGGAGCAAATTTCAGCAATTTGCTCTAACTCCGCTTTGCGTTGGGGATCATCGGTCTGGGTTGCCAGTTGACGAGCTTTTTCGGCGTGGCGTTCGGCAAAGCGGATCAAGGCGCGGGCAACAATCTCCATGGCGCGCAGTTCTTCTTGTTTATCGTAAGCTTGCGGGTCATTGTAAAAATCCAGGCCAGCAAGGCTGCGGTGAAGTTCCTCGATGAAATCTAACATCCCCTTATGATAGATTTTGTCATCTAAAACCGTATGGCCAGGCGCACGCTGTTCCATAAACTCGGTGAAGATACCGGCCTCATAGGCAGCCTTCCATTCTGGCGTCATTTCACGGAACAGGACATCTCGCATCGATTTCCCTTTCCAAAAGGGAAGTATTCGTTCTTCATACACTTTACGCGCTTGTGGACTGACCTTGTAAGGAATCTTCTCACGCGAATCGAGAATGTCTAAATCTTCCAACGAGTGACAGCATAACTCAGGGTAGGTTGGCACAGCTTTCGGAGCAGGCCCTTTCTCGCCCACGATCAATTCTCCCTCCCCGATGTAAATGGACTTGTGCTCCAAGAGATATTGGAAAGCCAAAGCACGGCGAACCGGCTCGGAGATCAAACCGTGATTCTGGGCATAAAATTCGGTAATCAATTCTGCCCGTTCTGTAGAAAAGGTTGGAACAGCCTCGAGGCTTTGTTGACGTAAGCGCGCAACACGGTCGGTCATGGTCATAGGTTATCCTCCGATACGAACATTGAATCCATAATTTTCGAAAAAACTCTTGATGTCCTTGAGACGCTCCTGGTCAGGTGCAGGGGTTTCTCGTAAGCGATATGCGACGCCCAATCCATGATATTTATGCAGAGCAGAAGCATGATAGGGCAACAGATCTACGGGGGTTTTTTGAGGCAAGGACGAAAGAAATTCAACCATCTGGCGCAGATTGATCTCATCATCGTTAATATACGGGATAACCGGAAAACGCACAAGGATGGAATGTCCTGAGGCGCTCAAACGGCGTAAATTCTCCAGGATAAGCTGGTTAGATACTCCCGTGAACTGACGATGGCGTTCCTCATCAATAAGTTTGAGATCGTAGAGATACAGATCCACGTCCTGGCGCAAGCGGTTCAACGTCTCCCAGGAAGCATAGCCACAGGTATCCAGGGCAGTATGGATGCCCTGGCTTCGACAAGCTTGTAACAAAGCAGCCAGAAAGGTTGGTTGAAAAAGCGGCTCACCGCCAGAAAATGTCACCCCTCCACCCGATTGCTCATAGAAAGGGAGATCGCGTTCAATTTCTTCCAGAACTTCAGCAACGGTCATCCGTTTTCCCACCAGCTCTCGCGCCTCAGCATAGCATTCTTCTACACATGCCCCACACAAGGTACAAAGCTGGCGATTAATTTCAAAAGAGTCGTTATGCTGTACGATCGCTCCTGGCTCACACACATCCAGGCAAGCGCCACAACGAATACAGCGGTTTTCGCGTTGAAAAATCTCGATCTCCGGCGACTTCCCTTCCGGGTTATGGCACCACCAACAATTCAGCGGACAACCTTTGAAGAAGACCGTCGTGCGGATACCCGGACCATCATGGACCGAATAACGGCGAATATCGAAGAGGATACCACGCAGCTCAATCAGATTCATCGCCGCATCCTACTGGCTGATATCAGAATTTCCGCCGGGAATCAAATCGCTCCCTTGTTTACTTGGGGAAGGGGGTATGGGTGAATGAGGGATTCGAAAGCGCTGAAGCACAACGGCAAGCCGTTGGTATCGATTAATTCCCTTTAGCATTTTGTTTTTTTCTTTTGCGATCATCATGAGATGCAGAGCACCTTTTGATCTCAACAAAACGTATTGTACATCCACGAAGCAAAATCATCAAGTCATCCATTTAATATTGTAAAAATGTCTATAGTATAATTTACGATAGAAAAGGAGCTAACATGCCAGGCGGAAGAGGCTTTGGAAAAGGCTGCAGAGGCGGCCGACGGAAAATTTTCTTTTTAGAATCCTGCATACTGGTCTTGCTCCATCAAGGCTCCAGCTATGGGTATGCCTTGATGGATAACATCCGTCAATTCGGATTCCAACCAGAACTAATGGATATCAGCATCCTCTATCGTGCCCTGCGTGACCTGGAAGAAATGGGGCTGGTGAGCAGTCACTGGAGCGACGAAAGTCTCGGTCCGCAAAGGCGCATTTATACCATCACAACCGAGGGAGAATCGGTTCTGGCAGAATGGATAGAAAATCTACGTCAGCTTCGGCGCGAGATTGAGAGGCTGGAAGCTGCTTATCTCTCTGTCAAGCAGAAAGCAGAGAATGGGTTTTCCACGCCGGAAGTGAAAGGGGAAGAGTTGTGACTATCGGACAACCAAAACGGGGCAGGTTGCTCGCTGAATCACCTCCTGGCTTTGACTGCCAAGCAGTAAGCTAGCTAAGGCGCCCAGCCCACGCGAGCCCACCACAATCAAGTCAACCTGGCGTACTTCGGCAACGCGCAGGATAACATCTGCTGCTGGGCCTTCCAACGCTTCAGTCTCGACTGTGCGAGGGGTAAAACCGACTTCCTGCAGCGCCCGCTCCAGGACATCATTAGCTTCTCGCAATCTCTCAGAAATCGTCTCCTGCGGGTTGGGTTCCCCTAAGCCGGCCGGGATTGGTGAATAGGCATGAACGATCACCAAATCGGCGCTACAAGTGCGTGCCAGTTCACCCGCCAATTGAACGGCTTTCAGGGCATGCTCTGAGCCATCCACACCCACCAGAATTTTGTTGAACATCTTTCACCTCCAGTGTGAGTCTGCAATGCAATTTCCGCGCAATCAAAATAGCTCTGTCCTGCAATCTACAGAAGATGCTTTCGAAAAGCGGTTTATGCTCAGGATTTTATCACACCACCGTCACAGGACATCCTTCTGGCTTTCGCAATTCAAAGCTATCTGGTAATCAACGGAAAATAGTACTGATATTTAAACCCTTCAGGAAGGTAAAGATGAAAACTGACTATCCCATCCATCACATTGCTATCGATGGTCAAGGTCACCTCCCCCCAGGTCTCCGGATGTCCCCCTGCATACTGGCGCAATCTTTGCTGATTGTTCCACAAGTCATTGGATAGGCTGTAAACATTCCATACCGTGGCTTCTGGGTTGTAGGAGGGGTAAATCCAATGCGCTGCCCAGATCACCGGCGGTGGATTGGGGAGATCGGCAAACTGACTCAACGGTCGCCCGGTGCTGTAAACCCCTCCAATCATCCCTAACTCCGCCATGCGCTCTACCCAACCGTTAATAAAAGCGCGAGCAGCCTCGTTGCATTCTTCTTGACGAATGTCATAATGTTCCAAATCATAATAGATCACGCTGCCATTGCCAGCGGCATTGGTCAACCCCAATTGTTGGGCGGCACGGGTAGCCATTTCGGCTTCCATCCGTCCTTCTTGATAAGCCTTGGGAGGATATTTGCTCATGCGATATTTGTAGTTCGTGCAGCGAGCTTGCAGCCCCACCCAAGTGGGTATCAACCCCCAGCCTTGCTGGCGCAATTGGGCGATAAACTCAGGGGTCAGAGACGCGTTATCACAGGTGCGACTGATCCCGCCGATATAGATATTGACTGCCCGATAAGGACTTTGCGCCTTCCACACAGCCAGTTTGTCGAGCGTTGGGATTTCGCATTTATCAAAAGCGTGTCCCTGCATAACAGCGATCAAGGGTAAATCCGGGTTTTCCTCTGCCAATGGTTGTAGAACAAGCGGACTGGCAGACCAGGCTGGATTGACAATTTGCTCTCTGGTCAAAGAGGTTTGGCCGTCAGGGAGCGGGATTGCTGCCCAACTTCGTCCGCCATCCTCGGTTGACCAGATGCGTTCCACCGTCCTGCACCGCAATCCTTGCTGAATACCACTGTTGGAGGATTGGTTGATGTCTTGAGGTTCACAATTCCCCTTTCGCTCCAGCTTCCAGCCCATTGCCGTTGAGATCATGTGCAATTCCTGCCCCTCATCCTGACGCTGTTGCTGGAATTGAAGGGGATTCTTTGTGACTTTCACCCAGGTCACGCCCCCATCGGACGAACGATAAACCTCGTCTCCTGTGACCCCACCCTGTAACCACACGTTCAATGCATCTTCAGCCTGAATCGGCGCCGCGATCGGAAGCTCTAACCGTTGCCAGGTTTTCCCACCATCAAGCGTTCGGTAAAGAAATCCCAGGCTGAAATTGGCGCTGCTGACGATCTTCTGCACAATCCAGAGGGTCTCTGCATCCCATGCGGTGAGGTAGGATTGAGCAATCGGCAGGTAGCGATCTGAATCCTGCAGAGGAATGGGGTCGATCTGCCAATCGCGCCCTCCGTTGGAGGTGTGGGCGATGAAAGGCGCGTTCTTGCCATCGGTCGAGGGTTTTGCCAGGACTGCCCAGCCATTTTCAGCGTTTCTAAAATCTATGGCGGCAAGCTGTAGCCCGTCATCCAGAGATGGAGTGATGTCCTGCCAGGAGAGTCCGCCATCTCTGGTCAGAAATAATCTTTCCCCAAACCAGATCCACCCCTCCACCGCGCTCAAACGGTCGAAAGCGCGGATGGATGCGCCAGAGACAAGCTCACTCTGGGCAGTGGTGCGAAATCCAGCAAGACCTGTAGAGAGAATCCAGACAACGAGAACTATCCCCCCAACCATCCCTGGTTGAACCCTGCCCAACGACAACCAGCGTAAATGCTTCATAACAATCAAATTGTACCTTGAACGCAACGCTCAAGCGGGCTAAAAAGCTTGCAGCTTCGTTAGCCAATATCTGCCAAAGCTCAGGAAGAGCCCCTTCAGCCTAAAAAGCGGCGCAGAGAGGCAGCCTGTAAGATCAATTCGGCTAAACGCTCAAAGCGGTTCTGACGCACTGCTTCGGTGATCTCGCGGCTGATACGCAGATGATCCGGGTTCGGTTGATAGTCGATGTGTAATCGCTCAACCGCCTGGCAAACGCGCGGAGGCAGGAATGGACTATCCAGATCGACATACTGGAGTGCATCGGCTAAGTCTGCATCGAAATTCACAATGGTTTGCCGCAAGAAATTGATCTCATCTGGCGTAAGGGCGTGCAATCCCAGCAGCTCTGGGGGAATCCCCAAAGAATACAAACAGCAAGTAAAAGTTATCGCCCGCGGCAGTTGGATTCCACTGACATTGCGGAAGTAGCCAAACAGCCCCGAATGCGATTTCCGCTTCCTGCGCCGTGGCACATATTTTGCCAGCGTGCTGATGAGCTGCGCCAATTGGGTTACCTGCTCACGATAAGCCTGGGTTGATTTCTCGATGATTGCCAGACTTTGCTCCTGATCGATTTCGCTTGCCCTGCGGCGAGGAATCTGTTTGAGTTTTTGAATGGCGGAGACAACTTCTAAGGGAGAAAAATCATACTTGAACGCTGATTGAATGGTAAAAGTCTGGGCGGAAGGGTACTCTCTGGTAACCTGTTCGACTGTGGTGGGTTTTAGATTGCCGCGAAAAGGAGCTGATCCCATTCCCATGATGGGATAGAGTTCAATCCCCAACTTTTGGGAGAGTTGATCCAATTGATAGAGAGCGATTTTATTCGCCAAAACTGTGCTGATCAATCCCGAATTCATCGCCGGGTCGGAGCGCGCCAAAAAGACGCGCTGGTATTCCAAATCTTTATCCTGCAGAAAATCTTCTATCACCTGGGCAGCGTTGAGCAAATTTTCAACTCCCTCAAACAATGGGATCACATTGATTCGTTGTGGCCGAAAATTTCCCAACCATTCCCCAATGGTTATCGTATCCCCCGGAATCTGCTGAGTATCCTTAGCCGCGATGAAATGTACATAATAGTTGTAAATCCGATTAATATCAGCAGCCGAAACCGTCATCGGCAGAATCACCTCAAAGATTGGTGGTGGACTCTGCGGATTGAACAAAATCGCGGCATCGTAAGAGCGCGGAATACTTCCCAGGGTTTCGAGCAAAATCTTGGCTTCAGTCTTTTCAATGGCCGGGTTTGGTACGCGGGGGGTAATAAAAACATGCTCTCCGAGCAGCACCTGGCGAAAGAACGGCCCGTATGTCGAGAGCAGTTTCTTGATCACAAAGTTATCCACCTCTTTACCTTCGTAATCCCACATCTGCTCATCGCAGCCAAGGTGGGAAAAGACATAGTAAGCCTCCTGAACTTCGTCTTCCCCTTGCAACTCCGCATCTGAGGCAAAAAAGGGAACTTGAACATTGTCGGGATGTTGGGTACTCATACAGCGCGGGATATGGGGCATCGTACACCTCACAAAGGGGATATTAGCGGGGAATTATATCAAATGTTTTCGCTCCCCCTGATTGTTTCTCAATCCACCCAGAGGTATCTGTGCGGGTTAGCCTCCCAGCGGCTGTTGCTGGGTGATGCAATGAATATTGCCGCCCCCTAACAAGATTTCACGCGCCGGCACACCCACCACGCGACGCTCGGGTAAATAACGCTGCAAGGTCTCCAGGGCAAGTTGATCATGAGCATCTCCAAACGTGGGAACGATTGCTCCGCCGTTGCAAAAATAAAAATTGATATACGAAGCTGCCATGCGATCGCCTGCTTGACGGGGTAGCGTGCCCTCAACCGCGTCTACACCCTCAGCTTCTTCAGCCGTGATCAGCACCGGATCCGGTTGATGGATTTTCACAATCTCGAAGGAGCGTCCTCTGGCATCTCTGGCATGACGTAAGCGCTCATAAGCATCTTGAGAAATTGGATATTGAGGGTCATGAGTATCGTCCGTCCAGGTCAACGCAATCA
This sequence comes from Anaerolineales bacterium, assembly GCA_034434515.1. GTDB lineage: Bacteria > Chloroflexota > Anaerolineae > Anaerolineales > UBA4823 > NAK19. Next base: position 24,354 of record DAOTZA010000100.1, on the reverse strand, counting down.
CACCTGGGCGTAAAAAGCACACTAGGTTATCTACATGGCCGTTGGTTTCGTCATTATAGACCCCTTCTCCCAGCCAGATGATTTTTTCAACCCCGGTATATTCCTTAAGATACGCTTCGATCTCCGCTTTGCTCAATTCAGGATTGCGATTTGGATTGAGCAAACACTGCTCGGTTGTCAGCAAAGTTCCTTCACCATCCACATGGATCGAGCCACCTTCGAGAACCAACGGAGCAGCATAGCGATCTATCCCTTCAATTTCTGCCACTTTGCGGGGCACCAGATCGTCAAGATCCCAGGGAAAATACAACCCTTCCTTTATTCCTCCCCAGGCGTTGAACTTCCAATCCACCAAACGGATTTCACCTCTGTCGTTGATGACAAAGGTCGGGCCGACATCCCGCATCCAGGAATCGTTGTTCGAAAGCTCAATCACACGGATATGGGCAGGTAGCATGGCGCGCGCATTGAGGAACTGGCGTTGATTAACACCCATCACCACCGCTTCAAACTGAGCAATGGCAGTTGCCACGGCCGTAAAAGCTCTTTGAGCCGGCTTGGCGCCGAAGCGCCAGTTATCGGGGCGCTCTGGCCAGAGCATCCAGGTTTGCTTGTGCGGTGCAAATTCGGCTGGTATGTAAAAGCCGTCTTGACGAGGGGTGGTGGTTAACGTCCGTACCATATCCTTTCTCCTCTTGTCTCGTTCCTCACCCGAACGCTCTCCGGGAGAGGAAACAGCTTCTCCCCTCATCCCTTGAACGAGGCGCTAAGGGATGAGGGGCAGCCTCCTCGCCGTTTCTGAGCGAGGCTGGCGATAGACGCGCTCAGATGATCTGATGTAAAAAGGTTTCAATCTGGCCGCGATGGTATGCCTGAAGCTCCGCCGAAGGACGTTTCAAGCGCGGGTAGAGCAGATAGACCAGCAGCCCCTTTTCAGTGTGCAGGCGATTTTCCGATTGGTCAAAGATGATGGAGCGAGGATGATCCATCACCTCATCGGTTGCTTCTACACCGCGCGAGGCTGGCAAACAGTGCATGAACTGACAATGGGAAGGAGCTTTGTTGAAGAGATCGAGATTAACTTGATATTTGGGCATAAAGGCTGCTCGCCGCTCGGGGATTTCATCCTCTTGACCCACCCACCACCACAGGTCGGTGTAGATAAAATCAGCTTCCCGAACAGCTTCAATCGGGTCTTCGGTGATGGTCAGGCTGCCACCCGATTCGGCGCAATTGGCACGGGCAATCTGCAACCAGGCTTCAGGGGGTTGGTATTTGCGTGGCGCTGCATGAGTAAAATGCATCCCGAGTCGGGTGCAGATAAACATCAATGAGGATAAGACATTGGTGGCATCGCCAATGAAGGTAACCCGTAACTCTTCTAACTTTTTGCCGGCCGGCATGTGTTCAATCATGGTCAAGACATCACAGACAACCTGGGTGGGGTGATTGTAATCCGTAAGCCCATTGATCACTGGCACTTCGGCATATTTTGCCAGCTCTGTGATGGTTTGGTGCTTGAGAGTGCGGGCAAAGATGGCATCACACATGCGCGAAAGCACTTTGGCAGTATCGTACATCGATTCCCGCACACCCAGGTGAATCTCCCCCGGCTTAAGGTAGAGTGCGTGACCGCCCAATTCGGTCATTGCTACCTCGAAGGAGACCCGCGTGCGCGTGGAGGGCTCTTCAAAGATCATCGCCAAAGAAGCATCCTGAAGGAGTTTCGGGGTGCAACCTTGTTTATCGGCTGCTTTGATCTTTCGCGTCAGTTCGATGATGTCTAATAACTCTTGTTTGGTGTAATCTTGTGTGTCGATAAAATGTCTTAGGGTCATAGCCAGCTCTCCTTAACAGTGTTAGTTTTGAATACTTTCCCAGGCGCGGACAAAAGTGACCGCCAGTTCACCAAGTCGATCGAGGTTATAGCCGCCCTCCAAAACAATCAAGGTGGGCAGGTTCAACCGGGCTATCTGCTTCGCCATTTCTGCATACGTGGAAGTGCTGAGGGCAAAATTTGCCAGAGGGTCTTCGGCATGGGTATCCAAACCCAATGAGAGAACCAGAAAGCGCGGCGACATCTCATCCAACGCCTGCAGGGCAATCTGTAAGGTTTCAAGATAAGTATGGCCATCGGTTTGGGGTGGTAAGGGGAAGTTGCGATTAAACCCTCTACCTTTTCCCTCGCCGAGTTCATCAGGATATCCACTGAAGTAAGGGTAAGTGGTAGCCGGGTCGCCATGCAGGGAAAGATAACCCACCTGATCGGAGTCATAAAAGATTTCCTGAGTCCCGTTGCCATGATGAAAATCTACATCCAGGATTACAACTCGCCCGACAGATGACAAATACCGGGCAGCAATGGCAGCGTTATTCAAATAACAATAGCCGCCGCACTGATGACGGGTAGCATGATGGCCGGGTGGGCGACAGGCTGCAAAGACCGTTACCTCCCCACTCAATAAGGCTTCTGCCCCGCTTAGCGCACATTCAGCCGCTAGGCGGGCGATTTCAAAGACTTGCGAGGTGATCGGCGTATAGGTGTCAAAACAAAAGCGGCTGACCTGCGACATCACTGCCGTTGCCCGCCACTGCCACCGATCCGAATAGGGAAAGACGGTAGGAAAGACCACCTCCAGGGACTTGCCGTCCGACTCGGGATCCAGAAAGGGCATCTGATTGGCTTGCTGCAAAAAGGCAAGATACTCGGCTGTATGGACCGATTCGATGGCTTCGATCGGAAAGCGGTGCGGTTCTTCTACCACAGCTAACCCGGCTTGCTGCAGGGCTTGCACGACCCTCTGTGCTCTACCCGCAACTTCTGAGGCTTCGACCAACTGACCGAAGTGAATCTGGTAGGGCGGTTGAAAATCTTCTAGGCGCGGGGTATAAAAGACTTTCATCCAGCTTTCCTCATGCAGGGGAGGTTTTGCGTTTGAGAAAGGCTTCGATCCGATGTTCCAAAACAGTAAAAAACTGGATAACTCCGCCGGGATAAAACAAGATTATGGTGCAAATCAATGCCCCCAGCAGGGTCAGACGCAATGTACCCGCCAGTCGTAAGAATTCGTTGCCGAAAACGATCACGAATGCGCCAAGAATGGGTCCTAAAAAGGTACCCACCCCTCCCAACTCAATCATGGCGATCGTCAACAAGAACGGTTCAATCCCCAGGGTGGTGGGAGAGATGTCACCCAGGGCATGCACATACATGCCACCGGCTGCCCCGGTCATAAGGGATGAGAGAGCAAACACTTTCAGCCGTTCTTTGAACTTGTTCACCCCTAAACAATACGCAAAATTTTCCGAATCTCGCAAGGCAACGAACGCCATGCCGGTGGAAGAGTGAATCACCCGATAAATGATATATAAAACGATCAGAAAGAAGACAAAGCAAATGTAATAGGCGCCGGTTTTATCCATACCGGGATAAAATGGTGGAATTTCATGCAGACCCATGGCGCCGCCAGTGATTTCCCTGGTTTGGGTCAGCACCGAAGGTAACGTATCGGCAAAGATCAGGGTAAGCAAGGCAATGTAGATGCCACTCAGACGCAAGGCCGGCAAACCCAGCGCCACCGTCACCACCAGAGAGGTGACCAAGCCAGCTATCGGAACGGTCAAAAGGGGAGGTACGCCAAAGGTTTTTGCCAGAATGCCGGCTGTATAGCCGCCGATTGCCATAAACCCGATGTTGCCCAGCGAGTTGATCCCGGCATACCCCATCATCAGATTCCAGTTGGCCGCCACAATCGACCAGATAAAGAAAAGAATAAACAGATGTTTGTTATAACTGGAAGCTCCCAGCCAGGGATAGAGCAAAATGAATGCCATGACCCCAATGTACAGGATAGATTTCCAGTTGAGATTCTTCATAGCTGCCTTTCCTCCATCACTTTCTACCGCCTAAGATACCCTGGGGTCTTAACAACAAAACGACCAGGAACAACACAAACCAGATTGGCCAAACCCAAATCGCTCCCAAGTAGAGGGTGGCAATAGCTTCTACCAGGCCCAGGATCAGCGCCGCCACGACCGCGCCGCCGGTGCTGCCCAAACCGCCAAAGGTCACAATCACAAAGCCCTTGACCATCCACTCCCAGCCGATGTGAGGATTTAGATAATACTTGGTACCCAAAAGGATGCCGCTAAATCCGGTGACGACAAAGGCAAGGGCAAAGGTCATGCCAAAAATCTGTTCGATGTGAATGCCGACCACCTGGGCGCCAGGGATGGATTGCGCAACCGCCCGCATAGCCTGGCCGGTACGACTGTATTTAAAGAACAGGCTCAGCGCGGCAATGGCGATTACCACAATGGCAATCAGCGCCAGTTCGTGCCAGTTAATTTGAATGAAGCCGGCCTTCAACGCTCCCTCCACCAGCAAGGGGATAGACTTAACCCGCGGACCAAACACTTGCAAGACAACGTTTTCTAATAAAATACCCGCTCCTAACATAAACAAGACGGTCGAAAACTCCCAGTTAGGCTTTTTGAGCAGGGGACTGATCGTGAAACGATAAAGCAGCCAGCCAAACAAAGCCATGAGAGCCATGGATAGCAAGGTTGCCAGCAAAAAAGGAACGCCCAGGGCAGAAAGGAAATACCAGGTGAGATAGGCCCCAATGACGGCAATCACGCCATGTCCAAAATTGAAGACGCGGCTGACGCCATAGATGATTGTCAATCCCAGTGCCATCGCCGCATACAGGGAACCGGAGATTAAACCACTGATCAAGGCATTTACGAAGTTTTCCATGCTACTCTCTCCTAGAAATAGGCCTTCTCGATCTCTTCTACCTGAATTTCATCCCCTTTCCGCTCAAAGGCGATTTGCCCTTTTTTCATCAGGTAGATGCGATGGGACATTTCGAGGGCGTGCTGGATTTCTTGCTCGACGATTAAGATGGTCATCCCCCTTTCCTGATGGATTTGTCGAATAGCATCGAAGACGGCCATCTTCATTCCCGGCGAAAGCCCTATGGAAGGTTCATCTACCATCAAGAAAGAGGTCTCGCTCATCAAACCGCGCCCAATCGCCACCATGCGCGCTTCACCCCCGCTCAGGGTAGAACAAAGTTGATTGCGCCGCTCCGCTAGGCGAGGAAAAATGTGGAAGACAAATTCCAGGTTTTTCTTCACCGCTGCCCGGGCATGACGGGGATAAGCCCCCAGATACAGATTTTCCAAGACCGTCATATCGGTAAAGAGATGGCGTTCTTCAGGGATATAGGCTAGGCCGCGCTCCACAATTTGATGGGATGGTAAGCCAGCAATCTCCTCGCCTTTGAACTGGATGGAGCCGCTTTTGGGTGGCTGTAAACCGCAGATTGCCTTGAGCAAGGTGCTTTTGCCATGCCCGTTTGGGCCAAAGAGAGCAACCACTTCGCCTTCTTCAACCTGCAGGCTGACCTGACGGAGAACCTGTAAGTCACCGTAGTAACAGACCAAATCCTTAACGTTGAGCATGGCTACCTCCTTTGCCACCCAGATAGACCTCGACCACGCGGCGGTCTTCGGCGACCCCGCTGGATGCCCCCAAGTAAAGAACCTGCCCATCACTGAGGATCAACATGCGCTTGGTCAGACTGATGAGAATGTCGAGTAGATGCTCGATGATGATAATGGTGATGCCTTTTTCTTGATTGATCCGCCGCACGATCTCCAGGAAGTTTTGGATTTCTATCAGTGAAAGCCCTGCCATCGGCTCATCCAACATCAACAGCTTACAATCCGTCGCCAGGGCTGCCCCCAACATGACCAATTTGGTGGTGTAAAGATCGAGATTGCGAGCAGGTCGGTCTCGCACCGACTCTAAGCCCAAGAGTTCGAGCACCTCATCTGCGCTGTGCGGACGGCGAGCGCCGAAGATCGCTCCGACGCGCAGGTTATCGTAAACGCTCAGCGTATGGAAAGCCGTGGGGATTTGAAAGGTGCGGGCAATGCCCAGATGGCAGATTTGGTCAGGCTTGGAATTAGTGATGTCTTTGCCCTCAAAGAATATCTTTCCCGAAGTCGGGGCATAAATCCCGCTGATCACGTTGAACAGGGTTGATTTCCCTGCCCCGTTCGGGCCGGCGATGCCGAAGATTTCCTTTTCTTCGACCTCGAAAGACACATTAGAGAGGGCAACCAGTTTTCCAAAACTTTTGGAGATGGCCTGTGTAGCAAACATAAAAACTCCTCCAAACGATGTTGCAACCTCGCTTCCAGGTCAGAGCGAAGAGAGCTTTGGCTGGCAAATTCCCTTACCCTGCCTCTCCCACCAGAGAGGAGGTGCAACCCTCGCTGGTGAGAGAGGGTTTTCTCCCCTCCTGGACAAGAAGAGGGGAGAAGTTGCAATGCCTGCTTACTTAATCCACGGTGGCAGTTGCGGCTGAGCTTTTTGATACTTCGTTGGTCCTACAATCAGGTTCTGACCATTCCAAATCTGATACCAGATGGTGGGGATAAAGTCGGTGCCATATTTGGATTGTTGATGGTAGTGGTAAAGACATGAACGCCGGCAAGACCCGCGTAGGTGGTGCTGCGAATGTTCTGGATCACTTGATCGTAACAATCAACGCAGCCGGCTTTTTCAACCGCTGTCACCCAGATGTCAAAGCCATCGCGGGTTACATAGGCATAGATCGACTTGGGCTCTTCATTGTATTTGGCTATCCAGCGTTGTTTGTAATCCTCTACACCTGCTCCAACCGGGTTGATGCTGGCAGTCCACAACAGCCCTTCGGCAGCTTTACCGGCTAATTCCAGGAACTCCGGGATAGAAGGGGTGAACTGCATGAAAACCAGGGCATTCAAACCTTTTTCGCTGAATTTCTCGGAGAACTGCACCATAAAGCGCGCCGCATCGGTTGGATCAAGGTTCCAAAAGGTGACATAGGCTGGCTGGGCTTCATCGATCTTTGAGAGGATGGGGCCCCATTCGACCACGCCAAATTGGGTCACCTCATCGACCACAATTTCGTACCCCTGAGCCTTAACCAGCTCGGCAAATTTGTCGGCGGCCAGGATGTTATAGCTGTAATCCACCTTCACGATGGCGATCTTCTTATTGGGTTCTTGCCAGCCCATTTTCTGACCCATTTCAAACAAGTTGGCGGCTGCATCAATACCGTAGGATACTTCGCTGGGACAGTACTGGAAGACGTTGCCGTATTTCACCGGGTCTTGAGCCACCACCTCGGTATCCAATGTCATTGCATCGGCATGCAGGAAGGGCATATCATACTCGCCAAAGACGCGCGCATCCACGCCCGAGTCGGCGTAGCCGGTGATCACCACATCCACTTTCTCGCCGATCAAGCGTTCCCCGACGGCTTTGATCTTTTCTGCTTCCAGGGCGCCTACATCGCCGGTCACCAATTTGAGCTGGCGGCCTAACAAGCCCCCTTTAGCGTTTTGCTCATCCACGGCCATTTGGAGGGCTTTGAGCATCTGCTCGCCATCGCTGGCATACGGACCGGTGAGCGGCAATGGCGCGCCGACCTTGATTTCAGCTTTGCCGCCGCCGCACGCCGACAGGGTGATACTGAAGACCAGCAGGATTGCAAGGATAAGCCAGAGGGGGGAGGATCGAAGGTTCATTTTTCTCTCCTTTCCAGAAAGTGTTCGAATAGAGAAGGATGGTTGAAGGATGAAATGAGAATTTTTACTGTCTGATTTCGCTTCACTTGCTCTCCTTTCTATAACTCAATCGGGAGGGATAAAATCTTCGGGTGGAGGTAGCCATTCATCGATATTGCGCAGGATGCGCGGCACCAGGGTATAGCGGGTAACGGTGACGCCAGGCAGGGAGGGGAGCACATGACGAATGAACTCGCGCAGGGCATCGTTATCCTTGAACCGCGCCTCGATGGAAACCTCCTGGGTTCCCTGCCCAAAGGCAACGTAGGTGACCATGGGCATCGCCATAAGCTGTTGAAGGACGTTTTCCTCGTGCTGCGGCTCAACCTCGAGGAAAATATCGGCTGCGGTGACATATCCAAAAGCGGAGGGCTCAAGGATCGCCGTGAGGCGCATTGCGCCGCTTTGGATCAGGTGTTCGATACGCTTGCGCACGGTACGTTCGTTGGCGCCGATTTGGCGAGCAATCTCGGAGGCGCTTGCGCGCGCGTTTTTATGGAGGGCGAGGATAATCTGGTAATCGAGGGAGTCAAAAGAAGGGTGACGAGCAGGCATTATCGTTCCGTTTCGGAATATCTATTTGCCGACTACGTTACAGTTATATCCCAAATCGGAACGTTTGTCAAGGGTGAGTGCCGAAAACTTCTAAAAGTCTCTAGGGCGCAGTTGACATTTATTACAATACACCATAGAATAAAGAGGTGATTAAGACCTTCAAAGACGACGAGACGCAAAGGATTTACCAGCGTCAACGTTCTCGAAAATTGCCGCTTGATATTCAGCAAGTCGCTTTGCGTAAGTTACGAATGATCAATAATGCTATGAACCTAAACGATTTGAGAATACCGCCCGCAAATCGGTTGGAAAAATTAAGCGGGGATAGAGCAGGACAATGGAGCGTGCGGATTAATGACCAATGGCGGATTTGCTTTCGTTGGGAAAATGGTAACGCGTATGATGTTGAAATTACCGATTACCATTAGATTGGCAGGGAAAAATGACTGAAAGGTTAAGGCCGGTTCACCCGGGCGAGATATTAATCGAAGAATTTTTGAAGCCAATGAACCTAAGTCCAAATCAGCTTGCAACAGATATCGGCGTTGAGGCACGGTTGATCAATGAAATTGTGCAGGGGGTTCGCAGCGTGACAGCCGATACCGCCTTGCGATTATCGCGTTATTTTGGCACTTCCCCTCAGTTCTGGATGGGGTTGCAAGCGGATTATGATTTAGATGTGGCTCTTGATACCTTAGGTGATCGTCTTGATCGGGAAGTAAGGCCGCGCGTTTCAGCCTAAGGCTTTGTAAACGCATAACCTTTTACCCATTTGCAGGATGGGCAGAAACCATCAGAGCAATGCACTTGGTATATTGCAGAAGTGTGACTTCCGCATATAGAATGATGTCTGTTGCTGGAGGTTGTAAATTTTCATTTGGGTGTACTTGGTTGTTATAGTGACTTTACAATCTGGAGAGCTTCTGTTGACAATTGATAGATAGTCTTTTTATCACGTTTTTTGATCAGATCAGGTTTGACCATCCATGTCCCCCCTACCGCAATCACGTTCGACAGCCTTAAGTAATCGATTGCATTGTTAGAATTAATTCCTCCTGTTGGCAGGAATTTTACGTCGGGAAAAGGCCCTTTCAAAGCGTCTATTGTTTTCGTTCCTCCGTAAGCTTCTGCTGGAAAAAATTTCATTACCTTTACGCCATGCTTTAATGCTGTTAGAATTTCAGTTGGGGTAACTACACCCGGTATAGCAATGAGTTGATTTTGAATTGACCATTCAACAAGCTCCACATCTAAAGCAGGGGAAACTAAAAAAGTAGCACCTGCTTGCGCGGCTCTAGAAGCTTGTTTTAGTGATAATACTGTTCCTGCTCCTATAATTAGATCGGGAAAAAGACTCTTGGCTACCGCTATACTCTCAACCGCGGCTTCTGTGCGGAATGTGATCTCGATCACTTGCATTCCTGCGTCAACGAGAACTTCACATACCCACTCGGCATCCTTGCTGGAATCCACTGTTATAACTGGTATGATCGCTTGTTTTTGAATGCGATTTATTATTTCATTCATCCTTTTGCTCCCCAATAAACTTCAGGGTTGACGACATGCTGAGGACGCTCTCCCTTTAGGACACATAATGCATTTTGAGTTGCTAACCATCCCATACGAAGTGTTGTTTGATAAGTCGCCGAACCGATGTGAGGGGTGGCAATAAAATTGTCAAGTTCGGTGAACTGAGAGGAATCAGGCGGTTCTAAATTGAACGTGTCAATCGCCGCTCCAGCAATTCTCCCATTCTTCAATGCTTCAAACAATGCCTTTTCGTCTAGTAAACCTCCTCGTGCTGTATTTATAACAAAGGCAGAAGGCTTCAATAAACCTATCCGAGCGGAATCAAGTATATTGCGTGTTTCGTCATTCAATGGCAAATGTAAACTAATAAAATCACTTGAGGATAATAAATCTTCCAGAGACACCTGTTTGGCTTGAGTCTTTTGTAACCACTCTTCAGGCGGGCGAAGGGGGTCTGTAAAAAGAATTCGCATTCCAAGGGCATGGGCGCGAGTCCCCACTTCTCTACCAATTTTGCCCGCTCCAATTAAACCCAACGTACTCCCCATAATCTCAAAACCTTCCAATCGTCCCCATTTCCCGCCGCGAACCATCCGATCATGAGCGGGAATTTTACGGGCCAAAGCGAAGATCAAGGCCATCGTCAGTTCAGCGACAGCAATGCTATTTGCGCCAGGTGTTATGGTTACAACAATCCCTCGTTCGGAGGCTGTTTTGAGATCGATATTATCCACCCCTACACCATGTCTGGATATTACTTTTAAATTCGACGCCATAACCAACACTTCACGTGTTGCCTTGTCTAAACCGAGTATTGCTGCATCTACATCTCGTATAAACTCAATTAATTCCTCAGCTTCCAATGGGCGATCATAAGGGGGGACCACGATTTCATATCCCTCTTTATGCCATTCCTCAATATGAGGACCGGGAATTCTACGAAAGGACCGCGCAGTAATTAGGACTTTACCTTTCATTACTGAGCCCTGTCTCTGAGATAGTAGCAAGATCATCAAATAAGGGTTTTACTTCCCCTACGAGACGTTTATACAAAGAGATATAAGGTTGATATTGTTGGTGAAATTCAGGACGAGGGTTTATTCGTTGAACTGGTTGCACAAACGACTGTGCCACAGATGCCATGTCCTTATAAACACCTACAGAGTAGCCAGCAAGAATAGCTGAACCTAACGTAGAAAATTCTTGGCGATTCAATGTGATGTAAGGCACATTAAGTACATCAGCTTTAATTTGATTCCAGATACGACTCCTTGCTCCTCCGCCAATTACTCTTGTCTCAATAAAGTCAAGCTTCGGTAATAACTGTTTGACAATCTCTTGATATACAGCATACTCGAAAACGACGCCTTCCAACATAGCTCGGTAAAGATGGGCTTTCGAGTGTGACCAGTGTAAGCCGAAGTAAACTCCCCGCAGGTTAGGTTCACTAGGGCAAACCCGGCCGCCCAAATGGGGAAGGAAGAGCAACGATTCGCTACCTGGGGGAATTTGGTCTGCTCTTTCATCAAAATCCGAGTAAAACCCACCCCCCATTTTTGCATTTTCTTCTTTTTCATGTTTGGCAATTTCATCTCGGAACCAACGCAAATTCAGCCCACCCCCATTAATATACGCCAATACATAATATAAACCTTGCAATGGAAGGTGAGCGGTGAAAAGAGTGCGATTTGAATGGTCTGTTACAAACTGATCGATGCACACTGCAAACACAGACGCTGTTCCAGCAACATCGAAGATCATCCCTGCTTTTACCATTCCAGCTCCAAGCATTCCTGCAGCTTGATCACCACATCCTGCTGCGATGGGTATGCCTTCGAGTAAACCACTTTCTTCAGCCGCGGTTTTCGTCACATAACCGATAATTTCCCAAGGTTTGACAATGCGTGGCATTTTCTCTTCTGGTATTTCAAAATATTCCAGCAACTCTGGACTCCATTTTTGGGCGTCTGTGTCGCTGAAACAGCTAAAATGCAAATAGGTATAATCAATAAATGCTTCATCACCCCTAAGCCCAGCCATCCTCCCTGCCACATAGCCACCCGGTACGACAAACTTGGTTATCCTTTGAAAAATTTCTGGTTGCTCATGTTTCCACCAAAGAATTTTTGCACCGTGTGAAATACTAGGAGGGCCGCCGCTAAGCATGATGATGCGCTCTTCTTTTGTCTTTAGACGGTCAATGTATGCCCGGCAGCGCGTATCTAACCAAGAGTCATAAGGTGTAGGAACATCCCAACGCGAATCAACACTTCCAATGCCAGCCATTTGCCCATCAAATGAGATCGCCGCAATGTGAGCTGGATTGATCTGACTTTTTTGGATGCATTCCCGTATTGTTCGAACGGCTGAGCCATAGATGTCATCCGGGTCTTGGGTAACCCAGCCCGGTTTGGGATAATATAGCTTCGACTCTTCATAGGCCTCGGCGATTAATTGTCCTTTTTCATCATAAAGACCAGCTTTTGTAGCAGTTGTCCCAAGGTCTATTCCAAGCAGATACACCTCACCCATCCTTCTCTCCATATCCTACTAGAAACAAGGTTATCTATTCCAGTTGGGGTTCTCAATGAGACGAGGGCCTCCATTCTCGTTGACAAGAAGACATGCAAATCCTTGTTTCTCGATCGTTTGATAATCGTGCCCTGCATCACCAGGATACACAGCGAAGAATATGAATGGCTGATCGCCTGTGTTAATTGTCCGATGCGCCCATCCAGGCGGCACGTATCCGACTGTTCCTTTTTCCATCTCGATCATTCTGACGATGCCTTCATCGTTTTGGATTAGAAGGATACCCTTACCTGCCAGTCCGAGATAGATCTCCGCTCGCTGACGTTGAGAATGAAAGTGCCCTTTCGTCATATGATACTCTTTTCCGACACAGCCAGGGTAGATAATTGTGGTACAAAATGGTAAATGTTCGATTGTTTCTGGCACATCATTTACATATACTTCATAAATCAATCTATTTCCCTCTTGTTGCAAAATCTGGGTAACTGCGGTTTGATCAAAGAACATTGCCCTAATATCTTTGAGAGTGCGTCGTAAGACTTGATGTGCAGGGGATGTTACACCGCTTGAAAAATCTACTGTTCGAATTGGGGGTATGTAATCGTTCATCATCTCTCCTTATAGTTCGAGGCGGATGTGTTTAAGTTGTAAGTATTGTTCAGTGGCATGATGGGAATTCTCAATACCCAAACCACTTTCCTTCCAGCCTCCGTACGGATAAGGAAATTCACCACCGGCAACATTGTTAATTCCAACCGTGCCACATTGGAGTTCTTCACATGCCTTTAGAATAGTGCGTAAATTATTGGTGTACACGTAAGAAACCAAGCCGTAAGGGCTATCATTTGCCAATGCAATGGCCTCGTCAACGGTATCAAAACCCATAATCGGTGCTAACGGGCCAAAAGTTTCTTCGCGCATCACCAGCATATTATGATTGACATCTATAAGCACAGAGGGTTCAAAGAAAAAACCCTTTTGATATTTTTCACCCTTTGGAGGTTTGCCACCCGTTAACAATCTAGCCCCTTTTGCCAGAGCGTCCTCAATGTGTTGACGAGTTTTTTCAATCCCCCCTCTAGTACACATTGATCCAAGGTCTGGATCGTTAAGTCCGTGATCGATGGATAGTTTTTTTGTAACTTCCACAAAACCCTCTACAAATGTCTGTAAGATAGATTTGTGGACATAAATGCGATTGATGGCATTGCAGATTTGACCCATGTTACGGAAGGAGCGCAGGACGCCGTCATTGATTGCTTTTTCTATATCAGCGTCCTCGAATACAATGAAGGGGGTATGCCCGCCAAGTTCTAGAGATACTTTCTTAATCCCCTCAGCAGCCATTTCCATGATCTTACGTCCTGTATCAGTTTGGCCGGTAATCGCCACCTTGGCAGTAAGAGGATGCCGTACTAAGGCTGAGCCAAGCACACTTCCCCGGCCAGTAAGAATGTTAACGACTCCCGGAGGAGCACCAGCCTCCGATAGAATTACCATAAACATAGTTAACGCTAAGGGAGTCTCGGACGGTGGTTTTGCCACTACCGTGTTACCAGTAACTAGGGCTGGTCCTAGTTTCCAACTCATTAGGAGAATAGGATAATTCCACGAGCTGATTGTTACGACCACACCTAATGGTTGCTTAATCACGAAACTCCGTCGATTTGGTTTATTGGGAGGAAGTATTTCTCCTTGAATTCGCCAAGCTTCTTCCCCAAAGAATTCAAGCGCGTCTGCTGAGGCGTTAACTTCTCCGATTGCTTCGCTGAGAGGTTTTCCTTGTTCAACCGTCAACAAACGTCCCAGTTCTTTCGCTCGTTCTCGCGCTAATTGGGCTGCCTTTTTCAAGATTTTTCCTCTCTCTATGGGAGGAAGTTTTGCCCATTGGGGAAATGCTTCATGAGCTGCCTCAATTGCCTTTGACACATCCTCTTTCGTAGCAGAAGCCGCCCGTCCAATCACTTCACCTGTGGCCGGATCAAATACATCAAAAGTTTCTCTCGAAGAGGAAGGTACCCACTTGCCGTTGATATAGAGTTGAATCTCTTGAGTCATAAGGTAAATCCTCCAAATTTCATGATATTTTTATTCCAAGTTAGGAGTAATCATCATTCTCATCTCTTGCGCATTTCTTGTCCGCTCAAAACCTTCGTTAATTCGGTGTAGAGGAAGACAATCGCCAATTAGACCGTCAATAGCCAGGCGAGAGGACGTTAGCAAATGAACAGCTGTACGGAATTGGTGCACATTTGCCCCTGTAGAACCCGTAACAATCAATTGACGATAATGGATTAGATTGGTATTTAAAGTAGCGTTTGGCTTGTCTTTTGGCAACCCGCCAAAGAAATTGATCCTGCCACGGCGGGCAGCCAGTTCAAGAGCTTGAGCCTGAAGATCTGCTGACGAAGCAGCTACAATCACTGCATCTGCTCCTCGTCCATCAGAGAGAGAATAGATCACTTCCTTAAGGTTATCTTGTTGGGGGTTAACTACAATGTCTGCTCCAAAGCGTCTAGCTAGATCGGCTCTGTTTGGGTTGATCTCGCTGATGACCACACACCTTGCACCAGATAATTTCGCCAGTAACAAGTGCATCACCCCAATTGGGCCGCTGCCAATGATCAGGACCAAATCTCCAATCCTTACCCCGATAGATTCTTGACCGTTTATACAGCAAGATAGAGGTTCGGCAAGAGCTGCAACTGGAAAAGGTATCTCTGAAGGGAGTGGAATAATATTCCCCTGCCGAATGGCATCACTGGTGATCAACATATATTGCGCAAACGCCCCATCTAGACTAATTCCAAACGCTTGATAATTCTCGCAAAGATTCGTCCACCCAGAGATACATTCGCTACAGACACCGCATCCAATATTGGGGGCTATTGCGACATGTGTCCCAACAGTGAGCCCGTGCACATTCTTCCCTACCTCAACAATTTCACCGCTGAATTCGTGCCCTAATATACGCACAGTGCCTACTGGAATGCGATGATGACCATTGTTCAGAATGCGCACGTCTGTACCGCAAATACCTGCTGCTTCAACTTTTAGTAATGCTTGATCAGGGTTTGGACTAGGAATAGGTACTTCCTCAACCCGTATATCACCTATACCATAAAATAATGCCGCTCTCATTCTGGAAACAACCTCATTTTAGGGGTAGTGCTACCGGCCTGCCTTCACGAATCGATTGATTAGCCGCAATTACACCTTCTAGGGCTTTACGCCCGTCAAATCCATTGACCGTTGGGTTTTGATTATTAAGTATACATTCCACAAAGTGTTGGGCTTCTGCTTGATAAGCTTCAGCAAAACGCACCGGCCACGAAGGTATACGTGGTTCGACCACCTCAGTAGATTTTGTGACTCGTCGGAGAGGGGTTGATCTTAGTTCTCCAATCACCAACACTCCTTCTGTTCCAACCACCTCTGCCCGTGCGTCATAACCATAGTCAGCCGGGCAAATCCCATCCAACAAGCCAAAAGTCCCATTATCAAGCTCAAAACTGACAATAGCTGTGTCATAGAAATCAGGATGCTGTTGTTGGATTTCAAGAGCTTTATTAACCCTTGCCCGAGCATATATAACCTTGAATTCACCACCCCCTAGCCAGCGAATGGTATCAAAATCATGACTGTTAACTTCAGCCAGCATGCCATTGCTGCGATTGATATCATGAGCCCAAGGAGGAGGTAAACCGGGACCGCGGGTTAAAGTACGCACAATGAGAGGTCTGCCAATCACCCCCTCCTGGATTTGATTCATGGCTTGAACAAACGGCGGATCAAACCGCCTCATAAATCCTATTTGAAGGATCACATTTGAACGCTTCGTTGCCTCAATCATTCGATCGCATTCTCCCAGAGTCAGTGCCATTGGTTTTTCACAAAAGACATGTTTGCCTCTCTCAGCAGCGGCGATGGCTAACTCTGCATGTGTAAAAGTTGGAGTAGTAATCATCACCGCGTCGAATTCCACACTCTCTAATGCGCTCTCTAAGCAGTTGTAGAAATGCCCTTCTAAATGCAACGTCTTAGCAGCGTTGCTTGCTCGCTCCTCATCAGCATCTACGATGGCTACTAATTCACTGTGAGGGACATGCCAACGGACATTGCGAGCGTGAACCATTCCGGCTCTTCCAATACCAATAACGCAAATGCGCACATTTTTACTCACGCCATACTCTCCTTGATTTGGTTTTCAATTTTGCGCAAATTGCGAATAGATTCTTCAGCAAAAATATCTTTGAGGTGGTTATAACGTTTCAACCGAATAGCTATATATGGGTCGGACACTGGCGGTAAAGGCTCTAGGGCTAATGATCCGTGGTAATCAATCTCAAATAATGCCGTGAGGAGAGATTTGAAATCAATATGCCCTCGTCCGACACTTTGTCGATTACTATCTGCAATATGCACATTTAAGAGTCTTTTACCTGCATGCTTAATTGCACTATAGGGATCTGGCTCTTCGATATTCATGTGAAAACTATCTAAGTGAATCCCGACGGCATCGCTGTTCACTTCACCGATAAACTTTAGAGCCTGCTCACATGTATTTATAAGAAAAGTCTCATAGCGATTTATTGGCTCAATTGCCAGGCAAATCCCTTTTTTTGCTGCATGATATGCGGCTTCTTGCACAGATTGTACAGCCCATTTCCATTCTCTCTCAGAGGCTGCTATCCATTCTTCTTCATCTCCGAAGTTACCTACTGGACTGGTCTTTCCTACCGCCGATGGAACGACGATAATTACAGGAGACTCAACTGATTGCGCAAAGTCTACACACTCTATAAGATAATTGATAGCGTACTTTCTTACCTGAACATCAGGGTTAGAGAGATCTCTTTCCATTGTTGGCCATGGATAAATCCCAGCAATAGAGAGAACTTGCAAGCCATAAGTCCGGCATAATTCTCGAATTTGCTTTGGATCGTATAGTTTAGGCTCCCCCATTAGCTCGATACCATCATAACCTAACCTGGATAAACGTTCAAAAGTTTGCTCGACAGGTTCGTCACCGTAAATCCAATTGCTAATTGCATATTTCATGCTAATTGCCTTTCTATCTGCTTCAAATATTGGATTGACTGCTGAGCGAATGTATCCCTTAAATCTATGTTCTCAGGTATGTTTACCATTAATAACGGGTCAGATCCTGATGGGACGGGTTCTAGCACAAGAAAACCCTGATAGTTCACCTCCTTCAAGGCGTAAAATAACGCAGAGAAATCAGTATGACCTTTACCCGGTGGTTGACGGTTTGAATCCGAAATGTGCATATTGATTAACAAGTCCCCTGCCTGTTGGATAGCTCCATTAAGATTAGCTTCTTCTATATTCATGTGGAAAGTATCTAAATGCAGTTTCAAATTAGGTGCTCCAACATCTTTTAGAAACATCAAAGCTGACTGTACGTCCGTTACAAGGTAGGTCTCGTAGCGATTGATCGGTTCCAAAGCAAGCGTTATTTTAGAAGTATGGGCATATTCAGCTAACTTATGGATGGATTCAACCGCAAGTTTCCACTCCAAATCTCTCGCCTTTTTCCATAATTGCGGATTTTTTGGATTCCCCACAGGGGCAGTACGGCCAGCAGGCGCGGGAAGAACTACTACAATAGAAGCACCGATATCCACAGCCAAATCTATGCAGCGTTTACCATAAAGCAATGCAGCTTCTCTTTCTTCTCTTTCTGGGCTTGCCATGTCTCGGCCCGGGATACCCCAAATACACCACGTGAGAATTGAACTGACCTTTAAGTTTGTTGATTGAAGGAGTGTACGGATTTCCCTTACGGATATTCTCTCCGGTTCACCGACCAACTCGATTCCGTCGTATCCGAAACGGCTTAGCCTATTAAAAATCTCACCAAAAGGTTCATCCGCATAAATCCAACTACTGACTGCGTACTTCATCTGGCTCCTCCACAATATGGCTCTAAGAACCGAATCGCCTCCTTCGCCATTGATCCAAGATGACAACCAAGATTATGACCAGGCCCTGAATCACGCGTTGCCAAAAGGCACTCACATTTAGCAGGTTAAGACCATTCCCCAAGACACCCATAATCATGGCCCCAATTAATGTCCCTAGAACACTGCCTTCACCTCCGAATAGATTAGTGCCGCCAATTACTGTAGCCGCAATTGAGCGAAGCTCTTCACCCTCTCCCATAAGGGCGTTTGCAGAATTGAGTCGCCCTGTCAGAACTAGGCCGGCTATGGCTGCCATAAGCCCGGAGAAGGTATAGACCAAGATTTTAGTCCGGTTGACGCTAATTCCAGAGATGCGAGCAGCTTCTCGATTGCCCCCTACTGCGTAGATTGAGCGACCGAAAACCGTATAACGCAGCAAAAACCATCCCAATGCAACTATGGCTAATGCAATCAAGCCTGGGACTGGGAAACCGAAAATATCTCCTGCTCCTAACCAAATGAGTGTTTCCGGCAAATAACCCTTTAGTTCTGTTGCCGTTAGGTGGGACGGAACAGGAAGTCCCCCCGTGACTAAAAGGGCAATCCCTCGATACGTTCCTAACATACCTAAAGTAGCAATAAAATCAGGAATGCGTCCTTTAGTGATGATAAGACCATTGATACAACCAGCAAGACATCCTACGATAAGCGCGACCAGAACACCAGCAGCAAATGGAAAAGGCCCGATGGTGAGTCCGAAAATATTTAATTGTGAGGTCATTAGCACTGCCGATATCGAAGCCGATAAGCCAGCAATAGCAGCAACTGAGAGATCAATCCCGGAACTAAGGATTACCATTGTTTGTCCAACTGCGAGGATGGCTGTGACGGCTGTTTGACGAGCGACATTGGCAATATTGCTAGAGGTGAGAAAATGAGGGGTTGCAAACGATAAATAGAGAGAGAGCAATAGTAGGGCAAAAAGTGCTCCGGCTTGAACAAGCCATCGGCGTAGGTGTTCTTTGCGGTTAGGTAGGATAGAGGGTGTTAGTGTTTGCGTGACGACCTCAGCCGTTGTATTTATATTGGTATCCAGAGGAATTTTTTCTGTCACAGTTTTTTCTCCTTACATAAGGATTAACTAGCGTATTTGAGTAAGTCTTCCTGATCAACTTCACCCCGCTGAAAAATATTCGCCATTTTCCCTCGCCGTAAGACCATGATTCGATCAGCCATAGCAAGTAATTCTTGCATCTCCGAGGAAATAAAGAGAATCCCTGCCCCCTTTTTAGAAAGGTCATCCATAATCGAGAACACTTCTGCCTTAGCTCCCACATCAATCCCTCGTGTTGGATCGTCAAGGATGAGGACTTTGGTATCTCCATACAGCCACCGCGCTAAGACAACTTTTTGTTGATTGCCACCGCTGAGATATAAAACGGGTCGGTCCAAGAGAGGCGGTTGAATCCGAAGATCTTTGACATATTGTTGAGCTATTTGTCTCTCCTTGCGAAGGTTAAGAAAACGAATTGGAGAATACTGACTAATTTGCCCTAAGGTAATATTTGGTGGAATGGGTAGCATTGGAACTAATCCTTCTCGCCTGTCGCGCGGTATTAGACCAATCCCTACTCGAATGGCTTCTTCTGAGTTCCTCACGTTAACGATCCTGTCGTTAACATAAATTTGTCCACAACTCAAGGGTTCCAAACCAAACAAAGCCCGTGCTAACTCACTCTGACCAGCGCCCATTAAACCAAAAACCCCGAAAATCTCTCCTTCAAATAATTCAAATGAGATGTTTTGTAGTTTGCCCGGCACGGAGAGATTCTCAACCCGCAGAAGAACATTTCCTTTTTCACCCCCATGTTTTGGATATTGTTCAGTTAACTTGCGGCCGACAACCATTTGGGCGAGTTTCTCTTCATTCACCTCGCTAACAGGCAGGGTGCCAATTTTTTGACCGTCTCGAAGGACGGTTACCCGATCACCAATCAGTGGCACTTCCGCTAAACGGTGAGAAATATAAATAATTCCTACCCCTTTTGATCGTAAACGGCGAATAATTTCAAACAATCGCGATCGCTCTGTATCGGAGAGCGCAGAGGTGGGCTCATCCAGAACCAAAATACGGGGCTGCTTTTCAAGAACGCGGGCAATTTCCGTCAATTGTTGTTCAGCAACGCTCAATGTCCCGGTAATGGTTCGAGTGTCGATGTTAATTCCTAAGGTGTTTAGACTATGTTTTGCTCCTTCGTGTATTTTTTTCCAATCCACTAATCCGAACTTGGTGCGCGGCAATCGACCGAGAAAGATATTTTCAGCCACCGAGAGAGTGGGCACCAGACTAAGTTCCTGGTAAACCATCCCGATCCCCAATGTTTGAGCATATTCGGGAGTCATTTGAGAAATTTCTTGCATCTCGTGATTTCCAATGAAGATTCGACCGCTATCACGAGGAAGAGAACCGCTTAGAATCTTCATCAGGGTCGATTTTCCCGCGCCGTTTTCCCCCAGGAGGATATGAACTTCACCCTGGTAAAGATCAAAATCGACCTGATTTAAGGCATGCACTCCCGGAAAGCGTTTATCAATTTTTTCCATAGAGAGCAGGAGTTGTTGCGTTCGGGTCATATTTCTCTCATCTACTTCACTGAGCGGTGTATCCACCATCGATTGAAAACACAGCGGCAGTTGCATATCCTAAGCGATCACTTGCTAGTGCTAAGATGGCAGCAGCTATCTCTTCGGGTTTGCCTAAACGGTTGAGCGGTCGTACTTGCTCCAAATGTCTTCGCGCAGCGACCGGATCAGGTGAGCGATTAATCGCTTGCTGCACCAAAGGTGTATCTGTTGTTCCAGGGCAGACACAATTTACGCGAATTCCCTTACGAGCATAATCTACAGCACAACTGCGGGTAAAGGCGATGACAGCACCTTTGGAGACATTGTAGGCAACCTGACCGGGTATTCCTACTAATCCTGCCTCCGATGCCACATTAACGATAACTCCTCCACTTTTTAGCATAGCCGGCACAGCGTACTTGGTACAGAGAAACATACCTGTTACATTTACATCCAGCACGCGCTGCCATTGTTCAAGCGGTGTTTGCTCAACATCTCCTTGAAAGTAAATGCCCGCATTATTGATCAAAATGTCCAAGTGCCCCCACAGATCCAACACTCTACGGACCATTGATTGGACTTCAGCTTCTTGAGTAATATCAACCTGGATAAATGATACCGAAAGTCCTTTCTCCCTTAACTTTCGAGAGATATCTTCGCCGCTCGCTTGATCAAGATCAACAATTGCCACTGATGCCCCTTGTTCTGCAAAGGCTGAAACAGTAGCAGCGCCAATCCCTTTAGATCCCCCTGTAACAATTACTACTTTCCCTTGAAATTCCATAAGCCATCTCCTCAAAGGTCAAATTGAGCAACCCAGGCACTACCAATGAGAGGGGAGGAGGGGAACTCTCCTCCCCTATTCAACAATTACTTGCACTGAGCTTTTACTTCCTCCCAGTCAAGCTGTGGAAGAACTGGGTCGGGATAGAAGAGACGTGCATTTTCCATGTAAGCGATGCGTGGGCGGATGTCATAAATTTGTGGAACTTCTAGTCCGCAGACTAAGCGAACTGCGAAATAGGTGCCAAACCAGCCCCAATCTGCAAAACCATGCGTGGTTTCAGCGACCATTTTACCCTCTGCAATGCGATCCACCGACTCGGGTGTGACGTCGTTTGTGAAGACAGCTACTTTTTCGTCACCCAAAACAGGTCCCTGATTGGCGAGTTCCAATCGTCCTACTGCCTCAGCAGCCAGCATCGCTCCTAAGCCCATTTCGTTCGAAGCAGCCCAGATGAAATCCAAATTGGTGGGATTGGCAGTGAGGAAGTCCTCAGCGCATTTGATTCCCTTCTCACGGTTCCAGTCAGCAGCGCAAGGCACACCCAGGATCTCAATGCCGGGGAATTGACTGACGACATTGTTGAAACCATTCAAGCGAGCTGTGGAGAAGAAACCACCCGCTACACCTTCGATGATCACCCCACGCGCTTTAATTTGGGCTTTTTCCTCCTCGGAAATATCTTTATAGAGGTTTCGCCAGAATTCAATATCGAGATATTGATCTTTAGCCACCTCAACTTTGCGGCCGGTGCCTAACACGCCGGGGCCTCCAAAGTAATCTAAGACCGAATAAGCTGTGACCTCTGCAGCTACAGTATTATCAAAGCCAATGTAAGAGGCAATATTCAAGCCGGCAATCGGCTCGAGTAAATTGACGATGATCACTGGAATTCCCTTCTCGTTTGCCTTGACCACAGCGGGTTTAATCACCTCCACCTCAATCGGAGAGATGGCAATCACATCCACTTCGCGCTGGATGTAATCCTCAATGATAGCTACTTGATCCGCAAAGGCAACATGTGTGGCGGGAGATTGAGCAATGACTTGAACATCAAAACCATTGGCGTTAGCGTCTTTTGCAGATTTTTCAAAGAAATCTGTTGCGGTCTTAAAGACCCCCGTAATGTCAGGCGGTGTCCATCCAATGATGATCTTTTCTTGCCAGCGAGGAGCAGCAGGAGGCTCGGTTTGAGCAGGGGGAGAGGTGGGAGTGGCAGCCGCCGGGGGTTGCTGTTGAGCAGGGGGTTGGGCAGGAGGTTCAGGAGTTGGAGCTGGCTGACATGCTCCTGCAACCAAGGCCACAATCGCACAAAACACTACAACAGGGAATAGGCGTACACGCGTCAACATTTGTTCCTCCTTAATGAACGTTTGTTTTACTTAAAAATTTATTATCATGATTGTCTGGGTAGATAGATAAATATCTATTTTGTCCTTTTCCGCTTCACCTCCTTTTTTCATCTATTGAATTTTTAGGTCATCGCTAAAAACGCAAATACCTATTCAATAAGCAAGTTGCCATTGGGCAGGTCGATTTTTTCTAATTGTTCTTTATTACGAACCAGTTCGACCTCGAAACGCGACCTATCCCCTCGATGAAGGGCGATATAGTATTCGATAGGAGTGCCATTTTCAAGATAGCTAACGCTTTCGAGCTTGATTAACGGGGCTCCTTTATCGATTTGCAGCAATTGAGCCTCGTATTCATTAGCGGGAACTGCTTCAATGACCCGTCTTCCTCGCACGAGGTATAAGCCAAACTCTTTTTCCAAAAAAGAATACAAAGATTGATGGGTCAGTTGCACTTTGAGCACCGAAGGACAAATAGAATAGGGCAGGTAAGTGGTTACCAAAACGATTGGTTCGTCGTCGATATATCGCAGGCGGTCAATTTGGATGACTGAAGAACCCTCTTCAAGTTGAAGATAAGCAGCAGTTTTATGGCTTGCAGGAACAATTTCTTGCTTGAGCACTCTGGTTACCGGGATGTGTCCCAAATTAACCATATCCTGATAAAAGCCAGTGAGGCGTTGTACAAGGCTTTCGCTAATCTTAGGAGCAGCAACAAACGTGCCTTTTCCGCGCTCCCGAACAATTAGTCCTTCATATTCAAGTTCCTGCAAGGCTTGTCGCACCACTGTCCGACTCACGTTGAATGAATGGCAAAGTTCTGGCTCGCTGGGCAACTGATCTCCCTGACGCCAATCACCTCGTTCAATCCGTTCGCGAAGCGCTTCTTTGAGTTGAACATAATACGGCAAAGGATTTGCACGGTCGATTTTGTTCCAGCTAGAAAAATTAAAGGAGTTATGGCTCATTGTTAATAATATCACTATATAAGTATGTTATCTTGTTATTACAACTTTTATTATAAGTGGTTTAGGAATTCCTGTCAAGGATATTAATGCCTCTTAAATTGCGCTCTTTCCGAATCAGGGGTGAAAAAATTATCTCTCCAGAAGCAGAAAATTAGTCGCCATACTCGACCATCTTATCTCATCAAGTGAGATTTATGATCAAAACCTGAACCTTTTCCCCCCATCTCAAGTAGTGCTGTGGCGGCTTGTTGGGCAAAGGAAGAATCGTTGATATGCGCCTCAACTTCAACCAATCGAACCGAAGGACTAAGGTTATCTTTCAACGCCTGCAAGAGAGCCTCATCCGCCGCCGGGTTCCAAAACGGGCCGCCTTGGCGGTCGAGCTGGGAAAAACCTTTTCTGGGAAACCAGAGCATGCAATTGCCCTTTGAACAGTTGAGCTTTTGGGCAATCTC
>DAOTZA010000099.1:0-12892 GCA_034434515.1 Anaerolineales bacterium | reverse complement strand
ACGCGGCTGCCCGCCTGGGCAAGTGTCTTGGCTATCGCCTTTCCGATCCCCGAACCGGCGCCGGTAATGCCACTGACTTTGAGTTGTAATTCTTTGCTCATCCCAACCTCACAATGCAATCTGGTTAAATATCCTCCAAAAAGGAACGATAACCCTCAAATTATAAACCCGACGAAGGTGAAAACTCAGGTCGTTTCCGCTGTGCGCATGATGCGCATCAAGACCAGAGTCAAAAGAATGATCACGACCAGTAAGAGGAAAGACATTGCAGAGCTTTTTCCCATATCCAGGAACACAAAAGCGACCCGATAAATATAGTAACTGATCGTTTCTGTGGCGATACCTGGACCACCACGAGTTAGGATGTAAACCAGGTCATAGGTCTTTAGGGCCGCAATCATTCGGATCAGGATAGCTACCAGGATCGTTGGCATCATTAAGGGTACTGTAATAAATCGGAATTGCTGAGTTGAATTGGCGCCATCGATCATGGCGGCTTCATAAAGTTCATCTGGCAAGGAGGTCAAGCCCGCCAGTAAGATCAGGAGAATGAAGGAGGTTTCATGCCAGATGTCCACAATAATGATGGTGATCATGGCTAAGCGCGGATCGCCCAGCCAGGCCGGTTGCGGTAAACCCATTAAGCCAAGAAAATAATTGACAATCCCCAATTCAGGATGCAACAACAGCCGCCAGATTGTCCCCACCGTAATGGGCGGCATGAGCATGGGGATCAACAAGACCAACAAGTACAAATCTCTTCCCCTGAGCCGCTTGTTATTTAACAATAATGCCAGACCAAAGCCAATCAAAAATTCTAAAACGACCACACTGATGGTCAGGATGATCGTATTGCGCGTTGCCCCGACGAGGAGCTGGTCGCTGAAAATTTGGGTGTAATTGCCAGGATTCAGTCCTTTGATCCCCCCTCGGCTGAGAACGTAATCGTGTAAGCTGACGTAAAAAGCATAAAGGAGCGGGAACCCTACCACTAACCAGATGCCAATAATGGCCGGCAACACCAGTTGATTCCGCAATCTCCGATCGGAATGCAAGATCGGTGTAGCAACAGGTTTTTTCGGAGAAGTCTTCACCAGTTCAGCCATGGGTTTTTGAGAGGAGAGGCGCTGCTCAGGGAATCAGCGCCTCTCCGAAATAAAGTCTTAATCCACCAATCCTTTGAGGACTTCTGCAACTTCATTGAGCGCATCGACTACCGACTTTGAACCGGCAACAGCTTCTGAGATTGCCCGCCCCAGTTCTTCCACAACCTGGGGGCTGCGGCTCATAATCGGGAAGGGAATTGCCTCGCCGACAATCTTTTCAACCTCGCTGTAATGCGGATACTTTGCGAGTACATCAGGGTCTTCAAAGACATCGGCGCGTGCAGGGGCGCCGCCAAGCAAGGCGCGTTCCTTGGCAATTGCAAACGACTCGACCCACTCAATGAACGCCCAGGCTGCTTCCGGGTTGGGAGAGGAGACCGGAATCGCCCAGCCCCAACCGCCGAGCAAACCTTTGCCACCTGGCACCCGCACCACTTTGCACTTGTCCACCACTTGAGATTTTTCAGGATCGTTGAGCTGTGGTAGCATCCAGTTAAAGGTGATATAGCTGAAAGCTTGACCTTGTGCCATGGTCGAGAAAGCTTCATCAAAACCATAGGCTGGAGCGCCTGGAGGAGCAGCGTTCTTCATCGCATCCACATACAAGGTTAGCGCTTTTACGCCAGCCTCGTTGTTTATGGTGACATTCCAGTTTTCATCGTAGATACGTCCACCAGAGCTGTAGAGATAGTTCAGAAATTCCATCGTGGTGGGATCAGGGCGCAATCCCATCATCGATGATCCATAGAGGTCAATTTGACCATCGCCATTGGTGTCACGCGTCATAAATTTTGCCAACTCGACATACTCCTCGGGACTGGTGGGCAGTGCCAGATCTTTGCCGGTTTTCTGTCTGTATTCCGCTTGCAAGGCCGGGTCGTTGAGCAGGTCATCGCGATAGATTAAAGCCATGGCATAGTTGTAGAAGGGAATCATGTACGTTTTGCCATTTAATCGCCCAACCATCTCGACCATTGACGGCAAATAGTCATCGAGCTTGATGGTCTGGCTCTTTGCCACCATCTCATCCAGCTCCATCAACCAGCCGGCGTTGACAAATTCACCCACCCAATAGTTGTCCACCACGATAACATCATACGAACCGGCTCCTTCGGGAGCGGTAAGTTGGGGGACGAGTTTTTCATGCATTAGGGCATAGTTCAACACTTCAATGTTGACCGTCATACCGGTCGCTTCTTGGAACTTGGGTAACACAGCCTGAACAAACTCGGTGTCTGGTACACCTTCCATCATGATATTGATGGTGACTCCCTCAAATGGCTTTGCACCAGGAGCTTCAGCCGGTGCGCCGGGCTCAGCGGCTGAGGGAGCTTCGGTGGCGGCCGGCGGTTGGGGAGCCGTAGGGGCTTCGGTTGCTTTCGGAGCGCAAGCTCCTAGCAGGAGGGCAAACATCACTCCGAAACTCAACATCAGGCGAATCGTTTTCATCCTCATGATTCTTCTCTCCTTTCTAGATTATGGTTGGATAGGTGAGCAATCCCCAAAGGGATTTTTTCGTTCGTAAAATCAGGACACAAAGTTTTCTCGCTGCTTCCTCTCCTTTCAGTTCATTTGATCGACCCAAAAGTCAGGTTACGCACCAGTGATTTCTGGATCACCCACGTCAGGACAATCACCGGTAAAATCACCAAAAAGGTAGCTGCCGAGACAGCTCCAATTTGCACCCCTTGCTGAGTCCATAAGCTGGCAATTGCGACTGGCAACGTGCGCGTCTCACGCCCGGTTAGGATGAGGGCAAATAGAAATTCATTCCAGTTCAGGATGAAATTAAACACCCCGGCTGCCAGCAGACCTGGTAGTGAGACCGGTATGGTCACCCTCAAAAAGGCCTGCACCCGCGAACAGCCATCAATCATGGCAGCTTCTTCAAGGTCAACCGGAATGCTCTGGAAAAAACCGATGAGTATCCAAACGGTGTAGGGGAGGTTGAAGGACAAATACGCTAAGATGAGCCCCAGGCGTGAGTCCCACAGATGGAAAATACGCGCCAACAAGAAGATCGGAATCACCAGGGTAATCGGCGGCAGCATTTGGGTGCTTAACATGCTCAGGCGCAAGATTGGATCACCGGTCTTGAAACGGGCAATCGAATAGGCTGCCAAAGCGCCAAGGGCTAATGCAACCAGACTGGCAGCCGCCGAGACGAGGATACTGTTGTAGAAGTACTTCTGAAAGGGATATTTTTCAAAGATGATGCGGTAATTCTCCAAGGTAGGGGTAAAAAACCACACCGGTGGGATCTTATAGGCAATCAAGCGATTGGCAAAGGAGGTGCGCATCACCCACAGGATGGGCAGTAAGACGACCAGAGATGCGCCGATCAAGATCAGGTGGCTGATCAATAATCCCAAATTGCGTCTTAACCAGCTCAAAACTTTCATTGCTACTAATCCAATACTACCTGTTCCGCAATCCCTTCAATCTTCGCCAGCGTGCGAAAGTGGCTTCTGTTCGAGTCATAAAGCTGGCGATATAAAGCAAAGCGTTGCAGATACTGTTCGTGGTTTTCCAAGAACGGTTGAGTAACATGACTGATAGAGATGTATTTTTCGATATCTGACCAACTCGCAAATGCCCCTACACCCATGCCGGCAACGAAAGCAGCTCCGAGCGAAGAGCCAGGATGGTGGGCGACCTCTTCAAGCGGATAGCCGATTACATCAGCGGTTACCTGACGCCAAAGGTGACTTCTTGCCCCGCCGTTGGCGACACGCACACGATGTATCTCCCAGCCACGTTCTTTCATCACCTGAATATGGTGCAAGAACCCAAAGGAAATGCCCTCCAAGATAGCGTGGTAAAGGTGGGCGCGGGTGTGCTGGAGAGTCAGTCCAAAGAACATCCCCCGCGCCAGAGGATCAAAGATGGGAGGTTTTTTCTCCAATAAAATAGGGCAATAAGATCAATCCATCAGAACCGGGGCGAATACCTTCTGCTTCCCGATCCAGATCAGGATAATCCAGCTCAGGGGCAAACTGAGTGCGAAACCATTTGAGAATCGAACCACTGGAAGCCATGCAACCATTGATCAGGTATAACCCAGGGATCACATGGTAATCCAAAAAGAGTCGCTCGTCGATCTCGAGGCGGTCAATCGAATACAAGATGTCTCCGGCACCCCCTAGTTTGACCAGCAAATCGCCGTTCTCTTTCAAGCCTACCGAGAAAGCTGAGGCAACGTGATCGGCGCTGCCGGCAACAACCGGCGTGCCTGCAAGCAAGCCGGTTTGGCGCGCTGCTTCGGGGCTGACCTTTCCGATTACCTCACTTGGAGCGTGAACGGGGGGCAATTGCTCGCGTCGAATGCGGCTTAGAGATAACAATTCGTCATCCCAATCGCGGCGATGAAGGTCAAACAAACCACTTTCCAATGCCCAATTCTGCTCCAGGGTGGGCTGACCGGTCAAACAGAAGTTGATATAGTCATACGACCCCATCACCAGCCAGGTTTTGGCAAAGCGGTCGGGTTCATTTTTCGCCAACCACAGCAATTTCGGCCCGATACTCTGTTGGGTGATAGCAGAACCCGTCTTATAAAAGACCTCTTTTTCGTTTAACTGGGACTTGAAGAAGTCAATCTCTACATGGGAGCGGGCATCGTTCTGCTGGATGGAATTGCGCAGAGGGAAACCATCTGTGCCAACCAGAATGATGGTCGGCACCATGCCACTCACCCAGACGGTGCGGTGGTCACGGTGCGGTGGTCACCACGTGCCAACCAGAATGATGGTCGGCACCATGCCACTCACCCCGACTGCCAGAACCTGTTTGGGGTCAACCTGTGCCTGTTGCAAGCAGAGCGGCACTCCCTGGCACACGTTTCGCCACCACTGCAGGGCATCTTCTTCGGCAAAATTGGGTTGCGGGCTGAATAAAGCTGCAGGGAGAGAAACCTCCCCCTGCAGCTTGCCATCCAAATCGATACTGATAATTTTGGTGGCTGTTGTACCGATGTCGATACCAACAAGAACACTGGTGTTCATTTTATCAATTGATTTGTAAGGTCGTGCATTAATTCTTTGGTTTGATCGTAGAGACTTCGAAAGAGGCGGTAATAAAAATCGTATTGCGGGCTGATCTCATAATTTGGTGTGATTGTCTCTTTGATTTTTACCCATTTTCTAATTTCTGTCAGATCATTAAAAAGACCAATACCCCTACCTGCCAGAAAAGCATCTCCATAGCTTGCTCCAATTTGCTCTGTTGGGACTTGCAAAGGGATTCGACAGACATCTGCCACAATTTGCAACCAAACAGGATTCTTTGTTCCTCCGCCTACAGCGACAACTCGCTCAGGAATGACATTCTCTTCGCGCATTGCTTCCAAATTATGTCGAATGCCGTAGGCAACCCCTTCCAAAATGGCTCTATAGATATCCGCCCGGGTATGCTTTAGACTCAAACCAAATAGCAACCCTTTTGCCCAAGGATCATGGAGAGGAGTTCGCTCTCCTTCAAAGTAAGGAAGCAAGACCAGACCTCTCGAACCAGGTGGAGAATGAGCAGCTTGCTCTGCCAACGAAGTAAAGGCATTTACCCCCCCATTTTTTTCTTCGTTAAGCTCCAGTAGGGCAAATTGATCGCGGAACCAGGTTGTCAGACTGCCCGAAGTGGACATTCCCCCCAGAAAGGCAAAACTACCGGCTTCTAAAAAATTCGAACTCCAAAAGCGCTGCGTGGGGATCAGTTCTTGAGTTTTTATAATAAAGAAAATGCTGCTTCCAAACATCAGCATCATATCCCCAAAATCTGCCACGCCAGCGCTCAAAGCTTCAGCAGCCGCATCCGTAGTTCCTGCGACAACCGGCGTTCCTGCCAGCAACCCCGTTTGCTGAGCTGCTTGCTGCATTACTTCTCCCACAACCTCCCCACTCCAATAAAGCGGCGGTAAGCGATCTAACGGCGTGATATATTCGGCAATTTCGGGAATCCACTCCTTCTTATAAACATCGAACAGCGGCGCGTAGCCTGCGGCTGTGTAAATGTCGATGGAAGGCTTGCCGGTGAGCTTATAGACCAGATACGCTTCACTGGTCAAAAACCAACGTGTCTTTTGATATACATCTGGTTCGTGGTTTTTGATCCATAAAATCTTAGGACCTGAGGCTTGAGAGCTAAGATGCATTGCACAGCGGTTAAAAATTTCTTCGCGACTGAGCACTTCTTCCAGATAGTTGATCTCTTCAGAAGCACGCGTATCAATGCCATAGAGAATACCTGCTCGCAAGGGATTGCCTTCTTCATCGATAGGTAAGACGCAAGAACCAATAGCACTGGTACCTAGCGCAAGGATTTGACGGGGGTCAAGAGCGGTTTTTTTCAGCAAGTTTTGGACGATGATCACAAAATCATGCCACCAAACTTGATCGGCATCTTGTTCAAAGTAACCGGGCTTTGGCATATCCATTCCATGTGGCACGGTATGACTTGCAACCAACTGACCTTCTGTTGTTACAATCACCCCTTTGGAGGAGTATGTGCCAATATCAACACCAAGTAAGTAGCCTTGTCCCATCCTTCACCTCGCCTCAATTTTAGATAAGAAACACTCCTTTTTCATAGATCTTTTTACCATCTAAAAAGATTTCTCCATCCTGGCGCATATCCTTGATGATATCCCAGTGAATCGCAGATTGATTGGTGCCACCTGTTTGAGGATAGGCTCGTCCGAGTGCAATATGGACTGTGCCGCCGATCTTTTCATCTAATAGGATGTCTTTACAGAAAAGTTTCCAATGAGGGTTTGTACCAATGGCAAATTCACCAATCCGACTGGCGCCCTCATCCGTACGTAAAATTGACACCAGATAATCCTGATTGGTTGTGGAAGAAGCCTCGACAAGCCTTCCACGTTCCCATTGTAAGCGAATATCCTGCATTAATCTTCCCCCTAAAACGCCAGGAAAATCAAAAGTGATTGTGCCGTGAACGGTGCTTTCAACAGGAGAAGTAGCAATCTCACCATCTGGCATATTCATGTGGCCATCAGCAACCTCCCAGCTTCTTCCTTCCAAAGAAAACTCCAGATCAGTTCCTTTGCCCACCACCCGAAGATGCGACCCCCGATTCAAGATCTCTGCCCAGCGCTTCCATTCACGGCTCTCTCTTTCCCAATCCAGTAAACAAGCATTAAAGAACATATCGGTGAGAGTCTCTTTGTCAACCCCCGCTTGTTGCGCTAATGCTGCGTTTGGCACACGCAATAAACACCAGCGTGTTTTCTGCCAGCGCAATGTAGAGATTTTGCCTAAGGTACGTCGCCAGCGTGCCATTCTCTCCGCCGGAATATCCCAAAACATATCCAAATTATAGGCTCCCCGTAATCCGAAATATACATCCGCCCATTCCATACCATAAGCCTCAATTTCCGGAAGCCAGTCAATTTGAGTATCGTTGCCGTACCTTAAGAGATGACGATTTAACTCTTCTGAAAGAAATTGCACTTGCACAAACGCCCCTGCTTGAATACAGGCTCGATAAAGTGAATAGACCAAGGGGTAGGTCTCTTTTTCACCATAAGCGATCATCACTTTCTCGGTAGGCTTAATCGCCATTGAATGGCTAACCAAAAGGTCGGCGAGCTGATCCCAACGTTTGTCCATAACGCATTATCCTCTTGACGTCCGCAATTTCGTAAGATAGTTAATGATAAAAATCAAAATCAACAAAACACCCCAGGCAAAATCCTTGAAAAATGAGCTACCGCGGATACCAGCAAGCTGCATCGTAAAGCCCGAGGAGAGAACTTGTAAAATGAGCACAGCAATAAAAACATCCACCACGCTTCCAAAACCTGGCACAACCCCGGCTAAAACGGCAATCAAGATCGTCAGCAGAACATAGGTTGTTGTGCCGTACTCATAGGCGGCAGACATCGTTCTCCCCATAATCAGCACCCCTGTTATGGAAGCGAGAATTCCACTAAGAGCATAAACCTTTAGTAATACTACCTGGGTATCAATCCCGGTAAAATTTGCTGCAACAGGGTTAGTACCTAACATTCTCACTTTAAACCCGAATGAGGTACGCGTTAAGATTACATACATCAAGACGGTCAAAAAAAAGAAAATGATGAATGGGATTGGAACGCCAATAAACGTTTTACTCCCTATGATAGCAACTTGCTCAGGGAAACCGGTGACCGTTGCTCCGCCTGTCAACCCGGTCGAGATACCAGTAAAGAAAGTCATGGTCGCCAGGGTTGCTAAAATAGGAGGAACCCGAATATAGCCGATTAAAAAGCCATTCAGCAAGCCACTGATCAACCCCACAAACAACACAATGAGCATGGCAATGATAAGCGCAAACCAGATTTGGCTTTCGGAAGCATCTTTCGGGACAAACTTGACCAAATATAAACCGGCGATCACCGCCGACATGTTCGATGTGGCATTGACAGACAGGTTAATACCGCCAGTTAGAATTGTAATCATCATGGCAAGGGATAGCACACCGATCTCTGGCAATTGAAATCCCATCGAAGTGAGGTTACGAGTTGTCAGAAATTTCTTTTCGGTCATGGAAAAGAAAGTGAACAAAGCAATGAACACTACTACCAGTAAGATTGTTTGGCGGTGATGGCCTACAAACTCAAAGATCGAGAGAACCCTAGTGCGTGTTTGTGATGGTTGCTGATTTAACTCTGCTCTCATGATGATACCTGTTGCTAATCTTTAGGATTGGATCATCCGCCCAACTCGCTTTGCTCGAAGCGTTCGGATGGAAGGAATAGCTGTAAAAAGAATTAGGATAATACCCAACACGAAGCGCTGCCACTCCACTTGAATGCCAGTCAGGATCAATGCTCGATTAATTAATTGGATTAATAACACCCCCAAAGTTGTACCTAGCACTGAGCCACTTCCCCCTGTAATGGCTGCACCTCCCAAAATAATTGCCGCAAGTACATCCAATGGTTGAGCGATGAATAAAACTGGATTAAAGTAACGGCTTAAGAAACCTTGAGTAACTCCTGCAACGGCAGAGAAAGTACCCATGATAATAAATAGCACCAATTGAATCCGATTAACATTGAAACCGGTGCGAATTGCAACGTCTCGATTTCCACCCATAGCAAAAACACCGCGCCCCAGCGTGGTATATTTAAGCAACCACCAGATAAAGAAGCCTAGAATTACTACATAAAGAAACGACTCATGTAAACCAGTCGTACCCACATTAGGGTCTTGGAAGGTAATTAAAAAACGAGCATAATACCCCACTGTGCCTTTAGGCAAATCAAAGTTCGCAGTTGCGCCAATGAAGAACAATGTGAATCCATACCACATCGTAAAAGCTGCCAAACTGACATCGAAAACGGGTAATTTGAAACGGGTCACCAAGATCCCATTTAGGAGCCCAGCCGTAGCGCCCAACAGACAACCTAAGACATAATACAGCAGAATCCCACCCTGATAGCCCTGCTTAATCAGAAACATGTGGACAGTGTAGGAAGACATTGCTGCAATTGCCACAAAGGATATGTCAATGCCTCCAGCAATAATGATTGGGAGCAAGCCATAAGCCATGATGAAATAAACGATCGAAGCACGAATTACATCAAATACGGTCGCCCACGAGTAAAATGCGGGGTTAATCCAGCCAATAACGAGCGACAAAGCAACCAGAATGACAAAAATGACAAATTCGTTTGAGCGAACGATTTTATTCAACATTTGTTTCCTCTAAGGCTCCATAACTTCTCTTCATTATGTCTCAGCAATCAACGCCTTGTTGAGTTTCTCCTCAGAAAGATCTGTGCGCTGAAATTCTTCCACGATCCTTCCATTGCGCATCAGAAGAATCCGATGACAAGTTTGGATTAACTCTGGAAGGTCATCTGAAATGAGTAGCACACCAATCCCTTGCGATGCGATTTCACGAATTAATTGGTGAATCTCCGCTTTCGATCCAACATCGACCCCCACCGTCGGCCCATTCAAGATCAAGATCTTTGGTTGGCTGGCTAACCATTTTGCCAAGACGACCCGTTGTTGATTACCTCCCGAAAGACTTTCCACCGCCAAATCTTTAGAGGGTGTTTTGATTTCCAACTGATTTATCCATTGGGTCTGAGTAATTCCGGACTGTCGACGATTGACAAAACCGAAGGCAGCGGTCAAACGGTCGATGATCGTCGCAACCAGATTGTCTCCAATCGATTGAGGTAAAAACAAGCCTTGGTTCACTCTATCATCGGGGACATATGCAATGCCGTGTTTTAAAGCATCGCCAATACGCTTAATCTTAACCTCTTTACCTTCGACGAAGATTTTTCCTTCATCAATGAGTAATTCGCCAAAAAGACTGAGAGCAAGTTCGGTACGGCCTGAGCCAAGCAATCCGGTTATCCCCAAGATTTCTTTGGGCATTAATTCAAATGAGATATCAGAAAAAACGCCTTTGAGGGTCAGATGCTCTACCTTTAGCAAGGGAGTTTCAGCCTCCTCGATTTCCGGTAGAACGATTTGAGTGCTATCGATTTCTCTTCCCGTCATGTAGTATTCCATGGTTTTAATATCCACCCCTTTGGCATCTTGATCCATAACTTTTTTTCCATTGCGAAAGATGACCGTTCGATCTGCAATCTCAACCACTTCATTCAACTTATGGCTGACAAAAAGAGTGGATATACCCTGTGACTTAAGATCATGGATGACCCGAAATAAGGCGTCAATTTCCTTACGTGTGAGAGCGGTTGTCGGCTCATCCATTATAATAATTCGAGCTTCAGCTAAAATAGCCTTAATAATTGCGATCAATTGCCGATCAGCCGTGGTTAGAGTACCTACTATGGCGTCCAGAGGAAGAGAAACATTGACTTTCCGCAGGCCCTCTTCAGCAATGGAAAAGATTTCTTTCCAATT
Source organism: Anaerolineales bacterium (assembly GCA_034434515.1). GTDB lineage: Bacteria > Chloroflexota > Anaerolineae > Anaerolineales > UBA4823 > NAK19. Next base: position 1,899 of record DAOTZA010000099.1, on the reverse strand, counting down.
AACCAACTTTTTTCCGGCTGCCAGTTGTTCATTCACTGCAATATTTTCAGCCACCGTCAAATTGGGAAAGAGAGAGAAATCTTGATAAATGACTTGAATTCCTTCGCGTATGGCTTCAATCGGAGTCAACTTTTTATAATGGTGACCATTAATATAGATATCCCCTTCGTCAGGGGTATAGACACCAGAAATGATTTTGATCAGAGTCGATTTCCCTGAACCATTTTCGCCCACCAGACAGCAGATTTCTCCTTTGTGAATGGACAAACTCACATCATCCAAGGCAATTACTCCCCCGAATCGCTTATAAATTCGTTCAGCACGCAAGACTTCTTCTGTCATTCTCAATGTCCAATTAATGGTTATAAGGAAGGTGAATAAAAGCTATGTGGACGGCTGAGAACCTCAACCGTCCACAAGTTCAGGAAAATCTAGAATGGATAATCATCCATGTTGTTGGCATCCATCTTGATCCAGGCCGCTCCATAGATGACCGGAACGCCATTCGGGCCGATTACAAGTTTGATAACTTCGTAGCCCGGAACACCTAGATTCATGCCATCCACGATTTGCTCTCCCTTTAGAACTTTGTAAGCCACCACATTGCAGGCATATCCTGCTGTTGCCGGATCCCAGGCCATTGCCAGATCTACTGCGCCTGTCTTCAATAGTTCACCTGCGTAGGAGGGAATGCTAGTGCCAACGACCGCAATTTGGTCTTGCAAGCCGGCTTCCTCAATGGCTCGACCCGCGCCAACCACATCGCCTGCCGCAGAGCCCAGAACACCTTTGATGTCAGGATGAGTCTTGAGGATATCTTTCATCGTATTGTAAGCAACTTCTTGATCTTCTTTGGACTCATATTTGCCGATGAACTCCAAATTGGGGTAGTTTTTCTCGGCATAAGCCTTGGCACAATCCTGCCACTCATTGTGCGAGGCATTGGTCAGCGAGCCGACAAATTGGATATATTTTCCCGACTCGCCCATGCGGCTTGCTACTTCTTTCATCATCTCCTCGCCATAAGCGCAGTTATCGAAAGCCTCTACATCATAATGCAGGGTGCCCTCTTTCGCCGTGGCCGCTTCGTGTCCAACCACAATGATGCCAGCATCCATAGCTTTCTTTTGGGCTGGCTCATTTTCAGGAACACCATAAGGAACGTTGCAAATCGCATCGACTCCCTGGGCAATCAGGTTCTCGATAATCGCCACCTGAGCTGCTGAGTCAACTTGAGAGGGGCCATCCATGAAGGCTTTAACTTTGTAATCCTCGCCAAACTGCAGCACACCTTCCTCAAGGCGCTTGAACCAGTTGAAAGCGATGGATTTTACCACCGTGGCAAAGACCAATTCCTCTTCTTCAGCAGGGGCTTCCGTTGCAGCAGGAGCTTCTGTGGCAGCAGGGGCTTCCGTGGCGGCGGGAGCTTCAGGTTGCGCTGGCGCTTCAGGTGTAGCTGGTCGCTGAGCACAAGACACAACCATCGCAAAGATGATTAGGATTGAAAGTATTGTTAGGGCCTTTCTCATTTTTCACTCCTTCCAACTAAATGAAATGGGATAAAATTTTTTGGTACAGTACAGAAAGAAGCAAGGATCACTTTTTATCTTACCTTACTATCACCTCCTCTCCTAATAATATTCCATTCTTTGCATTGGCTTTTTCACTGGCAACAATCACCTCAATCTCCAGCTTGCGCAGGCGAGTGATCCATTCCAAATCCAATTTTTCATCGGTGATCAGGGCGTTAATGACTGACAACGGCGCAATGGCGGTGAAGGCAATTCGCCCGAATTTGCTGGCATCGGCAACCAGAATGACCCGCTTGGCGTTCTTGATCATGACCTGTTTGACAAGCGTGTCTTCCAGGTTGTATTCGGTCAAGCCAGCTTCTAAATC
>DAOTZA010000098.1:0-5436 GCA_034434515.1 Anaerolineales bacterium | reverse complement strand
AATGCCAGCCGTTTCACTTCAAGGCGTAAATGATTCCAATCGTCTTAGGCCCGCAGTGGCTGGAAATCATGCAACCAGCCTCGTTGATGATCAGTTCTTGGGGACTTGCTAGGCGTTGAATTTCCCCAGCCAGATACTGGGCATCTTGTGGGCAGGCGGCATGGGTAACAAATAGTTCTTATGACCCACTGCCGGTCAGAGTTTTGGCGCGGGCGGCCATCTGGCTGCGCAGGATGTGAACGTCATGCTCAATGGTAAATAAGGCGCCGATATAGATCACAAAGCACAACAGCCAGGCGCTGGTGCAGATGATCAGAATCGAACGCCCCAAACCGATCGCCACGGCTACTGCCCCAGCCAGGGCCGGCGCCAGAGCAGCGCCGCTGTTTTCGATAAAATATTCAACCGCCTGGGCAGTGCTGCGCACTTCTGGGGCGGTGACATCGAAAACCGTAGCAATGACATTCGCCGATGAAAACGGCATGAACACCGCCGTCAAAGCCATCATGACGAAAAATTGCCCGCGCGCTTCGATTGGAGTGGTCAATGCCAAGACGAGGAAAATCGCGCCCATGATGACCCCTAACGACGAAACCAGAATGCGCCCTTTGTTGGTGCGTTTGAACAATCCATCCCCTAAAGCGCCGCCGATGAAATAGCCCGAAGCCAGGATCAGGATGATCGGTGCCATGGTGAACAGCACAGCCTCGTTGTCATAGCCACGCTCGCGCATCAAATAGCCAAAGAAGAAATAGGTGATCACGTTCCAGGGGAATACGCCAAAGAAGCCTTGCAGAAAGACAAACCACATCGTTCGCTTCTTAAAGATTTCTCTGGCTTCAGCCCAGGAAAAGCGAAATTGTCCGATCTCGGCTAATCCTTCAAATTCGGGTTCGGCTTTGCCGCGGGGCATATCGCGCACGCCAAAGAAGATCAAAGCCGCAATCACAATCCCCAGCGAGCCGGTGAGATAGAAGACCGATCGCCAGCCGCCGATCGAAGGGGCTACCATCAGAGCGAGAATCATGCCCAGCAGGTAGCCCAACGGTTGCGCCAGTTGCAGGATGCCATAAATTTTGCCGCGCAGGTGTGGCCCGAAATAGTCGGCAATCAGACTATACAGGCCTGGGTAGGACGAGTCATCGATGCCGGTGGAGGCGCGCGTTGCCAGGAAAGCCGGGTAGGTGCGCACGATAGCGCTTAACCAGGTGGTAGCTCCCCAGATGAAAGATGCCAGGGCAAGCAGTTTGTCGCGCGCGTAGCGGTCGTAGAGGTAACCCCAGATAGGGTAGAGAATGGTCGCCACGATCAGCGACCCCGAGTTGATCAACCCCCACTGGAAATCATTCAAACCAAAGGTCTCACTGACCGGCAATTGCAGGGAACCAATCATCAACTTATCGGTTTGGTGCAGGAGCATGAAGAAAAAGAAAATCATCACCACAAACCAGCGGTAGCGGGAAAGCTTTTTGTCCATCTCCAACCTCGCGTAGCAGGATATAGCTGGAGTTTAGCCGAAAATGAAGAGAATGTCAAAGAAAAACCGTGGCGAAGCAGGGAAAAGCTTATTCAACAGGTTTTGGTTCCACCAATGGCAACACCTCGCGCGCGATTTGATCTTCCAGATGCTCCATAGCCAGCTCCAGGTCATAACGGAGTTGTAAATTGAGCCAGAATTGGGGGCTGCACCCTAAAGCGCGGGAAAGACGCAGAGCAGTGTCTGCAGTGATGCTGCGCTTTCCTTGCACAATCGTATTGATGCGGTCTGGTGGTACCCGCATCGCTCGCGCCAGGCGATTCTGACTGATGCCCAATGGTTTCAGGAATTCTTCCAGCAAGATTTCTCCTGGATGAACAGGGGGAATGTCGCGCTCCATCATACACCTCTATTTGTGGTAGTCAACAATCTCAACCTCATAGGCGTGGTTTTCGCGCCATTCAAAACAGATCCGGTATTGATCATTAATCCGAATGGAATATGCTCCTTCTCGAGTACCACGCAATTTTTCTAGGCGATTGCCAGGAGGCTCTCTCAAATCGCTTAATTGGGTTGCGGCGTCAAGAATAAGTAAATTTCGTAACGCCATGCGCTGCAAGTGCTCAGGCAAGTGAGAATGCCGTTTTCCGTGAAACAGCCTTTCGGTAGCGCTGTCTCGGAACGTTTGGTTCATAAATTTAGTTTATCCTGTTTGACCTATCATGTTAAGGATGATATGGCGTTAAGAATACCGGTTGTCAGACGCGCGAAACAGTAAATTTTCGGAGCTTATGCTCTCCAGCAGAACTCAGGTTTTGTGAATATGACCTTCATCCCTTAATTTAATAGTGCAAAATACACTTGCTTTCTCAATATATTGGGTGTATGCTTGGAAATTGGGGGAGTAATGTTTTGGTCTGTTGTCCAGAAGAACTTTGTAAGGAGGTGCAAACCATGACTCAGCTCAAAGGACCGTTCTTAGAAGTCAACCCGGATTTGTGTTTGGGTTGCCACACCTGCGAGCTAGCCTGCGCAGTAGCGCATACCCGCTCTCAATCTTTGCTTGGCGCGGTGCTCAGTGGGGAAGCGCTGACCTCGCGCAATCAGGTGTTGCAGGTGGCCGATGTTCGTTTTCCCACCCAATGCCGGCAGTGCGAAGATGCACCGTGCGTCAAGGTCTGTCCGACTGGAGCGACCTTTCGCACCGAGACCTATACAGCAGTCAATGCCAACCGGTGTATCGCTTGCGGTCTTTGCACGATGGTTTGTCCGTTTGGGGCAATCCGTATTGCCACCGTCAAGGTCAACGGGCACACCAAACGCGCCGCCACAAAGTGTGATCTGTGCGTTGACCGTCCGGTTGGGCCGGCCTGCGTCGCAGCCTGCCCAACCAAGGCCATTCGGCTGGTTCTCCAAAGGGAAGTGATTCAAAGCGCCCGGCGCAGTACAGCCGAACGGTATCTGGAAGCCATTCGCGTTCAGAGAGAGCTACAGAAATAATTCAACTTTTTACTAAGGAAGGAAGGGATCCAATGAAAGGGAATGGGAAATACTCCGAAAAGATTTTGAATCGCAGTATTGACCCAGCCACGCATGCAATGCTGGCGCGGGTTGATGAACTTGGCATCCCAACCGCGTGGGATCGCTTTGATGCCATGCAGCCCCAGTGCGGCTTTGGCGAACTTGGGCTTTGCTGCCGTAACTGCAACATGGGGCCCTGCCGCATCAGCCCGTTTGAGGAAGAAGGACCAAAGCAAGGTGTATGTGGTGCAACCGCGGATATCATTGTTGCCCGAAACCTGCTGCGCATGATCGCTGCTGGTGCCGCGGCTCACTCCGACCACGGTCGCGATATTGCTCACACCCTCTTGCTCACCGCGCAAGGGAAAGCCAGCGGTTATCAGATTAAGGACGAAGAAAAATTAAAAGCGGTTGCCAAAGAATACGGCATTAAGATCAAGGACCGCACCAAAGAGGAAATTGCTCTGGATGTGGCTAAAGCGGCTTATGGTGAGTTTGGTAAACAAGAAGGCCCGATTCAATTTACCCGCCGCGCCCCCGAAAAACGCCTTGCTCTCTGGCAACAATTGGGCATTGAACCGCGCGGCATTGACCGAGAGATTGTGGAGATCATGCATCGCACCCATATCGGGGTTGATAATGACGCGGTCAATTTGATTCTGCATGGTTTGCGCACCTCCATTGCCGATGGATGGGGTGGCTCGATGATTGCCACCGAACTTTCCGATGTCTTGTTCGGTACGCCGACCCCAATTAAATCAGAAGCCAATCTGGGCGTTTTGAAGAAAGACATGGTCAACATCATCGTTCACGGACATGAACCGGTACTCTCCGAGATGATCGTTGCCGCCACCTAGGATCCAGAAATGATTGAACTGGCAAAGAAATACGGTGCCAAAGGGATTCAGGTGGCTGGAATCTGCTGCACTGGCAATGAAGTCCTGATGAGACACGGCATTCCACCGGCAGGTAACTTCTTACAACAAGAGCTTGCCATCGCTACCGGCGCGGTAGAGGCGATGGTTGTGGATGTGCAGTGCATCTTCCCGGCTCTAGGCGCCGTGGCTGGTTGTTTCCATACCAAACTGATCTCGACCTCCCCGAAGGCAAAGTTTCCCGGCGCAACCCATATCGAGTTCCACGAGGAGCATGGCTATGAAGTTGCCAAAGAGATTGTGCGAACGGCGGTTGAGAACTACCGCTTCCGCAAACCTGGCATGGTGCATATCCCGGATGAAAAATCCGAATGCATGGTCGGCTTCAGTGTAGAGGCCATTGTGGCTGCCTTAGGTGGAAGCCTGAATCCGTTGCTGGATGCAATCAAGTCAGGGGCAGTGCGGGGAATAGCCGGCGTGGTCGGCTGTAACAACCCCAAGGTGCAGCACGATTACGGGCATATAAATGTCCTGAAAGCCTTGATCAAAGAAAATGTGCTGGTAGTCACCACCGGGTGCAATGCCATTGCGGCTGCTAAAGCCGGCCTGCTTCTGCCCGAAGCAGCCGAGATGGCTGGGGAGGGGTTAAAAGGCGTTTGTAAAGCCCTGGGAATCCCACCGGTTCTACATATGGGATCTTGCGTCGATATCAGTCGTATCCTGACCGCCTGCGCCGCAATCGCCAACGCCCTGGGAGTGGATATCAGCGATCTGCCGGTTGCCGGCGCGGCGCCTGAATGGATGAGTGAAAAAGCAGTCAGTATCGGTGCCTACGTGGTTTCCAGTGGCATCTTTACCGTGTTGGGGACCGTGCCACAGGTCTTGGGAAGTCCGCTAGTGACAAAGGTATTGACCGAGACGGCCGAGTCGGTGGTCGGAGCGATGTTTGCGGTAGAAACCGACCCGTTCAAGGCGGCGGCTTTGATGGTCCAGCACATTGACAAGAAGCGCAGCGCTTTAGGCTTGCCGGTGCCGGAGGGCGCCCTGGCCGGGTAGAGGGGGGCAGCCCCTCACCCCCAACCCCACTCCCAGAGGGAGAGGGGGGATTGACTCCCTTCTCCCTTAGGGAGAAGGGCCGGGGATGAGGGATAGGGCTTCAGGGGCATCAGTGCCTGAGCAGGCCAAGGGAGCGACCCTCACCCCCAACCCCTCTCCCAGAGGGAGAGGGGGGCAGCCCTCACCCCCGGCCCCTCTCCCAGAGGGAGAGGGGGGCAGCCCCTCACCCCCAACCCCACTCCCAGAGGGAGAGGGGGGCAGCCCCTCACCCCCAACCCCTCTCCCAGGGGGATTCAAGGGCGGACAGATGGAGTAGCTAAACGTGAGCATTTGAAGACGAAGGCGTAGGCATGGTGATTGCGAATTTGGGTTTCCCAGTTGGGTGCTTCCCAATCACACAGTTGCCAGCGAGGGTTACACTCCAAGGCGCCCATGAGCCATTCTTTCAGGCGGTCCAAACCGAGCGTAAACAGGCTAAACTTGCCTTCATAGGGGCGGGTGCGGCGA
>DAOTZA010000097.1:0-87969 GCA_034434515.1 Anaerolineales bacterium | reverse complement strand
ATCATGGGCGTTCTCACGCTCTTCGCAGCCCAAATCGGCCGGCGGCAATCAGGGATCAACAGTCTGGCCTTTGTGGCTGCCTTAATGGCCCTATCTGAGCCGGATATCTTGTGGGATGTTTCTTTTCAACTCTCCTTTGCAGCCACCTTAGGGCTAGTGCTGTATGCTTCGCCGCTCAACGAATGGGCGGTGCGTCAACTTGCCCGCCTGATGCAAGCCGAAACAGCCCAGCGATTCGGTAATCTGCTCAGCGAATGGGCGCTGTTCACCTTTGCCGCTCAATTAACCACCCTGCCAATCCTGCTCTATCACTTTCGGCACCTTTCGCTAATCGCTTTCCTCGTCAATCCATTAATCTTGCCGGTGCAGCCGGCGGTCATGGTTGGGGGTGGAATCGCCATGTTTTTAGCGCTGATCCACCCGGCGCTGGGTCAACTCGCTGCTTATCTTGTTCTACCGCTGGTCACCTATACCATCCGCATGGTGGAATGGAGCGCTGCTCTGCCCTACAGTTCGGTGCGCTTCTCCTCGATTCCGCTTTATGGCGTGCTGATCTTTTATCTTGCGTTATTCACGCTGACAAAGGTTCGCCAAAAGCTGCGCCCGTTTTTGGGGGAATTGAAGCCTTTACCAGTGGTTGGGTTGCTCGCTCTGCTGACAGTGATCATCTGGCAAACGGCCCTCTCCGCGCCAGATGGTCGTTTGCATCTGATCTTACTTGATGTCAGCCGTCCCTCCCAATCTGGTGAAGCCCTGCTAATTCAAACCCCTCAAGGGCGATCGATTTTAATCAATAGCGGAGACAGTCCTAGCCGCCTGTTGGAGGCTCTTGACCGCTGGCTGCCTCTTCCCTACCGCCGTTTGGATTGGGTCGTGATCGCTGGCGCCCGTCAAGCCCAGATTGGTGGGATAGTGGAACTCATTGAACGGGGGCGGGTGGCAAACTTGTGGTGGGCAATCCCGCAATCGGAAAACAGGGCGGCAACAGCCATCCAACGCGCCGCAAAAGAAAGCCTCGTCCCCATTTACCCGGCACAAGTGGGTCAAAGCCTAGACCTGGGCGAAGGAGCGCAACTATCACTCATTGCAAAGGGTGAACGCGGCGCGGTGTTCATTTTGGAGTGGCAGCGCTTTCGCGCATTCTTGCCCTTTGGGTTAGACTCAGAGCTACGCAAGCAAGTCTTAGAGAGCGGGCAGCTTCAACCGGTTTCCTTGTGGTTGCTGGCAAACAACGGTTCCAGTTGGTACAATCCCCCGCAATTCCTCTACCACCTGCAACCGCAACTGGTCTGGCTGAGTGTTGCCCAGGGTGACTGGTACGGCCTGCCTCATGCAGAGACCATTGAAAGCCTGCAAGGGTATACCCTTCTGCGCACAGATCTCCATGGCTGGGTTCATCTTCAGACCGATGGAGAACACTTGTGGGTGAAAGTCGAGAAGAACGCCCCGCAACCTTGAACCCCTAGCGGCTGCCATTGGAGGTATTGCCATACACTTCCAGCAGCGCAGTCATAATCTGATCGGTGTAGGCGTTCAGGCGTCGAAACATTTCGCTCCAGGCATGAGGGGAACGCACCGCGGCAGCTTCATAGACTTTCAGCATTGCGTCGATCAAGTTGTTACGGAAGAAAAAGAATGCCTGCGCAGCCTCGACCAGGCTCAAGCCATAGCGGCGGGCGCGCAGGGCGTATTCTGAGCCAATGCTATGCGCTTGTTGATTTCCGTCTTCCTCTACGGCGCTCAGGAAACGGGATAAGCCTTGCAAAAGCAATCGCCCGCTCAAACGATATTGCTCTTTGGCTTCGTTATCCAGTTTGTTATACCAACTTTGATTTTGTAAAACCCCCTCGCTAATCTGCAAACGGGTGTTGCGCAAAGCAGATTGCATCATGGTATCGATTTCCAATCCACTGAAGGCAGACTGCGATTGCTTCCACAGCTCAATTTCGACCCGTCTATAGCGGCGATGCCCACCGCGCGTGCGGTGAAAGGGGATCATCCCCTGATTCGACCAGTTGCGCACGGTGCCAGGGTGAACACCCAGGATTTGAGCCGCCTCACTTAAGCTGAGCCACTCATTCTCGGCAATCTTTTCCATTCCGAAATCCTACAGATCACTTGCCAAAGCGGCGCGTTCAACTACCGATACACCGCTTGCCTTGCGGAACTGTTCCACACTGATTTTACCTAACATCGCCAACGAAACAGCGACAAAAAACGCTTCAATACCAAAGACGGTCAGATAACCGCTCAGCGGCGATTGGCTCAATTCGGTGACGACATCGCGCACGACCCCGCTCAACAAGGTACCGATCAAGCGCGAGAGGGCATTTGCCATTCCCCACGCACCGACATACAGACCGACGTTAGCCGGGGTAGTCATATCCAGCATCAGGGAGAGATTAGAGACGGTTGCCAGACCGGTGCCACTACCCAACAGGATGACACCGCTGTAGAAAACCGATGAGTTTCGCAAAACCCCGCTGCCAAAAATTAGCAGAAAACCGAGCAACGTCATCCATCCACCCCAGCGGGCAACGGTCTTTTTCTGAACGCGCCCCTCTAAGATGCCGGCCAAGATCAACGTCAAGAGATTACACGCTCCCCAAATCGAGGTGATACGGGTGGTCGTTTTGACCGACATATCAAAAGCCTCTGCGCCAAACGGTTCTAAAAGGATATCCTGCCCTAACAGGGCAGCCAGTAAAATGACCAGATACCAGAAGAAAAAGGTTGCCTGGCGATTCTGTAAAATGGCGCCGAACATCTGACCCCATGAGTAATTCTCGCTGCCGGGCATGGTTTGTGCAGAGACTTTCTCTTCGAGCTTTATCATGCCGATCAATCCCAGCCCCAGCGCTGCACCTGCAACCACCAGGAAGGCAAATTGTAATGCCGCCGGAGTATACGGATCAACCAGGTTGCTGACGGTCAGGGCGGTGAAGATGATGCCGATGATCATCATCACAAACATCACAGCAATGGTGCGCCCACGCCCCTTTTCGCCGGAAATTTCAGAGGCTAAAGACAAATAGGAAACTGCTGAAAAGTTATAACCCATCCCCCATGCGCCAAAGATAAGGACACCCAGCAGGGTTCCCGCCAAACGATCTTGATCTAACAGAAAAGCGACCTGCGGGCTAACTGCAACCCCTAAGACGCACAACAAAAGGCCAAAAAGAATATAGGGGGTGCGCCGATACCCCCCAATCGGATGGCGATCCGAAAAGGAGCCAATCCAGACCTGGATGGGCGAGAACAGGTAAGGCAAAATCGCTAAAATGGCAACCAGGGTCGCCGAGACCGCCATCTCTTTGATCAAGACGCGGTTCAAGGTGCTGTTGATCGGCACCAACGTAATTGCCACACCAACGTGGATCAATCCTAATTGCAGTCGTTTTCGCAACATCGCAACCTCCTTGCTGATCCTGCTAAAATTCCGCCCTACTTTATCAGAATACTCACCCCGTTGTCAATGTAGATTTATGTAGATTTTTATAAGTATTATGTATGTAGCGGGAACGACAAAGATCATCCTTTTGATGACAACTCATCATCCAAACAACCGATAAAAGCCCACACCATCTGCCAGGTTTTCTCCATGATTTCAGGTTTCATCTTGTCAAAGGTATCACCGCGTTGATGCCAGTAAGGGGCTTCGCCATCAGGCGTTAAGCCGAAAAAGGTAATGCCTGGTACCCCAAAGCGCACTGCATCCGAAAGCTCCGAGTTTCCTCCGCTGATCCTGGCTGGATAAGCCCCCCAGTGCGGATTCTCGGAACTCAGGCGTTCAGCAAGGGCAACCATTTGAGGGTCGCTGTAAAACGGCACCACAATCCCTTCCCGCGTCACCCAGGCGGGGCCAGCACAACCCAGCATCTCAAACACCACTGCGCGTGGATTCTTCAATTCGGAAAGATACCGTTTATAAAAGTCTATCATGCCGTAATGTTGCACTTCCTCACAGCCGGTGACCACAGCCCAAACGCGGGTGTGCTGCAAGGGCTGATGCATCAATTCCTCGGTCAACGTCAAAACCATGCCCACTGCCGTGGCATTGTCATTTGCCCCGGCGGTGAAAGGCGTCCACTCGGCTTGAATGCACATCGCAACCAGGATAAGCGCACAAAGGGCGCTAAAAATCGTCACATACCAGACCCAGCTCCAGCCGAAAAACGTTGCCAGGGTATAGAGGATGGCTTGCAGGATAAAGGCAGCAAAGGCAAGAAAGGTAAAACGGTCATAGAGCTTCACCCACGTTCTGTTTTTAAAGATCAAGGGCGTGCGTTGGCTATCCACATGTCCAACCAGGATCAAATCCGCACGGTGCTCGCCTTGAGGTGGCAATACGGCATAAACATTCTGGCTCTCCCCTTTTGGCACCAGCCAGCGAAAGAGGTTGTCGCGAAAGCTGAGTTCCAATACTTCATTGACCAGAACCAGAATGGAAATCAAGGCTGCAAGCGCTGCGCTGAATCGCCCTCCAAGCGGAAAGAGGATAAAGGCAACCAACATCAGGATCGCCCCGATCAGATGAGGGTGAAAGATCGAACGGGCGCTACGAAAGGTCTCCCACTGCGGTTGCAATCCCATTTGCTCGAATTGTTCTTTGACATATAACGCCCCGCGCCGTTCGCCCTCGCGGGTGGGTCCCCGCGGGCCAATATCCACCGCGAGAACGCGCACATGTTCTAACCAACGGTTCACGGGAGAAGACATTTTGATCTCCTATTTGACAAGCCAGGATTTGAGTGAATTGCATCAGGTTCAGTGCTCTCATAGGGCTCGGTTTCCTCGAGCAAACTCAATTGCCTGGCAGGAACTTGAACAACGGCAGGAATATTGGCTTTTGCAAGTTGATAGTATTCGGGCAAGATTTCGATGCCGATGGCGTTTCGCCCCATTTGTTGTGCAACCCTTATGGTCGTTCCAGACCCCATGAAAGGATCTAAAACCCAATCGCCCTCTTGAGTGAATAAACGAATAAACCATTTCGGTAAGTCATCTGGAAACACGGCGCTATGATTGCGATTTCTGGTCTCCGTGGCTAGGTATAGAACGTTGGTCGGATAGGCTTTCTGCCGTCCAATCCAGTTAGCCACACGCTTGCCAAATCCACTCCCCACCCGTGACACATCCCGAACTTGATCGGTCTGGCTCAGTCGCCTTAATCGCCTTTCTGCCCAATCTCCCATTGGCACCATGACAGCTTCCTGGAACATTTTGAATTTGCGGGTTTTATTAAATTGCAAGAGGCGCTCCCAGGCATCGCGAAAGCGATTCGGCCATTTGCCGGGGTAGGAATTCTTCTTGTGCCAGATAAACTCTTCTGTCCAAAGCCATCCTTGCTTTCTCATCGCCAGGATTAATTCACTCACATACGTATGTCGCTCACCATTGACCACTTTAATGTTAAGGATAAAGGTGCCACTTGGTTTTAATACGCGATAGAGCTCTTGTGAGATGGGCAAAAACCACTCCACATATTGGTCGGGTTTTATTCCACCGTATGTGCTGGCGCGACTATCGGCATAGGGGGGCGAGGTGAAGATAAGGTCAATAGAATTCGCCGCCAATTGCTTCAGTTCATTTGCACAGTCACCCAGAATTAGGCGGGCTTCAACCGTTGCCATCGTTCAACTAGCTCACAAACTAATGATTGATTCCAAGTATGACTATATTCATACTTTGCAAAACAGAAAAGAGTAAAGCACCCAAATACACAGAGCAAGCGACGCAGTTGAACCTATCGCTTTTACAGACTTAGCCGTCACTGCTCCAATCGATCGCAGCCCCCGGATTGCCTTCCAGAGGACCTGGGAATTGAATGCGATAGGGATGCAAGGGAAGCGGAATGCCAGCTACCATCAAGAATACCTGATCGGCAATGGCTGCCAGGCGCTGATTGGCAATCCCCAGGGCATCGCGATAGACCCGTCCAAGTGGATAGGGGGGCACCAAACCCATGCCTGCCTCATTCGAGACAATGATCCATTGCGCACTATCCTGCTTAATCAGCTCAAGTAGGGCATCCAGTTCATGGTCAACGGCCGCCATCGCTCTTTCGGCTTCGATTTCCTCGCCGGGGCATTCGGCCAGGATGACATTGCTGACCAGCAAGGTCAGGCAATCGAGCAAGACCACCGCCGGCTTTAAGCCACTTTGGCGATAACCTTGCGCAACAGCCAGGGAAAGTTCTAAGGTCTGCCAATGCGGAGGACGTTCACTGCGATGTTTTGCCACTCGTTGCTGCATTTCGGAGTCTAAGGCTTGGGCAGTGGCGATGTAAACCACTGCGCCGTTCAACGCGTTTGCCAGGGTTTGGGCAAAGTGAGATTTGCCACTGCGCGCTCCGCCGAGCACAAGGGTTACTTTTGCCAAGAGAGAACCTCCATCGCCTCAATTTTACCCTGAAGCAGCAATGACGCTAGGCTCTATTTGGCAGAGCAAACCGTCCACGAAGTTTTTACGGATGCACGAATAGCGCTGTCATTCGTTTATTCGTGGTCCATTTGTGGACGCTTATTTTCAGCAAATTATCAACACGACTCGTGATGGTAGGTTGTTACCTCCCAAACCAGAAAAATCCACCTAACAGGAATGTTTGGCGAAATTACAGAATTGTAAACAGATCCGAAGCTTTTTTTCACTAAAATCTAAGGTGAAAATTTTATGTTCGAGAGAATGGTGAATGAGGAAGCTTTTCCCTGTCAAAGAACTTTCCTCCTTATACCCCCGACTTTTATCTCTATTTGCAATTGGGGTGATGGTTTATTATCTCTGGTGGCGTGCCACGCAAACCTTCAATCCAGAGGCTATCGTTTTCTCGTGGGTGTTATGGACCGCTGAAGCTTTTGCGTACTGAACTTCATCCTGTTCTCCTGGATGACGTGGAACATTGCACCAACCCGCCCTTACCGACCACCTAAGCCAGGCCTGACCGTAGATGTTTTCATCCCAACCTACAACGAAGACATTGAGATTCTTGAGGCAACCCTCAGTGGCTGTCGTTTGATCTCTTATCCTCACACAACCTATGTGTTAGATGACGGACGACGACCCGAAGTCCAGGCGTTAGCTCAGCGTATGGGGTGTGAACATCTCACCCGGCCGAACAACAACCATGCTAAAGCGGGCAATATCAACCACGCTTTGGCGCAAACGAAGGGTGAGTTCATTGTGGTGCTGGATGCAGACATGATTCCCAAGCCGCACTTCCTCGAGCGCACATTGGGATATTTCGAAGATGAAAAGCTGGCTTTTGTGCAGCTCCCGCAAGAGTTTTATAACGCCGACTCAATTCAGCACGACCAAAAATCGCCTGTCTGGCATGAGCAATCCCTGTTCTTCCGCGTTATCCAACCCGGTAAGAATTATTCCAACAGCGCTTTCTGGTGTGGCAGTCCCTCGGTACTTCGCCGCAAGGCGCTGGAGGAGGTTGGCGGAGTCGCCACAGAAACGATCACCGAAGATATTCACACCTCCGTCAGGCTGCACAGCTGCGGCTGGTCATCCTACTTCGTGCGCGAACCCTTAGCCTTTGGCATTGCGCCTCAAACGGTTCAAGCATACCTCTTGCAACGCCTGCGCTGGGCGCAAGGCACCATGCAATTGTACCGTAGCAAAGAAAGTCCATTATGGATTCCAGGGCTATCCCTACGACAACGATTGTCTTATTTCGCCAGCTTTCTGGCATACGTTGAGTCTCTTCAAAAACTCGCCTTTATCATCATCCCTGTGTGGATCATGTTGTTTAATGTTTTACCCATGCAGATTGAAATGGGGGCATTCCTGCTGCATTGGCTGCCCTACTTTGCCCTGAATATGCTCGCCAATCAAGTCGGCGGGCGAGGGGTTTTCCGCTATTTCAAGAGTGAAATCTACAGTTTTTTGAGAATGATTGTCTTTCTACAGTCTTATCTGGTTTTGATCTTCCGCAAGCCGTTGAAATTCAAGGTCACCCCAAAGAGCGTTGACTCATCGGTCGTCGCTCAAGAGCGCCGTGCTGTACGAATCCATTTGGCGATCATTGCCTTGATCTTAATTTCCATGGCAATTTGCTTGACCGAGATTTACCTGAAGCGTACTTTCCCTTTTCCAACCTGGGCGTTATTCTTTGTCCTCTTCTGGTCTTTGTACAACGCTTTGGTTATCTTTTTCGGGGTTTTAGAAGTTTGGAAACGCCATCACCACCGCAAGCATTATCGTTTTCAGGTCAATTTTCCTGCCTCAATCCAAAGCCGTACATTGAAGCATTCAATTCAAGGCCGGCTTACCAATTTGTCGCTTTGTGGCGCGCGCCTCCTGTACGAGTCAGAGATACCGTCAGAGGGCTCAGACTTTCTGTTGTGTTTTGAGACGGATCGGCATGGGCAAATCATCGTCCCAATCCGCAAAATCGTTCATCAACGAAAACTGGCAAATGGTCAATTCGAAGCCGGGCTCTGGTTTGGTGAAGTTGAAGGTGAGATACGTCGTCAGCTTTTTGAGGTATTGTTTGTTGATCTACCGCAGGTAGAATACGCGTGTGGTTCGGTTCCGCTAGGGCGACGGTTGCTTAATGATTTGGCGGATTTTGTAGATTACCTGGGCTATGCACTGCGGAGAAGTAAGCGTGGCGCGTAGTACGTTGCACGTTAGGATGGCTTATCTACGCCGAGGATGCCTGGGCAACCAGAGCGATAACAGCGAGAGAAGCCCCAGACCAAGGAAAACCGTTGTTTGCATCAGGCGCACGGAGCGGCGAATGTCCCCTGTTTTTGGCGCAGTCAAACCACGGCCTAAGCGGTACTGTCCGACCTTCTCCAATTCAACTCCCAGGGCGCCCGCCACTGCGCTCATGGGATAGCCGGCATTAGGGCTGGCAGTTGTGCGCGCATCTCGGCGCAGGATACGCAAGGCTTGACGAGCATTTTCACCCCGCAAAGCGGCCGCTACCACCAACAGGAACGCCGTAAAGCGGGCCGGCAGCCAGTTCAGCAGATCATCCAGGCAAGCAGCGCTTTTCCCCAACCACTCATAGCGTTCATTGTGATATCCCCACATCGAATCGAGCGTGTTAGCAAAGCGATACATCCAGACCAGGGGTAAGCCGCCAAGCGTGTAATAGATCAGCGGCGCAAGGATGCCATCTGAAGCGTTTTCTGCCACCGATTCAATGGTCGCCCCAGCCACCTGCCCCTCATCTAACGTTTGGGTATCACGACTGACTAGATGCCAGGCTAACTCCAGGCGAGCTTTGGGCAAATCTCCTTCTTTGAGCGCAGCTTCGACCGCCAACGCAGCCTGGCGCAAGCCGCGCGGCGACAGGCTCAGTTTCAATAGAGTCGCTTCGGCAACCATCCCAACCGATTGATGTATTTTCTGCAAAATGGTCGTGATCAGCTTTGCCAGAGTGCCGACCAGCGCAACGCCACCCAACCACACGCCCAAACCCGCCCAAAAATCTCTTCCCGGATTGCCAGTTCGCACCCCTCGTTCCACTCTGGCGATAGCGGTTCCCAGCCATGCCACCGGATGCCAGCGATTAGGCGGATCACCAAAAGCCTCATCCAACAACACGGCCAGCCAGGGGAGGATTAAGCGCTTTGCGGACATCTCAAAACTTTTGGCAGGGCAAGGCGCACCGCTTTTGCCATCAACCAGCCTGCTACTGTCGCCGGGCCGGCATAGGGGAAGGGTTCGCCTTCTCCATTGTGGGCGATGACCACCGTATCTGTAGAGGTGCCGCTGGCGATCTCTCCCTGGGGTGTCTTGATTCCCAGGCGGTTGAGCATATCGGTTTTCGCTTCGGTAATGGTAATGACAGCATTGACCATCGCTGCCTGACTTAAGGCATGGTTGACCAACACGACGATGTTAATCGTGTTCGCCGGCGTCAATCTTGCTGGCGGTGTCAGGCCAGCGTTCGTCGCGTTGCTCACTCCGGCGGTCACCACCGCGCCAACCTGAAGTTCCCCATCGCCCAAGGTGATCACCTGAGTGCGTTCTAAGGATGCGGCAGTCAATAAGCCAATGGTCGGTGGCGTTAACTGTTCGGTGAGAGCAATTTCCTGCAGGTGTCGCCAAGGTTCGGGGTGGTCATAATCCTTATGCACATGGTAGATAAAAAGGGAACGAAAGTCGGTAAAGCCGGCTCCTAGAAGCGCTGACGATAGCGCGTGCCAGGTCGTTGAGGTCGAGATTTTGACGCTCTGGGCATTTATGGCAACCTTCACGGTTGGAAATAACTGAATCAACCGCTTTTCCATGCCACAAAGGTCAGCAACACGGCAAGTTCTGAAAGTTCATTCAGCGCCCCGTAAATATCCCCGGTGAGGCCGGGGATGAGGCGCAACGTCAGGCGCGCCCCACCCCACACCACCACCATGACCACCACCAGCGCCAGCCAACTTTGAAAGGAGAAGGTTAAGCTGGCGGCAATCAACACCCATCCGGTTGCGATCAAGCCCTCCCGCCAGGTGGCGGCATCTTTGATCGCTCGACCCACCCCCTGGGGTCGCTGGTAAGGAAAAGCCAGAACTGCCATTGCCATCCCCCAGCGGCTATAGACGGGGGCCAGCAGCAGTGCCAAAACGGGAAAACCGTCTGTGGCAAGCAGGCTGTACTTGGTGAGCAACAACAAAACCCCTCCTGCCAGCGCATACGCTCCGTGGTGTTCATCGCGCAGAATCTCCAAACGCTTTTCGGGTGTCCATCCACCCAACAGTCCATCGCAGGTGTCTAAAAAGCCATCAAGGTGCAAAGCACCGCTCAGCACCACCCACAAAGCCAGCGTAAGCGCGGCGCTCACCATTGGCGGCAGGTTCCCCAAAGCCAATTGACGTAAGGCCACCAAAATTCCCCCAAACAGCAAACCCACCAGCGGATAGAAGGCCAGCGAAGCACCCATTTCGGCAGAGGTAAATGGACGTTTTACAAGTGGAGGCAAAATGGTCAGAAATTGGAGCGCTGCCCAGAAGGCATACCAACCCCGCTGCAACCGATTGCCAGCCACCTCAGGCTGTTTGGGAGGGTTTTCGTTCATCAGTTGTTGCTCAGACTAGATTTTCTCCGAAACGCCGGCTTCGTCAAAGGTTGCCATCTCAGCCAGAATCTTACAGGCTGCTTCGACAACCATTATCGCTAAAGCGGCACCCGTGCCTTCGCCAAGGCGCATCTCCAGATCAAAAACCGGTTCCAAACCCAACCAGTCCAGCATCAGCGTATGTCCTTGCTCTTTCGAGCGGTGCGAGGCAATCAGGTAGTGGCGAACACGCGGTGCTAACCGGACGGCGATCATCGCCGCCGCAGTGGAGATAAAGCCATCCACCACAACCGGTCGGCGATGCGCTGCACCGGCTAAGATAACTCCCACCAGGCCACCAATCTCGAAGCCACCTACCTTTGCCAGCACATCTAAACCGTCTTCGGGATTAGGTTGATTGACCGCCAGAGCCCGCTCAACGACCGAAATTTTGCGCGCCAAACCGCTCTCGTCCACGCCGGTTCCCCGCCCAACACAGACAGCCGGCGGTTTCCCGGTCAGGGCGGCCGCAATGGCTGCTGAAGGCGTTGTATTGCCAATGCCCATATCGCCAGTCGCAAGCATCTGAGCGCCGGCGCGGATTTCTGCTTCGGCGAGCTCTACCCCACGTTGGATTGCCAAAAGGGCTTGTTCGCGACTCATAGCCGGCCCCCTGGTCATGTTTTGCGTGCCTGGCGCGATCTTGGCCGAGATCAAATTCGGTTGCGCCTCAAGCAACCCTTTGACGCCGATATCGACCACCACAACTTTTGCCCCAACATGGCGAGCCAGGACGTTGATCGCGGCTCCGCCTCGCAAAAAATTCAATACCATCTGGGCGGTCACCTCGCTGGGATAGGCGCTCACCTCTTCTTCGGTTACGCCATGATCGCCGGCCATCACAAAAACCACTTTACGACTCACCTGAGGGGGCATTTGTCCGCTGATGCCGGCAACCTGAATCGAGAGTGATTCCAGCCGCCCAAGGCTACCTGGCGGCTTGGTCAGACGATTTTGACGGGCTTGCGCCTGCGCCATTGCGTCTTCATCGAGAGGTTGGATGGTTTGGATCAGTTCGTTGAGTTCCATATCATTGCTCCTTAGATTTCTTATTCTCCCCTCGCCCAAAGGGCGAGGGGTCGGGGGTGAGGGTTCTCCCCTCGCCCTCCGGGAGAGAGGTTGGGGGTGAGGGTTACTCCCTCGCCCGCCGACGCTCCGAAGCGCCCTTGCTGTTATCCCTCATCCCTAACCCTTCTCCCTAAGGGAGAAGGGAATCCAACTCCCCTCTCCCCCTAGGAGAGGGGCCGGGGGTGAGGGTGTCTCCCCTCGCCCTTTGGGAGAGGGGTTGGGGGTGAGGGTCTCTCCCCTCGCCCTCCGGGAGAGGGGTTGGGGGTGAGGGTCTCTCCCCTCGCCCTCCGGGAGAGAGGTTGGGGGTGAGGGTCTCAATACTCAATCCCTACCTGCGCTTTGACGCCGATAGCAAAAGGGTGTTTCACCTCTCTCATCTCGGTCACCAAATCCGCATATTCGATCAACAACGGCGGCGCATCTCGACCGGTGATGATCAAGTGCATCTGGGGCGGCTTATGGGAACGCAGCCATTCGATGACTTCTACAGGGTCTAGCCAACCAAAGGCAAGCGGATAGGTAAATTCATCCAGGATAACCAGATCGTATTCACCGCTGGCGATCTTTTGCTTTGCTAACTCCCAACCGTGCAAGGCTTTGGCCCTGGTCTCATCGATGTCTTTCGACGTCCACGTGAACCCATCGCCGGTCTTGTGCCATTCGATGCCCAAGCGTTGGGCAGCTTTCACTTCTCCCCAGGCACCGGTTTCAGCTTTGAGGAACTGAATGACACAAACGCGAAAATCCCTACCCCATGCCCGAAACAACGTGCCTAAAGCTGCGGTTGTCTTGCCTTTGCCATTGCCGGTGAAAACCAGCACCAAACCTCGCCGTCCTTTAGCCGACATACGCTATCCTTTCCGATGAACCGTTTGAATGAGGGATGATAAACGGAGCAGACAAACGGGGATGTTCAAGCAATTCCACCTCTACCCCGTAGGCATGCTCAATCTCACTTTTGGTCAAAACCTGAGCAGGTAACCCTTCGCGCTGTAGACGCCCGTTCACCAATAAAGCAACCCGGTCAGCATATAACGAGACCAGATTCAAATCATGGATTGCCAGCAACACTGCCAATCCACATTCTTGCACCGTTTGTTGTACCAGTTTCAGGATCAAGGCCTGATGGTGCAAATCCAAATGGGCGGTCGGCTCATCCAAAAGGAGGATGGGGGTGTTCTGGGCAAGGGCGCGGGCTAACAGAACGCGCTGTTGTTCCCCGCCAGAAAGCTCCCCAATGCGGCGGTTGGCAAGATCTTCGAGTTGCGTGCGCCTCAAGACCTGTTGTACAATCTCTTCATCCTCCTTTTTGGGAAATCCCAGCCAACCCAAATAGGGGGTACGACCAAGCATTACCGTTTGAACTACGGTAAAGGTGGCCGGCAATTGGCGCGCTTGGGGGACAACCGCCATCCACCGTGCCCTTTCAGGTGGCGTTAACTGGCGAATATCCTGCTCATTTACCTGCACCGTACCCTGCGCAGGTTCCAGAACGCCGCTGGCTGTGCGGATCAAGGTCGTCTTACCAGCCCCATTCGGACCGACCAAAGCTAAGATTTCCCCAGGTCGCACTTCTAAACTCACATCCTTGAGGATGGCTTTGCCGTTATAGGCAACCTGGATAGACTGTAAACTGAGCCTAGCTCCAATTTTCATCGACTCGACCTCTTACCAAATGAACTCGCTTTTGGCGCGGCGCAATAGCCAGAGGAAGAACGGTGCTCCGGCTAGAGCTGTGACCACTCCCACCGGCAACACCTGCGGCGCCAGAGCAACCCGCGCCAACAAATCGGCAAATAGCAAGGCACCTGCGCCTCCCAAAGCCGAAAGCGGCAGCAGGCGCCGATAGTCTGGTCCCCACAGCAACCGCATGGTATGGGGGACAATCAGGCCGATAAAGCCGATCAGTCCAGAAAAGGATACGGCTGCGGCAGTCGTCAAAGACGCGGCAAGGATAAGCAACAGTTTTGCCCGCTCAACCGGAATGCCTAACTGATGCGCCTGCTCCTCGCCAAATTGCAACACATTCAACACATGCCCAAGCGACCACAAGACCAGAAAGCCAGTAACAATGTAAGGAAAAGCAGCCCAAACTGGCGTCCAGCCATTCACCGTCGAGCCGCCTAATAACCATGCCAACGCTCGATGAAGTTCATCACGGGAGCGTAACATAATGAAAGAGGTTAAAGCTGTGGCAAAAGAACTGACCGCTACGCCGGCTAAAATCAACGTGGTGGTCGGCAGCGATTGGTTGACCCTTGCCAGGCGGTAAACGATCAAGACCGTCAGCAGCGCGCCGCTGAAAGCCGCTAGCGGCACAACCAACCATCCGCTCAGGGTGGCAGGCCAGCGCAACGCCAGGGCAATCACAGCTCCCAGCCCTGCCCCTGAGGCAACCCCGATCAAATAGGGGTCTGCCAGCGGGTTGCGGAATAACCCTTGATAGGCAGCCCCACTGCTTGCCAGAGCGGCTCCGCTGAGCGCCATCAAGATGGCATGAGGCAGACGCACGTTATGGACAATGGTCCGATAGGCGGGTGGAACATCGGACAAATCAAGCGGCACCGCCAGCGCAGCCAATAAACGCGCCATGGTCTGCGGCGGAATCCACACTGCTCCAACCGCCACACTGAAAAACAACGCCAAGGCTAACGCCAGACCACTGACCAAATACGGTCGTGCGCTCCAAAATGACAAGGTGGATGGAGCTTTCACGGCAATATGCTCCTCCTATTGAAAGCGATCGGGGTGAAACAATTTCGCCAGGGCTTCCAACCCATCTACTAGGCGCGGGCCTGGACGGCTGACGATGTTGTCGTCAAAGGGGTAAACGCGTTGGTTTTTCACTGCGCTTAGCTCCCCCCATCCGGGGCGAGCCATTACCGCTTCTACCGTAACCCCACCCCAAATGGCGTCACCGAGCAAGATCAATTCAGGATCGCGGCGCAAAATCTCCTCGAGGCTCACCTGTACCCAGTCGCCTTGAAGGTCATGTCCGAAATTCAGACCACCGGCTCTGGTGATCAACATATCGATAAAGGTATTCGGTCCGGCCGTCCAGGGTGCATTCGGGTCTGTGCCATCGATTTCATAAAAGACCAATGGGCGCCGGGCAATGCCGCTCAGTTTCTCATCAACGCTTTGAACGCGCTGTTTTAATTGGACAATTAATGTCTCGGCTTCTTGAATCCGACCCGTTAAGCTGGCAACGGTCATCAGATTGGTGTAAAGATCGTCAAACTGGAGCGGGTTCGGCAACACAAAGACGGTTAAGCCTAAATCCCGCAAACCCTGCACCTGTTCCGCAGCCGTCAGAGGGGAAGCCAGGATAAGATCGGGTTGGAGAGCGATGATCGTTTCGACATCCAGATTGCCAAATCCGCCACCTACATCCTGGATTTGAAGCGCTTCGGATGGGTAGTCCGAAAACGAATCGCGACCCACCAGTTGATTGCCGGCCCCAAGGGCAAAGAGAATTTCTGTGTTGGAGGGGGCAAGTGAGACAATCCGTTGAGCTGCGCCAGACAATTCAATTTCTGTCCCCAGCCCATCCCGAAGACGAATGGATTGCGGGGTTGGTGGCAGAGAGGTCGGCGAAGGCAGCGAGGAGAGTGTCTGTCCTCCTGCAGTGCACGCAACCAGCAACACCGTGGCAAGAAGGATTGTCAGAAAAAAGCCTGATCTATGCATCGATCACCTCAAAGAGATAAAATTAACGGCTTCTCGCTTTAGAGAAGCCGTTCGAAAAGAAACCCGCCGCTTGGGCGGGAGGAATTCTAATCCCCAAAGCGAGTAATCGCTTTGGTTGCCCGGCCTCCCTTACCGCGAGGGAGCAAACGAGCTGGACAAAGGCGGGAATTCGGGCTTCGTCAGAGACGTTACCGTTGCGGGACAGCGCCGGACTATCGTTTGAAACGCCTCACCGGCTTTCCCCATTGCGCGCTGTGCATCCGGGCAAACAGCGCACCTTTGTCAAGCAAATTTCATTTGCAAATGTAATGTATCATTGAATAGTAAGACTGTCAAGTTTTATATAATGCTATCCATCACACATTGTGGGTAACAACCAACCATCACAATTCGTGTTGATAATTTGCTGAGAAATCCGTCCACGAATTGACCACGAATAAACGAATGGAAGCGCACTTCATGCATTCGTGCAATATTCGTGGACGGTCTGTCCTGCCAAGTAGTGCCTTTGTTAGGCAATTACAGAAATAGAAGAAATCTAAATTTGAAAAACTGGTATGCGTTCTAACGCAAAACAATCTTCTGCTCTCGCAACAGGGCAAAGGTATCTTTGTATGGTATATCAAAACGGTGGCAGATATTTGGGATTTTTATCCTGCCGCTAATTTTTCCGTCAGCATTCTGGATTTCATCCCTTGCCGATTCCATTGTGACTACAGCCAATTGATGCACCTTAGCGTAAGCAATCACCCAGGGGTCTGCACCTGAAAGGAAGTTTTGTACCTGGTGAGGTTCGTATGATAGAACTATTTGATCGACAATCTGCTTAAAGACTTCTTGGGTTGGGTCGTCAATCTCTACAAAAAGAAGATCTTTGTTCAATTTTGCCCACTTTGCCAATACATCATGAGAAACTGCTATTTCGTTATAGACAAGGATAGGGCTACAAATAATTTGTTGTTCTGCCAAACGAACAAGACCATCCCAAAAGCCTGGTGCAATATCAAAGGCGTAGTAACGACGATGAGCTTCGATATAGACGTTAGAGTCCAGGCAGTAGCGCAAATGAGTCCCTCTATAGACTTTCTAAAGCTTTCTCCAGGGTTTCCGGACTGGCATTTAGGAGTATCGCCGCCTCTCTATATAACAAGCTGCCTTCTCGCAGAGCCTGGGCTGCTTCGCTCACCAACAGGCGCCCATTTCGGACTTGGAAGGTGCGATAAAAATATCCGCCAGTGGAAGATTTTTCGTATTCGCTGTTTATTTTGATTTTCTGTTTGGATTCAGCATAAAGCTTTTGGAATTCTTGCCTTTCCAGTAAACCCATTTCGTAAGCCCGAACCAGAATAACCAGCCCGCTTACGCAAAAATCTCTGGCAAGGTCTAGATAGTTAAGAGTGCCCCAGCGTTCCTTGAGGACCTGAGCCGGAACCAGTAATTCTGCTGCCACTTGATTGCACAGTCGCTCAATTTCAAGCTGGTTCTCTCCTGCTCCCAATTGCGGGTTAGAGATACCGCTTGTGCCCGTCCACAAATGGGCAAGTTCGTGAGCAAGGGTGAAGATACGGCCGTGGATAGCATCTTTTGCATTCAAAAAAATAATCGGCGCATAGGGGTCGGCTAGGACAAAACCACGGAATTCGTCGACAGAAAGAGAACGGTGGGTGTTACTACCCACATAGCCACTTTGCAAAACCACAATGGCAGCTTTTTCGCTCTGCTGGACTAGATATCTTAAGTGTTCCTCATGAGATTTGACATTTTTCGCCGTTGGTATCGGCAGGTTTAGAGTCATCCGAATATCTTCACAAATCAATCCGTAAGGCGTCTGAGCACTAAAGCGTGCGACAAATGGTAAGGGTTGACCCCCTTCCTGCAATCTGCGCTCGCGGAGCCAGTCTCGCTTACGACAGGCGTCATTCAGGACATCTTCCAGTTCGGGGCTAAACTTTGCCAGCACATCTCTGGGCAGAGTCCGAAAATCAGCGATCGGCGGTATAGGTTGAGGAGCTTTGGATAAAAAGAGATAGCCAAATGGGATGCGCAACACTTTAGAGAGTTCCTGCGCTTGTCGGAATGTGGGATATTGTTCCCCATTCTCCCAGGCCAATAAACGCTCTGGCTTCCCTCTGATCCCAACCCTACGGGCGGTCTCTTCAAGGGACAAACCAAGTCGTTGGCGAGCCCAGCGGATGATCTGAGGATTGATTTTCGCTTGAGCCATAGAATGATCCTTTTCCTAAGTCGTATTATATAGCATGACTTAATTTGCGGCAATTTTGTAAAACCCTCAAAAGGGTAACAACCAACCATCACAATTCGTGTTGATAATTTGCTGAGAAAACCGTCCACGAATTGACCACGAATAAACGAATGGAAGCGCACTTCATGTATTCGTGCAATATTCGTGGACGGTCTGTCCTGCCAAATAGAGCCTTTGGTAGGTAATTCCTCGAAAGGCGAAAAGACGAAAAGTTTCTATAGCTGCTCTGCGGTTATTTTGGAGTAAAATAGGACATCCGTTTTGAGAAGCCCTGGGCTTTGCCACGCTTCCTCAGCAACCCTATATCATTCAGCAAAGGATAACGAAGATGAAAAGCCACAAATTGCTTATGATTCCCGGACCCATTGAATTCGACCCTGCGGTTCTGGCAGCGATGAGCGAGCCAACCAGCAGTCATACGGATGCGGTTTTTATCCAGACCTTTGGCGAAGCCCTCGAAAAAATGCATCAGGTCTTCCAGTCACCCAAAGGTCAACCCTTTATTGTTGCTGCTTCCGGGACGTTTGCCATGGATGTGGCGGCAGCCAATTTGGTTGAGGATGGGGATCGGGTGTTGTTGCTCAACATCGGTTATTTCAGCGAACGGTTTGGAGAGATCCTGGAACGCTATGGCGCTCAGGTCACCCAAATTAAAGCCACCATCGGCGCCCGCCCCGATCCGCAACAAATTGAAGAAGAACTCAAAAAAGACGGTTACAAGGCAATCTTTTTCTCCCATGTCGATACTTCGACCGGCGTCCTGAACGATGTCCCAACTATAGCCCGTCTTGCCCATCAATACGGCGCCTTATGTGTGGTCGATGGAGTTTGTTCCGTTGCCGCCGAAGAACTGCGCATGGATGAATGGGGGGTGGACGTTGCCCTGACCGGTTCGCAAAAGGCAATCGGTGTGCCGCCAGGCTTAGCCCTCTGGATGGTGAGCCAGCGTGCTTTAGAGGTGCGACGCAATCGCAAGACCCCCCTGGCGAATTACTATGGTGATTGGCTGAATTGGCTGCCGGTCATGCAGGCTCATGAAGCCCGGCAATTTGACTATTTCGCCACCCCAGCGATCAACCTGATTCGCGCCTTAAACGTCAGCCTTTCCCAAATTGTCTCTGAAGGAATGGAAAACCGCTACGCTCGTCATCGCCAGATGAGCCGCGCCTTCAAAGCTGCCATGACCGCTCTCGAGCTAGAGCAGATTCCGATTTCTGAAGAGGTTGCGGCCCATACCCTGACAGCCGTTCGTTATCCGCAAGGCATCCAGGCATCTGATTTCTTGCCCCGCGTCGCCCAGGAAGAGGTGATCATCTCCGGCGGATTGTTGCCGGCCATCAAGCAACAGTATTTCCGCGTTGGACACATGGGCAATATCAGTTTTGGCGACCTGATCGGCACGGTGAGCGCCATTGAACGAGCGTTAGCCAGCCTGGGATATCGCTTTGCGGTTGGCAGCGGCGTGGCTGCTGCTCAATGCGCCTTGCAAGAAGTCAACCAACACGCCTGAGCCTTACGTTAGCGATGTTGCCGCCCGGTTAGCAGCCCGCAAGATTTTTGTTGCCACGCCCTTGCGTGCTTACCGGCGCAGGTTGGCCGTTTTGGAAGAACAGGAGCACCTGATGATCGAGGAACTGCCCGTAGAACGTTTGTATCATCGCTGTGATCCAGCTCAAATTCCCATCCCCTCCAGCCTGACTTCCGGGCGATTGAAGGCCATTATCGGTCAGGATCGCGCCGTCAAGGCAATGAAATTTGGGCTGGGAATTCAAAGCAAAGGCTTTAATTTATATGTCTCTGGCCTGCCTGGCACTGGACGCACCACGGCTATCAAACAGTTCCTCGAAGAGATTGCTTCTGCCCAGCCTACGCCACCCGATTGGTGTTATGTCAACAATTTCAACGATCCCAGCCGACCCAATGCAATTTTGCTTCCTCCGGGCCGGGCGGTAGAGTTTCAAAAGGATATGGAGCGCCTGGTGCGCGAAGCCGTCAAGGAAATCCGCAGCGCTTTCGAAAGCGAACAATATGCTGCGCTAAAGGAGGAAACCCTGCGCACCTTTCAACAGCAAAAGCAAACCTTGCTGGAGAATATCAATCAATTTGCCCGCCAGGAAGGTTTTCTCATCCAGCCAACCCCGGTTGGTTTGTTGACCATTCCGGTGCTGGACGGCAAACCGCTCGAAGAAGCCGAGTTCCTGCGCTTGCCCGATGAACAGAAAGAAGCCATCCTGACCCGCCAGAAAAAGGTGCAGGAAGCCTTGGAGTCAGCCCTTCGCCAGGCGCGGGCGGCCGACCGCGCCGCTGCCGAAGCCCTGCAACAGCTCGACCAACGCGTTGCCACCTTTGCCATGCAACGCCTGATTGAAGAACTCAAAGAAAAATACCGCCCGGTTGCTGAAGTCAACGACTTTATCGATCAGGTTCAGAAAGATATACTGGAAAATCTTGCCCTGATCCGCGGCGAAGGCGAGGGAGAGGAAGAAAGCCAGACTGCTGCGCTTCCCAAACGCAGCCGACAAACCCCCCTACGGAAGTATTCGGTCAATGTTCTGGTGGACAATTCGGCATTGCGGGGCGCACCGGTGGTGGTGGAGATGAACCCCACCCTGCCCAATCTGTTTGGCAAGATCGAACAGGAAGCCCAGTTTGGCGCTCTGGTCACCGACTTCACCCTCATCCGCCAGGGGTCACTGCACCGCGCCAATGGCGGCTATCTGGTCTTGCCTTTTCAACAATTGCTGGCAAACCCGTTCGCCTGGGATTCGTTGAAACGCGCTTTAGAGAATCAGGAAATCGTCATTGAAGAGATCGGCGAACGGATCGGATTCGCCACCCGCAGTCTGCGCCCCGAACCCATTCCCCTCAACGTCAAGGTCATCCTGATCGGCACGCCATATCTGTTCTTACTGGCCCAAGCGTTGGACGATCAATTTGCCGAACTGTTCAAGGTCAAGGCTGACTTCGATACCGTCATGGAACGCAACGAACAACGCATCGAAGATTATCTTGCCTTTGTCGGCACGCTTTGTGAAAACGAAGGTTTGCTACACCTGGAACGCGCTGCCCTGGCACGCTTTGTGGAGATTGGCTCTCGTCTGGCTGAGGATCAACGTAAACTTTCGGTGCGCTTTCGCGAGCTTTCGGACATCCTGCGCGAGGCAAATTACTACGCCCAACAGGACGGTGCAACCCAGATTCAGGTGGAGCATTTAGAGAAAGCCCTCGAGGAACAACGCGTCCGAGCCAATCTGATTCAGGAGCGCATTTATGAGCTGATCAGGCGGGGCACCCTGAAAATTGACGTGAGCGGTCAGCAAGTTGGCCAGGTAAACGGCCTATCGGTCGTCGCCCTGGGCGATTATAGCTTTGGGCAGCCCAACCGCATCACGGTTAGCGTTGGGTTAGGGCGGGAAGGTTTGATCGATATCGAGCGCGAAGCCAAGCTGGGAGGCCCGATACACACCAAAGGCGTTTTAATTTTGAGTGGCTATCTGAGCCAAAAATTTGCCCACGACAAACCTCTCAGTCTATCGGCGCGCCTGGTGTTCGAACAAAGTTATAGCGGTGTCGAAGGGGATAGCGCATCCAGCGCCGAGTTATACGCCTTGCTCTCGGCTTTAGCTGATGTCCCCTTGCGCCAGGGCATTGCCGTGACCGGCTCGGTCAATCAAAAGGGCGAAATCCAGGCAATTGGCGGCGTCAACGAGAAAATCGAGGGATTCTTCGATGTCTGTCAAGCCTTCGGGTTGACCGGTGAGCAAGGGGTGATCATCCCGGCCAGCAACGTGGAGAACTTAATGCTCAAAGCTGCCGTGCGCCAGGCGGTGCAGGAAGGCAAATTCCACATCTGGGCCGTGAACACGGTCGAGGAAGGGATTGAAATCTTAAGTGGAATGCCGGCCGGCAAGCGCGGCGAAGACGGGCAATACGAAGCCGGTAGCTTCTTTGCCCGCGTCGATGCCCGCCTACGTCAGATGGCAGAACAGATCGAACAGTTTGGACGTAGCCCGACAGACAAACTAGCGCAGCACCCAGACGACGAAGAAAAACGAGATCTACACTAACGGCTGGGCGCGCATTGTGCCTGGGATGGGGAGATCCATCATCTTCAAGACAGTTGGGGCAATCTGCAGGTGAGAAACGGTCTCGCCTGTCCAGCCTTTGCCTTGCAGACCTGGCTCGATCAGATACAACGGAACATCGCGCACTTCATCGGTCGTCCCACCGTGTATTTTATCGTTGTTGATTCCGTGATCGCCGGTAACCAGGATGGTATAGCCAGTTTGCAACCATTCGCCGATCAGGTTCGAGAGAATCACATCCTGACGCATGGCTTGTTTGCGATATTGGGCGGAGTCGGCGCCGTGCGTTTCCCCTTTATAATCCATGCCCATGGGGTGAACCAGCAGATAATCCGGCTGGAATTTGCGCACTAGCGTGGCTGCGCTGAGGAACAGTTCCTCATCCGGGTACTCATCCCGCATATAGAACCGCCCGTGCTGGATGGTCGCCTCTGGATCGTCAACTTCGCGGTCATTGATCGGATCATACGGAACCCGCTGGTAAAGTTCCGAGATCCAATAATAAGCCGCCGCAGCCGTGACCCGTCCAGCCTCCTTAACAACCTGAAAGATGTGCGGCTTGGTTGAAAGACGAACGACGTAGTTGGAAACCACGCCGTGTTCGATGGTCGGCAAGCCGGTGTGGATGGTTTCATACATCGGACGGGACATGCTGGGCAGTTCCCCGTGAATTTTATATAACGTTGCCAGCTTATTCTCAACCAGGTGACCGAGAAAGCCCATCCCTTCTACGGCGGTATCAAAGCGCAACGCATCCGACATGACCAGAATCACTTTTCTCGCAGAGCTCATGGCGTTTGTCCTTATCGAAAGTGTAGAGTGTTCAAGAGAATATTGTACTCGATTAAGCTTGTTCAGCCATGACCTACCTAAGCGGTTATCAACCTGGTCTCTATTTCTACCAGGAACAAATCGGAAGGAAATATCGTCTTGTTAAGTATTCTTCACGCTTAGGTTGGTCTGGAGCTGCGTAGCTTTGCAATCGAAACCGGGTTATAGTGATTGAAGCACAAAGAGATGGAGGACAACGTGAAATCAGATCGTTTTCTAAACTGGATTCTGGTCGGTATTTTGCTCCTGGTCATTCTCTCCCTGGTCGTCTATTTTACCCGTCAGCAAGCCCTGGAGTATGGGGAAGAAAGCTCGCCCGAAGGGGTGGTGCGCAACTATGTGATTGCCCTGCTGAAATCCGATTACGCCAGAGCTTACGGTTATCTCAAAGAGGGGGAATTCAAGCCCGATGAAACCCAATTCCGCCAGGCGTTTGTCACCCGTCAAATCGATCCGCGCGGGGTTAGCCTGGAGGTGGGTAAGGCAGTGATTGAGGGAGAAGTCGCCACAGTGGAGTTATTCCTAATCCGCAACGCCAATGATCCATTTGGCAATTCCTTCACCGAGAACTGGCAGGCGACCCTGCGCCGAGATAAAGACGGGCGCTGGAAACTGGAAAATATGCCTTATCCCTACTGGAACTGGGACTGGTACAACCCGTCTGTTCCCGCCCCTGAACCGATAATTCCGGTCCCCGCAGGACAGGATTGAGGAGGCCAGCTATGCAGATCATCCGGCGACTTTACTTTTATGCAGTGACGCTGGTCAGCCTTGAGACGGTTATCTGGGGATTGATCGGCTTGATGCGCACCGTCTTTTCTCCCGCCGTATTGGGAGCTACAGCCGATCGATTGGCTGCACCTTTAGCGTTCATCCTGGTTGGTTTACCGGTCTTTTGGGTGCACTGGCAGATGGTACAGCGCATGGCGGCTGAAAACGCCGATGAAGCAGGTTCACGCATCCGAGCGGTCTTCTTCTATGTTGCCCTGGTAGCAACCTTGTTGCCGGCTGCACAAAACGCGCTTGCCTTTCTAAGCCGCAGTCTCACCCAGGCCTTTGGCATCGATAGCAGCCAAGCCCTATTGGGTAGCGGACAAACTCTGGCTGATAACGCGGTGGCGGTGGGTGTGAACCTGCTCCTGGCAGCCTATTTGTTTCGCCGTAATCGAGAAAACTGGAGTGGCGAAATTTGCGCCGCGCTCTCCGAACAGGAGAAAGAGTGGCTGAGCGAGAATTACGCCGATGCGCGCCGCTTGTATCGTTACCTCTGGCTGGGCTATTCCCTGGCTTTGACCGTGCTGGGGGTGCGCCAGCTTGTGGCTTATCTCTTGCTCTCTCCACAAGGGCTGGGAGCGCCGGCTGCCACCCAGCTCGCCAATGGGCTGGCGCTCTTAGCCGTTGGACTCCCCATCTGGCTCGCCACCCAACGTCTGATCGATCACTCGTTGACAGAAAGCGCCGAAGCGTTTTCATGGTTGCGACTTGCCTTTCTCTATATAGTGACCTGGATAGGGATGTTTCTGACGCTATACCAGCTTGGCAAGATTGGCGACCTGATTTTGCGCCTCGTGTTTGGCGAGAGCCTGAGCCTTGCTCAGAGTCTGCATTTCTTGCGCCCGGCGATTGCGGTTGGGGTCCCGATTAGCGTCGTTTGGGGGTGGTATGGCAGGCAACGGCAGGAAGCTGTGCGCCTGCGCGAAATGCCTCTCCTGCAAAACGCTCTAGAACGTTTCCATGCCACGATTGTAGCAAGCGCAGCTTTGCTGGCAATCCTGCTGGGCAGCAGCCGCCTGCTCGATTTTCTAATCAATCTGGTTTTGGGAAACAGCACCTACTTTGTTGAGCGTGGCAGAGGGGAACTCAGCGCTTCGCTTGCAACCCTGGCAATCGCCATTCCTGTCTGGTTACACTACTGGCGTCCCCTTCAGCAGGAAGCGGCTCAAGCAAGAGAAGCAGGAGATCATGCGCGGCGCTCGCTGGTGCGCAAAGCGATGTTGTATGCATGGATTTTCGTCGGCGTGGTGGGGACAATGTTTGCCACGGGGAGCTTTTTCTTTGAAATCCTGCGCGCCTTTTTGGGAACTCCCACCGAGAACCTCGCCCTGGATAGCCTGCTGCACTTGCGTCTGACGCTCATCTTCCTGGTGGTGCTGATTTACCATATCCTCGCTTTACGCCGCGATCAGCGTCTGGCAGCCGCTTCTCTGGCAGCCCGCCAAGCCGATTATCCGGTCATCATTCGGTTAGCCAAAGAAAGCCAGCTCGCCAAAGAACTGGCCGACAGCCTGCGCAAAGAAGCACCCCTTTTGCCGATTTTCTGGCTGGAAGAGGACGAGCAACCTTCAGAGACACAATGGAAACAGGCAAAAGCGCTGGTGTTTTCTACTCAGGCTCTGGAAACCTCTCCGACAAACGGACAAGGTTTGTGGCAAACCTTTGCGGGACAACGGATCGTCATCCCCGACTCGCAAAGCCATTGGTACTGGGTGGGGGGAAGCTCCCAGCGCGTTGGGACGCTTGCCAGACAAACGGCCAGAGCCTTGCGCCTGCTCGCCGAAAGTCAGGAATTGCCGCGCCAATCGGAGAATCCCCTATTAACCTCGATTGCTTACGTGCTGGCAGTCTTGTTCTTATTGCAATTTGGACTGGCAATTCTGTTTACCGGTATTGCACCCTTTATCGATTGAGGGTTGTGACCAGGACAAGGCAAGAAAACCGACCTCAAGCAAGCAATCTTGTTCGTACAATGTTGTCCTGGTTCGCCCCTTTCTCAGGCTGGCGATGTGGGTTCGATCGCCACAAAATGGAGGTCTTTTTTGCCTGCCAAACCGACCAATAGATGAGTCATAGCATAGAGCTCCAGGGCAAACGGCAAATAGCCGCCATATCCCAGCAAGGGCATTTCGAAGATCCGCAACCAATCGGCGTAGGAAATGGTGTAAATCCACTTTGGGTAGGAATAATAATTCCACAATTCCCAAAAGAAGCCGCAAATCAACACCCCTATCCATAAAGAGACCACCGGCCGCCAATCGCCTTTTGCCGTCCACTGTGCCAGGTTGCGACTGCCAAGCCAGACGTTGATTGGCTCCAAAATAAAGTACACCGAAATCCATACAAAGGGGAAGAACCAGCGCGGCCAGATCAAGAGCAACGCCAGCATGATCCAGCCGGCAAAGAAGAAAGCCAGAGTGGTAAAGCGGGTAGGGCGGATGACTGGCCCGCGCCGCAAGCGTTGAATCCACCGAAAGCCGGCTGCCAGCTCGGAAGCACAAAATACAGCCGGGATGACCGTGGTGAAATTAAGCGTTGCCCACAAACGAAAAATCGGAGCGGTGAAGGTTTCGGTGCCAAGGTAATGCCAGTTTTGCAGTCGCTCGTTAAAGAATTCAAACAACCACCACACCGGCGCCGAGAGCAGAAACAGGGCAAGGAAGCGCCGCCAACTGCGCTGCAGCATCGAGCTGCCGCGCAGCCACCAGGTGAGCCCATCCACCGTCAGGCAAAAACCCAACCACAAGCCAAAAAACAGGTAGTGCGTGCGGATGCCGCTTAAGCCCCAGTTCAACATCCAGAACACCAGGGTCAGGACAAGTCCTAACCAGCCATGGAAAGGGAAAGAGCGCATTTCCCGATGCCAGACTTGTTCAGTTCGCATCTGACCTCCTCAACCTGTCGTTGAACGGGATAAGTCCTGAAAGCGTTCCACATTCCAATTGAAAAAATCTGCCATCCCTTCTCCTCTGGGAGATCAAAATCTCTTTCAGGGGCGATAACTGATCATCGCCACGCCGATGATCGAAAGAGCAATGCCAATGACGTTGATCAGGTTCACTTTCTCGCGCAGTAACAACAAGCCCAACCCGACCAGGATAATGTTAATGAAAACACCGGTAACCAAATTGCCGCTGCTTAAGTTCCAGCCAGCGCGGTACATCAAGACAAACCCTAACTCAAGCAGAAAAACCGATACTGCGACGCCGAATTGCACCCAACTGAGCTGTCGAAAGTGAAAGCGATAGCCTTCAAGCGGTGGAAACAGGGCTAAAAAGGCGCTACTGAGCAGGAGCACCCAAACATAGATGCCAACAATCGAGACAATAGGATGGATGGTGGCAGGGATGCGTTTGACAAAGTGATGGTAGGCAACCCCGCCGAGGATGGCAAGCAATGCTGAAAACAGGTACATGAAACGTTTCGCTTTCAAAGGTCACCAGATTACTTAGGGGCAGGGGGTATTTCATACAGTTCGACCAGCACCCCATGGGTGCTTTCGGGGTGGATAAAGGCATATGTTTTGCCATCTGCGCTGCTGCGGGGTTCTTCGTTGATCAAGCGAATGCCTCTTTCCTTTAGCTGGCGCAGCATCCCCACTAGATCGTCGACTTCGAGGCAAAGGTGGTGCATCCCCGGGCCGCGTTTGGCAAGATACTTTGCCAAACCGCTGTCCTCGCGGGTAGGAAGCACCAACTCGATCTCTGAATCGGCGAGCGGCAAGAAAGCAACTTGAGCCGCTTCGGTTGGAACATCCCGCACTTCAGCCAAGGGAATGCCTAGGGCGTCTCTCCAGAAGGCAAGGGCTGCTTCCATATCTGAGACTACAACGGCTAGATGGTTGATTTTGCGAATGGTGGGCATCAGACTCTCCTAAAACTGCGGTGGTTGGTATTCACCCCACACGCGGCGCAGGGTGTTACAAATCTCGCCAAGGGTGATATCGTTCTCAACGCACTCGATGAAGAGGGGCATGAGGGCTGCCTCTCCTCGAGCGGCAGTTTCCAATTGGGCTAACAATTCCTGAACGCGAAGATTGTCTCGTCTGGCGCGCAGCTCTGCCAGACGCTGGCGTTGAGCCATTTCAATGGCTGGATCGACTTTCAGGCGTTCTAATTCGAGCTTTTCGTCAATTTGAAATCTGTTCACGCCAACCACGATTTGTTCGCCGCGTTCGATGGCCATTTGGGTCTGGTAGGCGGCGTTCTGAATTTCGTTCTGGATAAACCCCTGTTCGATGGCTGCCAGCGCTCCCCCCAAAGCATCAATGCGATCGAGATAGACCTGGGCACGCTGTTCGATCTCATCGGTCAAATACTCAATCAGGCATGAACCGGCTAGCGGGTCAATCGTATCGGCAACGCCGGACTCATAGGCGATGATCTGCTGGGTGCGCAGGGCAACGCGCACCGAGGATTCCGTTGGCAACCAGAGCGCTTCGTCCATGCTGTTGGTGTGCAGAGATTGCGTGCCACCCAGGACAGCCGCCAGCGCTTGAATGGTCGTACGCACAATGTTGTTTTGGGGCTGTTGGGCAGTCAGGGTCGAACCGCCGGTCTGAGAATGAAAGCGCAGCATCCACGAGCGGGGGTTTTGTGCCTTAAATCGTTCACGCATGATCCTGGCATACAAGCGCCGCGCAGCGCGAAATTTGGCGATCTCTTCCAGAAAGTTGTTATGGACACAGAAAAAGAACGAAATTTGATCCGCAAACTCATCCACGTTCAGCCCAGCCTGGATTGCGGATTCAATATAGGCAATGGCATGAGCAAGGGTAAAAGCCACTTCTTGAACGGCGGTTGAGCCGGCTTCGCGAATGTGATAACCGGAGATGCTGATCGTATTCCAATGAGGCACTTCGTGGTGACAATAGCGGAAAATATCGGTGATCAACCGCATCGATGGCTTGGGCGGAAAGATATATGTCCCACGCGCCACGTATTCTTTGAGAATATCGTTTTGGATCGTGCCGCGCAGTTGGCGGATTTCCACACCCTGTTTTTTGGCAACGGCAAGGTACATCGCCAGCAGGATAGCCGCCGGGGCGTTGATGGTCATGCTGGTCGAGACCTTGTCGAGAGGAATCTCGCGAAACAGGGTTTCCATATCCTGCAAGGAGGAGATCGAGACCCCTACCTTGCCCACTTCACCGCTAGCAATCGGGTCATCGGCATCGTAGCCAATCTGGGTGGGCAGGTCAAAAGCAACCGACAAGCCGGTTTGACCTTGTTCAAGCAAATAGCGGTAGCGCCGATTCGATTCTTCGGCGGTAGCGTAGCCGGCATACTGGCGCATCGTCCAGAAACGGCCGCGATACATGGTGGGCTGAATGCCCCGCGTGAAGGGCACTTCACCGGGAAAGCCTAGTTTTTCGAGATATTCTGCCTCTCCACACTCTGGCAAAAGAAAACGGGGCATCGGGATGCCAGAGGAAGTGACAAACTCCTGCTTGCGCTCCGGAAAACGGCTTAAGGTCGGCTGGAGGGTGTTTTCCTCCCAACGCCGTAGTTCATCATCCAGTCTGCTCATGATCAACCTCAGTTCAAGTGAGTTTCCTTTAGTATACCTGAAAAGTAATCATTCACCCGCAACCCATCTCGAAACGCAATGATCTTGCGGGGTATAATCAGGCAAGAGTGAGCTTCTCGAAATCCATCTTCACGACATCTTTTATTAGCAAACGAGGGAGCTATGAGAGTCTTAACGGTAGATATTGGCACTGGTACACAAGACATTTTCCTCTACGATTCCCGTCTGGATATCGAAAATGGGTATAAGCTGATCTTGCCCTCGCCAACCATGATGGTGCGGCGAAAGGTGCAGCTCTGTACGCAGGGCGGCGATGCGATTGCCCTTTATGGTGTGATGATGGGCGGTGGCCCTTCACACTGGGCGGTCGAAGACCATTTGCGGGCCGGCTTTGCGGTGTATGCCACCCCGACCGCAGCGCGTTCCTTCAATGACGACCTCGAAGCCGTAAAGCAAATGGGCATCCAGCTTGTCTCAGAGGATGAACTCCAGTCTTTGCCGGCCGCAGTAAAGCGCATTGAACTGAAAGACTTTGATTTCCAAACCATTGCGGCTGCCTTTCGCCTGTTTGGGGTTGACTTAAGCGATCTCAGCGCAGTTGCCGTGGCGGTGTTCGATCACGGCGATGCGCCGCCAGATGTTTCCGACCGCCAGTTTCGCTTCGATTACCTTGACCAACGGCTGCGCGCCGCAAACCGCCTGAGCGCTTTTGCTTACCTCACCGATCAAATCCCCGCTATCATGACCCGCCTCCAGTCCGTAGCAGCATCTGCCAAAGGGCTGGATGCCCCCCTGGTAGTGATGGATACTGCCCCGGCCGCCGTCTTGGGGGCATTGTTTGATCCCATCGTTGCCAGCCGCAAACCCTTGATCGTAGCCAATGTGGGGAATTTTCACACGCTGGCATTCCGCCTCGGCGAGCAAGGCATTGAGGGCTTGTTTGAGCATCATACCGGTTTGCTCGACCTGGCTAAGCTGGAAACCCTACTGGTTCGCCTGGCTGAGGGAAGTTTACGCCATGCCGAGGTCTTTGACGACATGGGACATGGCGCTCTGGTCTACAACGAGGGGCCCATCGATTTGAATCAAGGCGATTTTGGTGTGGCGGTTACCGGTCCTCGGCGCAAGATGATGAAGTCCTCCAGATTACGCCCCTATTTTGCTGCGCCCTTTGGGGATATGATGATTACTGGTTGCTTTGGCTTGCTGGCTGCGGTTGGCGACTGCCTTCCGGATTTGGCCGAGCCGATTCGGGATTCGCTTCGGTCTGCTCCAGACCGTGAAATCGCCCCTTGGGATGTTACCTAACCTCGATTCGCAATGCGCAATCCAAACGCCTCAAAGGTTCGGTTTTGCGGCGAAAATCGCGCCCTGGAAATTGTGTGAGTCGCATCAACCGTACCCCCGCCTTCCGCCTCAGACAACCCCTCATGCTTTCTCTAGTGGTTCAAGGATGAGGATCGGGATGCGCCTGCTCCGAATGCGCTGGCGATACAAGCGATAGCCAAAGAAGGTTTCTTCGGCAAGCTGCCAGTAACGCTGATATTCTTCTCCTTCGGCTTCGCGAGCCAGATAGGTTTTCTGCTCGCCATGCATCGCACACACTGCCTGAGGGCTTTTCTTGAGATTAAAGTACCATTGGGGATAGCGTTCCTGACCAAAATTGGTGGCAATCAGGGCAAGGCAGGTTGGTTTGGCGGGGTCAATGATCGGGAGAAGCGGTGTTGTGCGAGGTTTCCCGCTCCTGGCGCCAACGGTGGTTAACATCACAACCGGCACATCGGCGAGCAGGCTGGTGAGCGTTTGCCTTCCGTTGCTCAACCGAAACCACCAGCGATCCAGCGGAGGTAAAATTCGCGCCAGCAGGAGGGCAATCGGGGTGATGCTCGAAACCCGGCGGATGAGCGGGACAAAGAATTTTGGATTTTCCCCATCGCCGGGCGAGGTAGCCATGAAGAAAACCACCCCGAGCAAGAACAGAGGCAACCCCAGATTGCACAGGGCATTGACGAGAGATTGAAAGGGGGAAGACGAGCCAGAAGAGGGAACCTGATTCCTCATGAGTGGAAAATCCTGTGCAGCGAGTCATATTATATCGTAGAGATGCCTACTTCTACTTTTTTTCTGCATTGGCGACAAAGGCTCGCTAGGCAAGCTTCTGGCGTGGTTATCACAGGCAAACGAATTTCTTGAAAAGTCTGAATATGAAAAACCGTAGGGCAAATTCCAAATTTGCCCTACGAATACACTGGTGATATGCCGGCTCTGGAACGCGGCACGCTTCCCTGTCCGGCGTAGCCTGCAATCGTCGTCACCACAAATCCCTAAAAGGTGGACCCTTTTTTACTTGATGTAAATCAGAGCAAGGCTCAGCAGGATTGCCATGACCAAGCCAAAGATCAGGAATGGAGCTGTTGAACCCCACGCCTGGAAAATCAGGCCGCCAACCAGCGGAGCAATGGCATTGGCGCCGCTCAAAAATGCGGCCGAGATGCCTAATAATCCACCCACCTCGTCCTTACGCGTCTTCTGGCTGATCAGGCTGTTGATGCTGGGTTGCAGGATGCCGCCTCCCACCGCAGCCGGGATCATGGCAACCAGCAACCATCCCAGTCCAAACCAGCCTTTCTGGTTGTCGTCTGGGATAGCGATGGTCAGGTTTTGGGTGGTAGGATTTTCATGGGTGCGGAAGGTACCCGAGCCCTGTAATTCCGCTTGCAGGGCTGCTTTTGAATAGAAGGGCATGGGTTGATGAGGGGTGAAGGCGGTTAAGGTGAGTCCAATCGCCAGCGTTGCTAGGCCAGCCAGGATCAGCCGGCGCTCCCCATATTTACGGCTCCAACGACCGATCAGACCGCCCTGTACGGCAACGACGATCAAACCAACAAATACAAAGATAATCGCATTGCCCGAAGCGTTTAAACCCAGGCGATTCAGGGTAAAGAGCGCCAAAAGCTGTTCAAAGCCGCCAAAGGCAATTTGCTGGGCAAAGATTAACACCAGCAAGAATCCTACGGCTGGATGGCGCACCGCTTCTATCATTGCAGATAGAGTAAAAGGCGGTTTTTTCGCCTTCGCCTGGCGTAGTTCCCTGGGTAGAGTCTCCTCAAACCAGAACCAGGTCAGTAAAATCGAAGTCAAGGAAAAACCAGCAGCCACAAAAGCCGGCACATGATAGTTATTGCCGCTGGCTGCCAGAGATACGAAAGCGATAATCGGGCCGAGGATAAAGCCAATGCCAAAGGCCGCCCCGACCAGACCTAACCCTTGCGTGCGCGTTTTCTCGGTTGTGCTATCGCTAATAGCTGCCTGGGCGGTGGAGATATTTGCTCCTGAGATGCCATCCAGAACGCGCGCCAGGAACAGCATCCATAGCGAATTGGCAAGGCCGAGGATCACAAAGCCGACAAAAGTACCCAATTGGCTAATTAGCAAGACAGGCTTACGCCCATACCGATCCGATAATCGTCCCAACAACGGTGCGCCGATAAATTGCATGACCGGATAAGCCGCCCCTAGAACACCGATCAACAACGGAGAAGCTCCAAACGCAGTGGCATACAATGGCATGAGGGGGATAATAATGGTTAACCCTAGCAGGTCAATCAGGACAATGACAAAAATGGGTAAGATTTTTTTGAAGTTCAACTTTTCGCTGACAACTTCAGCAGATGCAGATAAGGTAGATGTTGCCATAAACGACTTAACTCCTCACAATGGGATGAAAATTATGCTTTGCTTTCGGTCGGTTTGCAGCCAGTCTGTGCACCAGTTTCCCAAACGGATGCGCTCTGCACTTCGGATAGCAAAGCATCGAGCCATACTAACTCACTGCGCAAATGATGGATCTGGTGACGGATCAGCAGCGAGGCGCTGCCGCGGTGCGGCGGGATGGCTTCCAACTCTGCCAGATGAGCTTGCATGGCTTCTCGCCGTTTCTGTAGCAGTTGAATTGCCCGCTCATGGGGTAATTGATCTAAGAAAGCAATCCCAATATCATCTGGAAATACTGTTGGCGTATAATGCACCAAATTCTCTTCCAACAGTTGCCAAAACAGGCGTTCTCCTTGCGCCGTGAGACGATACACTTTGCGAGGGGGACGATTCCCAGAGCGAGTCTCCGCCACGCTAACCAGACCTTCGACTTCCATTTTGCTCAGTAAAAAGTAAGCGGAAGGCTTCTTTAAGTTGGTACAGGCTGTGAGATTACGCTCGATGAAATCATAGAGCTGGTAGCCATGCATCTCACTCTGTCTGAGTAAACCAAGTAAAAGCAATCGATCGTTCATAGATATAATCTGAATATTCAATATTGACTATTCAATAATAACTAAAAATGCGTCCTTTGTCAAGTCTTTTTAAGACATACAAGATACTTATTGAAACCTGCCTGCCATCCCCTACAGGAGTCGTCACCCCAACTCCCAAAGTGGCAAAATTTTATCCCATCCGTCCAAAAATCGGGTATGATTAATTTACGGAGATGGCGATGAACAAGTGGATACGGTTAATGGTAATTTTGATGCCTTTCTGGTTTCTGCCGGCATGTAGCAGTGCCCTTTCCCTCCCGGCAGCCGCTTATGTGAACCTCGATCAGCGAGTTCCTCTGCCAACGCCCGTCAACAGCGCAGTAGTGCCTTTGCGGGTGGCAGTGGCGGCAGTGATCTCCCCACAGGGCACCGTGGAATCTTACACGCAGCTCCTGGAAACCCTGCAAAGCCGCCTGAATCGCCCGGTCGAACTGGTGCAACGTCGCACTTATCTGGAAATCAACGACCTGCTGGAGCAGGGACAGGTGGATGTCGCGTTTGTATGCACCAGCGCCTATATTGCCGGACATGAAAAGTTCGGCATGGAGCTGTTAGTTGCGCCGCAGGTGAACGGCGAGACTGTTTATTATTCTCTCTTGCTAGTGCCAGGCGATAGCGCGGCAAACGACCTTGCCGATTTGCGTGGCAAGGTATTTGCCTTTACCGATCCTATTTCGTTAAGCGGGCGCATGTATCCTACCTACCTGGTCAGACAGCAAGGCAGCACGCCGGAGGAATTCTTTGGGCGCATTTTCTTCACCTACAGCCACGATCAGGCGATTCTGGCGGTTGCCAACAAAGTAGCCGATGGAGCAGCGGTAGACAGCCTGGTGTACGAGTTTTTCCTCGCTCGCGAGGCTACCATCGGTCAAAAGACGCGGGTTATCCATCGTTCGCCGCCGTTTGGCATTCCACCGGTCGTGGTTAACCCCGCTTTACGCCCGCAAATGAAGTTGGAATTACAAAACTTCTTCCTTTCCCTGCATCAAGACTTGCAGGGGCAAGCAGCCTTACGAGCAATTGGCGTCGATCGCTTTGTCCCCATCGAAGATAGCGCCTACCAGAGCGTGCGCGAATTGCTTAGCGATCTTAACGCCACACGGTAGAGAAAGAATGAAAATTCCCCCTTCGTTACAGGCGATTTTCCGACGCTTTTGGGATATTGCCGGAGGGGTGAGCGTCCGTTCCAAGATTCTCGGTATTGTTTTGGGATTGGTGCTGCTCCTAGGTTTGGGGATTACCGTTCAAGTGCGTCAGGCGCTTACCCGTACGATGGCTGCCCAATTAGCCGAGCAGAGCGTCTCAGTTGCCCGCGATCTGGCCGCCCGTTCAACCGATCTGATCCTGCTCAACGATCTTTTTGCTCTGCATCGCCTCTTGCAAGAGACCAAAGCCAACAATCAAAACGTGGCCTATGCCTTCTTGTTAGATACCCAGGGGCAGGTACTCGCCTCGACCTACGGGGAGAGCTTTCCGAAAGACCTCTTGGCGGCTAACCCTATTGAACCCACTGAACATCATCGCACGCTGATTCTGGCTACCAATCAGGGATACGTTTGGGACACCGCTGTCCCAATCCTGCAAGGGCAGGTTGGGGTAGCCCGCGTTGGGCTCTCAGATGCCACGCTTCGGACAACCCTGGCAACCATTACTAATCAACTGCTCTTGACCACCGCTCTGGTTTCGCTCATCGGCATTACCGCTGCCACTTTTCTGACCTGGATTCTCACCCGTCCCATTTTAGATCTGGCTCAGGCAGCCCAGGCAGTGGCAAAAGGCGATTTCACCCAACGGGTGAAGCGCTGGGCAAACGATGAGATCGGCTTGCTTGCCACGGCCTTTAATCAAATGGTCAGTGAATTGGAAAAAGCCGATGAAATCCGCCGCGAGCGCGAGATTCTACGCCGCCAGTTGCTGGAAAAAGTGATCGTCACCCAGGAAGACGAACGCAAACGCATTGCGCGCGAGCTGCACGATAGCACCTCGCAGACGCTCACTTCGCTCATTATGGGGCTAAAAGTGATGGAAGGCAGTTGTGCTGACCTGCAAACGCAATTACAAGCCCGCGAACTGCGCCAAATCGCTATTCAAACGCTGGAAGAAGTCCATGATTTGGCAATGCAATTGCGCCCGCGCCTGTTGGACGATTTGGGATTGCAGGCAGCCCTGGAACGCCTGGTCAAGGAATGGCAGGTGCGCCATCGAATAGCCATTGACCTGATGTATCATGTGACCCAAGAGCGCCTGCCCGATGTCGTTGAAACCGCCCTCTATCGCATCATTCAGGAAGCGCTCACCAACGTTGCCCGCCATGCTCAGGCGCGCAATGTCAGCGTTCTGATCGAGCAGCGCGGCGACGAGCTTGTAGCTGTGGTCGAAGACGACGGCATAGGCTTTGACATTTCCAAAATCACCATTGGCGATGGCGCGCAAGCACATCTGGGCTTAGCCGGCATGCAAGAACGGGCTGCCCTTCTTGGCGGTACGATAACCATTGAAAGCGAAGTCGGGCGCGGCACCAGCATCTACATCCAGTTGCCTATTCCCAAGGCTGTAGAAGATGAAACCGAAAACTACGATTTTGCTCGCCGATGACCATGCCGTTCTGAGAGCCGGTTTGCGCCTGCTGCTCTCTCAGGAGCCGCACCTGCAAGTCGTTGGTGAAGCTGAAAGCGGGATAGAAACCCTGCGCCTCGCCGAAGAATTACAACCCGACCTGGTTCTGCTGGACATCAGTATGCCTGGGCTGAATGGGTTGGAAGCGATTGGCATGTTGCGCAAACGCGCTCCCAAAGCGCGCATCTTGATTTTAACCATGCACGATGATGTTCATTACTTACGGCAAGCCCTGCAAAACGGCGCCAGCGGTTACGTGCTGAAAAAAGCCGCCGATGTAGAGTTGCTTTCTGCCATTCAAGCGGTGATGCAAGGCGAAATCTATGTCCATTCCTCCATGACGCGCAACTTACTGGAGGACATCCTGCCGCCCTCGCAGTCCACCGACCTTGAACAATGGGATTTGCTCAGCGAGCGCGAAAAAGAGGTGCTGCGCCTGGTAGCTTATGGCTATACCGCTCAGGAGATCGCCGATCAACTGGGTTTGAGCGTCAAAACCATCGAAACCTATCGGGCGCGGGGAATGGAGAAATTGGGTTTATCCAGCCGTGCTGCGCTAGTACGTTTTGCCTTGAGCAAGGGCATTATCTCGGCTGAATAGTTTCTCTGTCAGGTTTTCCCTGACAAGTAAGGGGGCGAGTATCAAACATTTCCTGCTATACAGGGCATTTTGGTTGATTTATAGTTTAGCTGGGTTGATTGACAACCTGGTGTAGCAAAGCCTTGTTGAAAGGAGAAGTCTTATGAGCCAATCCATGCAAGCAAACCTCTTATCCAAGGTCGCTTCAGAAGTGTTTGCGGGGGTGATTGCGCCAGCTTTGGAAAATGCTCCACTTATTGAGGCCGCCGCAGACGACGTTCTCGTCAGAGAAGATGAACTGGTGCGCATGGAGCGCGAGCTCAAGCGCGCTTTGCAAAAGAGGCCAGCGGAGCGGCGCTGGGTGATGGTGATCGATTTGCGCCGTTGCATCGGTTGCCATGCCTGCACCATCGCCTGTGTCGCCGAAAACAAATTGCCCCCCGGCGTCGTCTATCGCCCGGTGCTGACCGAGGAGATCGGCAAATACCCGCATGTGACTTATCGATTCTTGCCCAAGCCGTGTCTACAATGTGAAAATGCTCCCTGCACACCGGTTTGCCCGGTAAACGCTACCTATACAAACGAAGAGGGAGTGATTGTGGTGGATTATGACCAATGCATTGGCTGTCGGGCGTGCATCAGCGCCTGTCCGTATGCCTCGCGCACCTTCGACTTTGGCCGCAACTATACCGACAATACAGTGGACGGCTTGACAATGACCCTGGGCAGCAGCCTGGCCGGACAATACGAGACCAGCGGGACAGCCTTTGAATACGGCCAGCG
Organism: Anaerolineales bacterium; assembly: GCA_034434515.1. Classification (GTDB taxonomy): domain Bacteria; phylum Chloroflexota; class Anaerolineae; order Anaerolineales; family UBA4823; genus NAK19. Next base: position 50,375 of record DAOTZA010000097.1, on the reverse strand, counting down.
GCGAGAACGCAAACACGAGCAATCACCCATCGGCAATGTGCGCAAATGCCACTTCTGCCTGCATCGCATCATGGAGGGCATCCTGCCGGCCTGCACCACCACCTGCATCGGGCGGGCCACCTTTTTTGGCGATGCCAATGACCCCGAATCGCTGGTCGCTGAATTGATCGCCAAACCCAATGTGATGCGTCTCAAAGAAGAACTCGGCACCGAGCCGCGCGTTTACTACCTTGTCTAGGAGGCAACCATGATCAGGAAACTGGCTTATCTCGTTGGAAGCTTAACCCTTCTCTTCGGTTTGTGGGGCTTTTATGATCGCTTTGCTCACGGGCACCAAAACGCCAATTACGGCTCCTACGTGGTTTGGGGGCTGTGGGTTGCAATGTACCTGTTCTTTGCCGGCATTGCCGCTGGCGGGTTTATGATAGCCACCCTGGACTTACTCTTCGGCATCAAGCTCTTCAAGGGCACCGGTCGGGTGGCATTGTGGGGCTCGCTGGTGTGCCTGGTCGCAGCCCTGATTTCGATCGGGTTGGACAACGGTCATCTTTTCCGCATTTGGAAAGTATATTTACAAGGCAATCCCTTCTCTTTGCTTTTCCAGATGGTATGGGGCTATACCTTGTTTGGGATGATCAGCGTGATTGCCCTGTTATTAGCCAGCCGCCAGCCCAATAGCCCCTACCTCAAGCCCTTGATGGCTGTGGGCTTAGTCTTCTCCTTCTTCATTTCCGGAGCGGTTGGGGCGCTGTTGGGTGTCAACGCGGCGCGTCCGTTCTGGCATGTCGGGCTTTTCCCAGTGCAGTTTCCGGTCTTTTCGCTGGCTTCGGGGGCAGCCATGATGCTAACCGCCATCGGCTTCTTTGGCCGGGAGGATGACCCGAATCGGCCACAGCAACTGTGGGTGCTCAGCCTCGTCAGTGTGGTCTTGGTGGTGGTAAAGTTATATTTCATGTGGGCGGACTATTCCCAAAGCATGTATGGCAATGTGCCGATGAACGTGCAGGCAGTGCGTCAGGTATTGTTTGGGGAATACTGGTGGGCGTTCTGGATCTTACAAATCCTGATCGGATCGCTGATCCCGTTGGTGTTCCTTGTGCAGCGTAGATATGCCACCCAGAATCACTGGGCAGGATGGATGGGCATTCTACTGCTCGTTGGCTATGCGGTGGCGCGCGGTTTGATCATCTTTCCGGCTTTGACCGTGCCGGAGCTGGAAGCCCTGGTGCACGCCTTTAGCGGGCCACATCTCACCTTTGATTATTTCCCCAGCCTGATGGAATGGGCGGTGACCAGCGGCACGATTGGTATTGCCATTCTGGCGTTTTTGATCGGTAGTGAAAAACTCAATCTCTTCTCCGCAACCCCAAAGGAGGCGTGAAATGACCAACCCTGAAGACCAAAAGAACAAAATAGCACTTTCGCGACGCGATTTTCTCAAACTGAGCGGCATTGCCGGCGGCACCCTGGCAGTGTTGGGCAATCTACCGCAAGGACGGGAGGCGATCCGCAAAGCCTTGAGTTTGGGCGAGAGCGGCGAATTCTTTGAAGCCAAGCCCGAAAACCAGATTTACACGGTTTGCTTGCAATGCAACACCGGCTGCGGCATCAAAGTGAAGCTCTACGAAGGCCTTGCTGCCAAGATCGACGGTAACCCTTACAGCCCCTGGACGCTCTGGCCGCATATCCCCTACCAGACACCGGTAAAAGAGGCCGCAACCACCGAAGGCGGTTTGTGTCCAAAAGGACAGTCTGGGCTTCAATCCGTGTATGACCCCTACCGCCTGGTTAGCGTACTCAAACGCAAACCCGGCACCAAGCGCGGCGAGGGTCAATGGGTGACAATTTCCTTTGAGCAAGCTATTGAGGAGATTGTCAATGGCGGCGATCTCTTTGGAGAGGGCAAAGTCGAAGGTTTCAAAGACCTTTACGCCGTTAGGGAGCCTGACCTGATGAAACAAATGGGTGCGGCCGTAAAAGCCATTTGGGACGAAAAAGACTCCGAAAAGAAAAAGGAGTTGGTTAAAAAGTTCCAGGAGGACTTTAAGGACCACCTGGATAAGTTGATCGACCCGGAACATCCCGATTTAGGCCCCAAAAACAATCAATTTGCCTTTGTGTGGGGACGAATGAAAAACGGACGCGGAGACCTGGTGAAGCGCTTTGTGGAGCAAGGCTTTGGCTCGCTTAACTACAATGGACATACGACAGTGTGCCAGGGATCCCTGTATTTCACCGGTAAGCAGATGAGCTCGAGATGGAATCCCAAGACAGGGCAATTTGATAGCGGGGATAAATTCTACTGGCAGGCTGATACCGGCAACAGTGAGTTTGTTATCTATGTCGGCGCTAACCTCTACGATGCCAACTACGGACCGCCTCAACGAGTGCCAAAAGCCACACAAGCCATCATCGATGGGCGCAAGTTCGCCGTCATCGATCCGCGGCTCTCCAAACTGGCTGCGCGGGCTTGGAAGTGGGTGCCGATCCAGCCGGGCACCGACGCTGCCTTTGCCTTAGGCATGATCCGCTGGATCTTTGAGAATGAACGGTACAACCAGGCTTACCTTGCCATTGCCAATCAGGCAGCCGCCAATGCAGCCGGCGAACCCAATTACTCCAACGCCGCCTGGCTGGTCAAGATCAAGGATGGGAAACCGACCACTTTCCTGCGCGCCAGCGAGATTGGTCTGGTGGAAGCCCAAACCGAGACCGATTCGGAAGGCAAAGAGGTAACCGTTTACGTTGCCAAGGATGGCACCAAATTCACCTGCGATGTGCCGGTAATCCTGGTGGACGGTAAGCCGTTTGCTTTTGACCCGCTTGACCCCGAAGCTGCCCCAGCGGTGGGCGAGGTGCTGGTGGATACAAAAGTGGGTGAGTTTGCCGTGAAATCCAGCCTGCAAATCCTGAAAGAGGAAGCCGAAAAGCACACCATCGCCGAGTGGGCTGAGATTTGCGGCGTCAAAGCAAAGGATATTATCCTGCTCGCCCATGAGTTCACCTCATACGGACGCAAAGCGGTAATTGACATTCATCGCGGGCCATCTCAGCATACGAATGGCTTTTATAACAACAACGCCTACTACGCTCTCAATCTGTTAATTGGCAACTTTGATTATGCTGGTGGGACAATCAAAGGAACAACATACAATCGGATGGGCGAAAAGAAAGGTCAGCCCTTTCCAATCAACGCAATGATTGAAGGCGCCTTATCTCCCTTCGGTATTGATCACTTGCGCACCAAGGTGGCCTATGAGAAGACCACCCTCTACAATCCAGAGAAACCCTATCCCACAAAGCGTCCCTGGTTTCCCATCGCGAGCGATATCTATCAGGAGAATGTTCCTTCAATGGGAGATGCCTATCCCTATCAAATCAAGATCTTCATGCAGTACATGAATGGCATGGCTTATAGTTTGCCAGCCGCTCAGACGGTGATTGACATCCTCGCCGATCCGAAGAAAATCCCCTTGATCATTGCCAGCGACATCTATGTGGGTGAAACTTCAACCTACGCGGACTACATTTTCCCGGATTTGTCCTATCTGGAACGTTGGGAGTTGCACGGTACGCATCCTTCTGTACCCTGGAAGGTAGAGAACGTTCGCCAGCCGGCGATCAGTTTGCCGAACTGGCCAACCGTTAAGGTGTTTGGGGAGGAAATCCCCCTGAGCTTTGAGGCTTTGCTGTTAGGGATTGCCGAAAAATTGAGCCTGCCGGGTTTCGGTCCAAACGGCATGGGTCAAGGGATTCCTTATACACGCCCAGAAGATCTCTACCTGAAAGAAGTTGCCAACATTGCCTTTGGCGAGAAAGAGGATGGTTCGGATGCAGTGCCGGAAGCCGATGATGAAGAGTTGCGCATCTTCCGAGAAGCCAGACGTTTCTTGCCTACCTCAGTTTTTGATGAAAAGCGCTGGAAAGCTGCGCTTGGCAACGACGAAAGCCTGTGGCGCCGGGTGGTGTATGTCCTCAACCGCGGTGGTCGCTACCAAGACTTTGCCAAGGCTTATAAGGGCGCTCAGGTGGCGAACAAATATGGTCGTCTGATCAACCTCTATCACGAAAAGACCTATAAGGCAATTAACACTATGACCGGCGAACACATGTTTGGTGGCGCAACTTACCTCCCAGCCGGTCAGGATTACCTTGGGCAAACCATCAATGACAACGACTACGACCTGCACCTGATCACCTACAAGACCATCACCATGACCAAATCGCGCACCATCTCGAACTACTGGTTACTGGCAGTGATGGGGGAGGGTTACGTTGTGATCAACAGTGAAGATGCCCGCAAACGGGGCATCAAGCACGGAGACCTGGTACGCCTCAGCTCAGCAAGCAATCCCGAAGGGGTTTGGGATGTCAAAGACGGGCGCAAGATCCGCGTGGTCGGCAAAGCGTATGTAACCGAAGGGATTCGCCCAGGCGTGGTAGCCTTCCCGCTGGGCTTTGGGCACTGGGCAGGTGGCGCCAACGACATCTTCATCGATGGGCAGTTGGTCAAAGGAGATGCCCGCCGCGCCGTTCCACTCCATGCCAACGTTGTGATGCGCGCCGACCCGGTCACCAAAAATGTAACCCTCTCCGATTTAGTTGGTGGTTCAGCAGTCTTTTACGACACAAAAGTCAAAATCGAGAAAGTATAAGTTGATCGAGAAACCTCCCTTGTCATCGCTCGATGGCAGGGGAGGCAAGGATCACAACCCTCATCACGATGAAGCGCAACCTAACGATTCTGGCTCTTGTCCTGGTCATGCTGGCGGTGCTTTTCCTGCGCCCACGCTGGCTGATGAACCTGACCAAAAGGGTCGAAGTTTCGCCGGCCAGCGGTGCAGCGCTGGTGGAAAAATACAACTGCCGCCAGTGTCACCAGATTGATGGCAGGGGTGCCTTGAAAGCCCCGCCTCTGGATGGCGTTGTCACCCGCCTGGATAGCGCTACCCTGCGCCTCTGGCTGGCAGACCCGCGAAAGGTCAAAGCCAATACTGCCATGCCGAATTTTTCCCTTTCCGATACTGAGATTGATGCTATGATTGAGTATCTCAAGACTCTGAAGGAGGAATAATGGCGGATTTACCCAAACCCTATCGTCGTTTTGGTGAGCAATATGGCGAAATCTATCAGGCCTATGAAAGCCTTGGTGAGACGATTGCTAGGGTGAGTTGTCTCGACCAAAAGGCCCGCGAGCTGATCAAACTCGGCATGGCTGCAGCGTGTAAGTCCGAAAGCGCAGTACAATCGCACGCACACCGTGCTTTAGAGGCCGGCGCCACGGCTGAGGAAGTCGAACATGCCCTTTTGCTCGGGATTACCACGCTTGGCTTTCCGACAACGATGGCTGCCCTGACCTGGGCAAAGGAGGCAATCGAGCACCACCAGAAGTAACGCTTTAACTTGAAAACCAGGCCGTCTTCCGAGTTTGTTCACCTACAGCTTTTGCCACGGTGAACAAGCCGCACCTGCGGAGCGCCGCAGGGAGGCTATTACAACCAGAATAGCCTCGTGGGTAAGCCGGGAAACGGGCTTGCCTCCTCGTGTTTGGAAAGGAGACGTCTGCTCAGGCACTGTCCACCACTGGCAGCCGTCTCCGCTTTGGAGGCGGCTGCTTGATCGCCAGCAGGAGTTTGCAAGATGGAGATCGATGCATATCTTCAGAGATGTTCAGCCCAGCATAGCCATTTATGCCCTCGCCAGGTGTTAGGGGTACGGATGGGCTTAGCTGCTTTGAAAGCCTTAGGCATGGAGTGCCCGCCGCCGCAGCGATGCTTACTGGTCATCAGCGAAACCGATGGTTGTTTCTGCGACGGCTTGAGCGCCGTTACCGGCTGTACGGTAGGACATCGCACCTTACGCATTGAAGATTACGGCAAAGTGGCCGCCACATTTGTAGCGGTAGAGAGCGAAGTTGCCATTCGAATTGTCCCCCAGCCTGATATCCGCCAAAAAGCTCACCATTATGCCCCACAGGAGAAAAAGCCTTATTTTGCTCAACTGGTCGGGTACGGTCGAATGCCAGACGAAGTGTTGTTCGCCTTCCAAAGCGTATCCCTTCAACCTGGCGTTAAAGCCTTGCTCAGCCGCCCTGGCCGGCGGGTGAATTGTGCGCGCTGTGGGGAGGAAATTCTCAATGAGCGCGAGATTTTGATCGACGGCGAGATCCTCTGCAAGGCCTGCGCCGGTCTGGCTTATTACGTGCTATCGGCACCGTTTTCCATCGATGCTCTCTCCCTATCAGCTTCCCTATCCGATCAGGGAAAAGTTGTTGCCAACTGTACAGAATGACTGAAGCTATCCCTTCTTTTGCAAATTCCCCTGAGACTCCTGCTTTTCGCTTCTCTTTAGCCGAGCTTTCTGGCGCCTTGGCAGATTTAGGCGTCATGCTTCCATTAGTGCTTGCCCTGATCTCTTATAACGGGCTGAATGCCAATGCAACTTTTGTGGGCATTGGGCTTGCTTATATCGTTACGGCATTGATCTATCGTTTGCCCATCCCAGTTCAGCCACTCAAGTCAGTTTCAGCTCTGGCAATTGCTTTGCGATTGCCAGCAGCCGTGATTGTCGGGGCAGCCTTTTGGAATGCGCTTTTCTTTTTGGGTATGGGGGTATTGAAATTAGACCGTTGGTTTCAACGCCTGTTTGCCGAGCCGGTGGTTCGTGGCATCCAGTTGGGGTTGGCTTACCTGCTGCTACGTTCAGCCTGGGGGCTTGTTTCCAAAAGCCCGGCGGGTTGGATATCCCTCTCTATCTATCAGGTTAAACTGGAGTGGAACTGGCTCCTGAGCCTTGGGGCGACTTCGACTTTGTTACTATTCCTGTTGTGGCGTAAAGATTATGCATCCCTAGGAATCTTTGGGTTCGGATTAGGTTTCGCCACCTTTTACAGGGGCTTCCCCGAACTCTCCCTCCATTTTACTCTTCCCACGCTTCTCCCAATTCTTCCCACCGCCAACGAACTGTGGCAGGCTTTGGTTTGGCTAGCCTTCCCCCAAATCCCGCTCAGCCTGGGCAATTCGATTTATGCCACAGCCAATGCAGCCCGACAATACTTCGGTGAACGAGCCAAGCAGGTGAACGAACGGCGTTTAATGCTGACCATGGGCTGGAATGATGCCCTTATCTTTCTCTTAGGCGGCGTACCGGTCTGTCATGGTTGCGGAGGATTGACGGCTCATGTGCGCCTAGGTGCTCGCAGCGGTGGAGCGCCGCTGATGTTGGGGGTCGTATTTCTGGGTCTGGGCGTTTTCGGCGGTGGGGCAATAACCCGACTGCTGTCCTACGTGCCCTTCCCTGTTTTGGGCGTTTTGCTGGCTTATGTTGGCATTCAACATGCCTTGTTGGTGCGCAATACGAGCTTCAACGCTTGCAACATTGTGACCATTCTGCTGGTGCTTGTCTTGACGGTTATGACCAACAACCTTGCCGCAGGCTTCCTTGGCGCAGCCTTGCTTTACCACACCTGGACAGAGGTGGAAAACAAATTTTTTGCTAATCTTTGATAGAATTCCCCTCACAAACCAAAACGATTCAGCAACAGGAAGAAGCGCCGTTGAACAGGAATCCTGGTCATATCCCCTTGCCACACACTAAAGGTTGTTACGTGCTGGTGCTTTGGCTGGGAGAGCCGCAGCAGGTTGAGGTGGGGAAGTTAGGAAAACTGGCGTTGCAGGCTGGGTATTACCTCTATGTGGGCAGTGCCTTTGGAGCAGGGGGAGTCGCCGGCCGGTTAAACCATCACCTGAATTCACAAAAGCGTCATTGGCACATTGATTGGCTGCGAAGCATGGCTGAACTGCAAGAAATCTGGTATCGGGAGGCGAAATGGGGAGGCGAATGTCAATGGGCAAACCAACTGGCCGCCCTGCCACACCTGACCCGTCCTTACCCCGGCTTTGGTGCTTCGGATTGCCGTTGCAGCTCTCACTTACTTTACTGTCCTTCGGCAGCAGCTTTGTTGGTTGTGCGCGCTGAGATGAGGCGAACCATGCACATTATCCCCATCGCCAACCGCGAGCATGGTTGCAAATGAATCCGCAAATGGACGCAATTACCTACCATAGGTTCTACTTGGCAGGGTAGACCGTCCACGAATATTTCACGAATACACGAATAGTGCTGTCATTCGCTTAATCGTGGTACATTTGTGGACGGTTTTCTCAGCAAATCATCAACACTACTTGGTATGGTAGGTTGTTACAAATGAACGCAAATATATCCGCAAATAAACGCGAATGAACACGAATATTTGCGTTTATTCGCGGATAACTTCCTAGCGGGCAAATCTCGCTCAAAACCTGTAACGCAGAAATCGAAGGGGTTCGTTATAATGAGAACAATGGATCAAATCTTACAATCCATTGCAGTACGTCTTTGGCCAGAGCTAAAAAACACCAACGAAGCGCGGCGGATGATTGGCACAGGGGAAGTGATTTCTTTTCTTTACTCCCTTCCGCTTGCCACCGCCGGGCTGATCTGGCTGATCAAGCTGACCGACCTCAACCTCGTGCGCAGAGAATGGCAGCTCTTTCTGGTCATGGGTGGGTTGCTGTATCTCTTTACCAGGCTGGACTACTTTATTATCTTTGAAATCCGTCCCGAACGCTACGGCAGCGCCAAAGGGTCTCTGGCCGGCATGGCGCAATGGACAGCGGCTTTTTTGCTTGGGCCTTCCGCTTTGTGGCTTTCCATCCTGATTGAGGCTGTCCGCTATCTCGTCAATCTTCGCACAACCCGCTCGACCGGCATTCGCTGGGATACCGCTCGCAATTTGACCCATGACCTGGCGAACTATTCGCTTGCCTATCCCGCCGCACTGACAATTTACCGTCAACTGGGTGGGCAAATCCCATTGGCGGATTTAGAGCCTCGTTCGATTCTGCTTGGCATGGCAGCCCTAAGCATCCATCTGGGGATTTTTCTCTTGATCTGGCTCGTCTATTTGCTGTATGGCTTTTGGACTCAATATCATCTGGCTGGCAAACAGGGTTTACGCGCCTTATTTTCAAGCAGCCGGCATCTACAATCAACACGGGTGGATTGCCTTTTTATTCTTCAACTCGGGCTTATTCCTGCTAGCTTTACTGGCTCGTCAGTTATCTTGGGCAGCCGAAAGTAGTCGACAGCGCACTCGGCAACTGGAAATGCTGGAAAGCCTCAGCCGCGCCATCATTAACTCCCCTCCAGATGCCTCCAAACTTGCCGACCTATTGGAAGAGCACGCGCCAGCCATGCTACCCTCGGCGCGGGTGGCAATCTCCCTCAACCCCGATCAGTTAATGGTCAAACGACCGGCCGATTGGGAAATCGACCTGCGCCCACTTCTGGCATGGTGCGAACAACACAAGAGCTCCCAGGTCTATCTGGCAAAAGATCCGCTCCCCTGGCAGAACTCCCCTGCCGAGCATGATCCCGTCATCCTGACCCCGATTCTGGACATTGAAAAAGATGAACCGATTGGCTGTATCTATGTGGAATTACGAAGTTTAGCCCAACCCTGGGATCGCAAAGCGGTCAATGGTTTGTTGCCTGGCTTAAAAACCCTTGCGGACCAGATCGCCTCCGCCCTGCATCAGGCGCAAATCTACACCGAGACGTTGAACTATCAGCGAACCATGCAAGAGCTTCGTTTTGCCGGCCGCATTCAATCCAGTCTTTTACCAGACGAGATTCCCATTCTCCCAGATTGGGAATTAGCTGTGACCATGTTGCCAGCCCGCGAAACCAGCGGTGATTTTTTTGATTTTATCCCCCTGGCAGAGGGAAAGATCGGATTGCTAATTGCCGATGTGGCTGATAAAGGCATTCCGGCTGCACTCTACATGGCGCTCTGTCGGACGCTCATTCGCACCTACGCCCTCGAATATGAAGATGCTTCACCAGATGTGGTTTTCTTCGCCGTAAATGAACGCTTATTGAAAGACGCCCGCATTAATCTGTTCGTCACGGCGTTTTACGGCATTCTCGACCCTCATAGCGGCTTGCTGACCTACTGTAACGCCGGTCACAATCCGCCCTACTGGTTCAATCACGCCGCCCATAAGGTAACCGCCCTCTCGCCAACCGGGATGCCTCTGGGTATCGAAGAAGATCAAGTATGGAAATTGGCGACCATCCAAATCCAGTCCGGGGATACCTTAATCCTTTACACCGATGGCATTCCCGATGCCCACAACCCCCAAGGCGAATTTTACCGCGAAAAGCGCCTGGTCGAAACCGCGCAGGCAGCTTTAGACATCCCCGCCCAAGACCTGTTAATCCGCATTCTGGACGACGTGCAAAACTTTGTGGGGGAAGAAGCGCAGTTTGACGATATTACACTGATGATCCTGCGGCGCAACTTCCCCGAAAACCCCAACAAGGCCTGAAGTTAGCCTTTGCGCTTGAATAAGCGCATCATATTCCCCTGCTCGGCTATGGTTCGATATTCCATTTTGTCAACCATTTTCTTGATCAGATATAACCCCACGCCGCGTGGTTTGACCGCTTTGAGGGGTTTACCAATTTGCGGCGGCGGCACTCGCTCTGGATCGAACGACCGGCCCTGATCGATCAAGGTCACCAGCAAGCCATCACTGCGCACGTCTACCTGACAGTCGATCCAGCCACGCCCTTCTCCACCGTAAGCATGATCGATAATATTACAACAGGCTTCATCCACCGCCAGTTGGATGGCATAGATACCCTGGGAATCTAATTGAGCCGCTTGAGCCGCTTCAGCAACGAATTCCCGAATCTCGTTTAAGCTGTCGTACCGGCCTGCAAACAGGCGTCGGTCAGTCTTGAAAACTTTCGCCAACTAAAAACTACCTACCGCACTTGCAACATCATCATAAATTTTGAAATATTTGCCCATCCCAACCAGTTCAAGCGAATCGCGAATCTGCGGTTGGACATTGACCAACAGCACCTCTCCGCGGTTGAAGCGCTTGCACTTCTTCTGGGTGTTGATCAACACCCACCAGCCTTTAGATGAGATGAAATCCACATCACCTAAATCCAAAACCAGGCGAAAGCGACCCGCTTCGGTGATTTCCTCCAACTTTTCTTCTAACAGCGGCGCTGTAGCGCTGTCCAGTCGCCCACTGAGTCGCACCAGATCACAGCGCTTAAATTGAGAATGTTTGATCTCCATCCTTCGCTCCTCCGTTTTACAAAACTCCTGTCGGCCGCGCAGCAGACCGTCGAGGGGATTATAACATGCTTGACCTGTGCTATACTCCGATTGGAGCAGCAACAGGTGAGCTAGAATGCGCTAACCATCCCGCCATCAACCCTGAGAGTGATGAGTTATCCTGGCGACTGCATCGGAATGAAGGGAGATTGTTGGCTCAAAACTAAGCGCTGCGTCGTAAGTTTAACGCCCCGTCCAACACTGGCTGAGGAGGTACCATGTCCACCAAACCGGCTTTTAGAATCTGGTTACTTGCCACACTAAGTCTCCAGGCGATTTTGAGTTGGGTTAGTATCCCGTTGGTTAATGAAACGGCGCCCTGGGGATTGTTCTCCTGGCAATTTGCCGCCACACCACAGCAAGCGCAAGTCATCCTGGCAAGTTGGGATCACCGCACCCAATTGCTGGCAGCCTTCGGTTTGGGCTTGGATTACCTGTTTATGCTCGTTTATGGCGTTACGCTCAACCTTGCCTGTCGCTGGAGTGCAGAGAAGGTCGGACGGGCAAACTGGGGGCGCTGGTTGGGCAGGCTGGTCTGGGTGGCGGTTTTGTTGGACGCGGTTGAAAATGCCTGTCTTGGTATCGGACTCATCGGCAGGGCGGTCTCACCCTATCCCGAAATCGCCACCTTCAGCGCCACAGCAAAATTCACGCTGATCTTGCTTGCCCTGGCGTGGAGTCTCCTTGGCCTAGTCGCCGCCTTGCGACAGAAACAGAGAGCTTTCAGCCAACCGTCCTAATTGGCGTCCTAAACCTTCACCCTCCTGAAAGCGCCCACTGTATTAACCTCCTTGCGCCGATTTTGTCCGAAACCAATCAGATTGTCATGCGGAGAATCCCGTATATCTTGAAAAAGGGCTTTCCAATTATGAGGACCTGCAAATAGCTTGTTTCACCCTAAAGAACACTAAAAAAACTGCGTGGTAAAAAATATTCTACTCACCACTGAGATCACAGTTAATTAACTACCAAAGGCTCTATTTGGCAGGACAGACCGTCCACGAAGTTTTCACGAATGGACGAATAGCGCTTCCATTCGTTACTTCGTGGTCAATTCGTGGACGGTTTTCTCAGCAAATGATCACCACGACTTGTGATGGTAGGTTGTTACGATCACAGAGATAACTACTTTTTTAATGGATCCAATGATGATTTCACTTCTTTGATCGGGCCTGGTAGATCAACGCGCCGCTGACGATCAGGATAAAGAGAAGAATGGTCAAAAGAACACCACCCCAGCCGCTCAACCAGGTGGGTTGATAGGGGGGAGCTGGTGTCGGTCGGAAGACCTCGCTCGGTTGCGCCTGGGTTAGGATAAAAGCCACCAGGTCATCAATCTCTGCTTCGCTGAGCGGCCCCCCTCTTGCCTGGCTCCAGGCCGGCATTGCAGAACCCTGGATACCATTGGCAATCACCGTGCGCAGGCTCTGATCCGGGCGGATGGAAGGCCAGTTCTTCGCCAGGGTTGCCCCAATTCGCCCTTCAAGGTTGGCGCCATGACAGACGGCGCAATTCTGGTCATAAAGAGCTGCACCGCGGTTTGGATCGCCTTGCACATCTGGCGGCGGTGTTAAGGGAGGGCGCAGAACCGGTGTCGGCGTCGCAGGCAGAAGGCGCGGCGCGCCGCTTTCCCAGGTCAGGATATAGGCAACAATAGCCTCGATCTGGTCATCACGGAGTGGGCCCCCTTTTGCCTGGCTCCAGGCCGGCATGGCTGACCCAGGGATGCCATTGGCGATCACCGAAGCAATCACCCGATCGGGACGCAGGGAGGGCCAATCCTTTGCCAATTGCGCCCCGACCCGTCCTTTGCCATCCAACCCATGACAGACAGCGCAGTTCTCCCCATATAATGCCCGACCGATTTCAATCGGGTCGTCGGATGGCGTTTGGGCTTGAACGATCAGCGGCAAGGTACCTCCAAAGAACAGTGCCACTCCACAAGACACTTTGAAAATAAAGGAGAAAAGAGAGCCTCCCCAAAAGCCGCCTTTGGATTTGCCCTGCAGGGATCGCCAGTTGTTTTGCCAGGTCATACGTACCTCACCCGCTTTCACTTTAGCGTCAAAAGGTAGGCGATAATGTCCGCCAATTCCTGGTCGGTTAGGGTGTCGCCATAGTTGGCCGGCATCACCCCCGCTTGAAAGCCGGGCACGATATAGACATTGGGTAAAACAATTGCCTCATGGAGATACTCAATGGCTGAGGTGGCGTTGCCGGTGTAGTTCGGGTCGGTTATGATGGCTTCAGCCCGAGTGGCGATGCCGGGTTGCTCCGGGGTAGCCAACCAGGCCGGGCCGGTAGGAGCGGAGATATGGCAGACAACACACCCTTTAGTGTTTGCCAGGCCCTCACCGCGGGTCGGGTCACCTTCGGGAAGTTCTTTCTTGATATCCGTGCCGGTTGGAGGACCGGCCATTTCAGCCATCTGAGTACTGCGGTCGGGAGCGGTATCTTTCCAGTTCAAAATAAAGGCAGCGATGTTGCGAATCTGATCGGCGCGCAAGGGGCCACCATAGCTCTCTGCCCAGGCCGGCATCACCGGGCGACCCTGACCCGGATAGCGATCCGGGCGAGTGGAAACCAGCCGCCCGCCGGAGACTGTGGAGATAATATAATCCTCCAAGGTGCCGCTCCAGCCCACTTCGGTCAGGCGATCGGTGAAGAAATGCCGATCGTTAAGGGGCGGCCAGAGGCCTGCAACGCCTTCCCCCTGAGGGCCGTGGCATCCTTTACAGTTGATATCATAAAGTTCTGCCCCTACTTCGATCGATTTGGCGCGTTGATGAAGTTCATACTCCGCCATCCGCTGGGGTTCGTTCATCCCATACCATAGCAGCAAGCCGCCACTGAGCAAGACAAACAGGGTGCCGAATAAAACTTCAAGTTGAACGCGAGACATCGTTGCTCCTCCCCTTACTCATCGCCGCGCAAGCGGTGAATAAAGATATGTTTTTCAAAGGTCTTGCGCTGCTGGCTATCGGGATCATCCCACAGAATGCGGAAAGTCACTTTGCGCAAATCTGTTTGCCAATCCTCGATGATCAGGAAAGCCTGACCGTTGGGCAAGCGTTGGATTTTCGGCAAGGTAGGATCGTTAACGGCGCGAGTGATACGGCGACTGTATTCGGCAAACACGCTGGTCAGAGCCGGGCAGCCAAAGTCCAAATTTGGACACAGATCGCGTGGCACCGTTCCGGTGACCTCATACGTGCCGGGCTGCAATTGATCGAAAGGAATTTTGCGCAACGGACCTACACCTTCTTCGGGGGCAAGGTCTTGCACGATGCGCGTTGCTGCTGGCGTCTCAATTCCATAGAGAGGCGTTCCCATATAACTCAAGACAACCAGAACCAGGATGGAAAGAATACCGATCCCTACAGCCATCGGGCGTTTATACAGGCTGCGGTACGGGTTGCGGTCGATATAGGGGATCGCAATCAACAGTCCCCCAATAATGGTGGGCAGGATGACGCCCATAAGAGTTTTATCGCCCAGTTTCAACAAGCCTTGCAACCACCAGAAGTACCATGGCGCTTTGGTATCCAGAGGCGTCACCTGCGGGTTGGCGACATTCTCCAATGGCGCGCTGTAGCCAAATATGATAATGCTGACGATCAGAGCAAGAATGCCCAGCGAGGTGAGAAAAACCTCATGCGTGAGCAAGTCGGGGATGAAGTCAATGCGCTGTCGGGCGTTCTTCTTCTCTTCAGCGGATATATCGCCCTCTTCATACTTTGCCGGGAGCGATATGCCATGCTCTCGCGAAACCTTGTAATAATGGATACTGATCAACAGCACCGCCACTGCCGGCAACAAGACCACATGCAAGAGATAGGCTCTCAACAAACCGTTGGCGCCGATGTCGGGCCCGCCGCGCAACAGCAAATTGACTTCCCGGCCAAACAACGGAGCGGCTTCCGCCATGCCAGTCCCGATGGTCACCGCCCAGTACGCCAGTTGATCCCAGGGCAAAAGATAACCAAAGAAGCTCAGAAATAGGGTGACGCCCAACAACAGCACACCGGTAAACCAGGTAAAAGAGCGTTCTTTCTTATAAGAACCGGTCAAAAACGTGCGCATCATGTGGAGGAAAACAAAGATAACCATTGCCTCTGCCCCTAAGCGATGCATATCGCGCAGCAGTTTTCCGTAGGGCACATTGCTTTCCAGGTTTAAAATGGACTGGTACGCTTCGGAGGGGATCGGGCTATAGTAAATCATCAAGATGATGCCGGTGATGGCTTCGACAAAGAAGAAAAAGGTACTGAAGAAGCCTAAGCGAAACGTGTGAGTAAAAATGGTGCTGGCTTTTTCATAATAGCGCGGGCGAATGTGGAAGAGAAAACTGGTTGTATGAACCTTGTAGCGCGGATTTGGCTTTTCTTCAGGGGGATCACCGCGCAAGACATTACGCAACTCGCGCAGGTTCAAGCCAGCCGTAATGATCCGCACGCGGTTATCAATCGCCTGATAGAGTTTGGATTTGAGGTCTTGGATGTCAAGAGACTTCAACATAGCGCCTCCGTAGTTGAGCAGGATTTATCTAGCCATGGGGCTTGCCATTAATGCGTTGTCCGGTATCCACGCGCAGAATGGCATCCGGGTTTTCGGGCACTGCCACCGGGCCTGGCTCAGTGCTCTCAACCAGCACTTCGCCGCTGTTCGGATCCACAATTTGAATCTTGAACTGGTCTAAAGAACGCGGCGCCGGGCCGGCGATATAGGTCCCATCCGGTAGGAATTGCGAACCATGGCAGGGACAGATAAACTTATTTTCCTGGTCATTCCAGTTGTACAAACACCCCAGATGCGTGCAGACTTTATAGAGGGCAGAAACCCCCTCGGGGGTACGGGAGAGCCAGAAACGCACCTTGGGGTAGTTCGCCGGCGGGGAGCCTGGCGGAGGAAGTTCGGAAACCTTACCGACGGTAAACACACCTCCAAACTCGCCTTCCTTAAACCTAGGCAAGGCAAAGAGATAAGTCATCCCCCCGACATTCAGGGTCAGAAAGCCTAAGGAAGCCAACCAGGCAAACATCAAGAATTCTCGGCGGTTTATTTTTTTCTTTGCCTCCGCTGTGGTTTCTTGTTTTTGTTCGTTCATCCGAACCTTCTCCTCAATCAGTCTTTGCAGTTCTCATGGATTCAAACAATCGCCTTCAGGCAAATCAATCCGCTTAGATCAAATCCTTAGCGCGGAGAGAGGAATCTCAACCACCTGAGGAGTCATCGAGATTTCTCTCTGAAACGCCGATTATCACCTGACATCATTTACTATTCTGACTCATTATTTCTAATCTTTTTCTGAAAGACAGTTTACTAAAGGGTTAAGGTAATTTCTATCCATCCCCTCAAGCCAGAGGTGTGATTTTGTTTCAACCGAAGGGGTGATTGCGGTCATCACCCTACGATAAGGAATGGGATACCCTGCCAATCTGGCTGATTCGTGGTATCCTTTGGGCGTGGCGATATCAGGCGCCACCATAAGAATCTCTACCGGCAAGGATTAGGATTGATGGCACTCCAGGAACTGATTTGGGAAATTCATATGCGTTTGGGGAACACCGCTTTTTATTACGCGGCGATTATGACCCTGTGGGGTCTTTGGCGGGTGATCAAAAAGCGCGGCGTGGACAGCAATTATTGGGGAGCGATTGTGATTGCCGAGATCTTGATTTTGCTCCAGGGGGCATTGGGAGTGTATTTATACTTTTTCAGCGAATATCGCCTGGCACGTCCAGTGCATGTGCTGTATGGGATTGTTAGCGCTCTGGTTTTGCCGGCTGCTTTCGCTTATACTCGCGGCAATCAAGAGCGCCGCGACATGGTCATCTACGGGGCTGTCTTTTTGGTCTTATCTGTCCTGACGGCGCGGGCTCTGATGACCGCCGGGATGCTGCTGGTTTTTGAGTAGGCAGTTATGATGCGATGTTGATGACAACCCCCTTTTCCTTCATTGCCTTTAACAAGGCTCTGGCAACCCCAGGGGCTAGCTTGATCACCTCCTCAAGTGTATCTGCCTGAACCAGAAAACCGTCGAGGGAGGGACTGGTTGCCAAATAGCTACCATCTTCTACCCTTTCGATCACCAAGGTCAATCGGAACGGAGTAGAAACAATCGGATTGCTCATTTCTACCTCTCTGACAACTCAATACCAAAAAAGCACTTCACTTGAGAAAAGAGCGGAGAGGGTGGGATTCGAACCCACGGAGCCTTGCGGCTCACGCGCTCTCCAGGCGCGCGCGTTAGGCCAGACTACGCTACCTCTCCGAAATTTATTCTTGCGGCAATACGCCTTGCTCTCTTATGGTGTATTATACCAGTTTTTTATCATGACTTGAATTCGCACTGAGCACGACGCACGAGGCTGATTGACAAACTGCGCCTAAGACCCGGTGGGGACAGCGAGTGTTGCGGTCAGCTCAAAGTTCTTGGGGGGTGATACGGTATAGATTTGCCAGTTTTCACCTTAAGAGCCGTTCATACTCATGATGTGGTCCAATCCAAAACCATGTTACCGTATCGCCTTTCAGCAATCCGAGCGCTCTATATCCCAAACCAATACGCACCGAGTAAATCGGTTGGCTTTCTTTTACTCGCTTAAAGAAAAGGCTTGGATGGGCTGGATTATCTCGCCATAGCTTGTAGGCTTGGCGTGCTCGCTGGCGGATTTCCGGCAGCAAATCCCAGTAATATTGTCAGAATGACAGGGTAGTCTGCGATTTCATAGATGCTCGATGAATTCGCCATGTTCATCGAACATCGATAAGACTATACCTTCGTTAATCTCACTTTCAACTGCCGCAACCAGCGCTGCTAGCTTATCATCGGCGGTTGCCGCAAATTGTGTATCCCATATTGCTTCATCCGCCGCAATTTCTTCAAAGGTTTCTTCAGTTGGCAACGGATGTGTCTTGAGAAAGAGTGCAAACTGATAGAGTTGCACCGTGCGCGCCAGCGGCATGGTGGCAGCAAGTTCTGCAATAGACTTTATCAAATCTGCGTGTATCTTTTGTATCTTTGTATCCATATTCCCACTCCAACTAAATTCTACCACGGTAATCCGATGCTATCTAACCCTCAATGTCCCCCTGTAATGCTGCCCAATAGCCCACACTTCAGCCACTGCAATTAAAATAGCCAGCTCGAAGTGCAGGTTAGCCAGCGCTTTGCCAGTGAACGGCTACCACAGCCGCGTGATACCGTAAGTATCAAATTCGGGGTCGCGGCTCACCATTGGCATCTGCTCGACAATAGATTGGGCAATCAGCAGCCTATCAAATGGATCATGATGATGAAACGGAAGAATAGCTACTTGGGCTGTATGGCTGATGGTTATACCAAGCAAACCGATACGATTCAGACTGATTTGCTGAGAAATAAAGGCCTCAAAGGGTTGTGCCAGTCGGAGTCTACCCAAACTGATTTTAATGGCCATCTCCCACAGGCTGGCAACACTCAAGAAAACGTCATTATGGACATCTTCAATCAACGTTCGCGCGGTTGAACTGAGACGTTCATCCCCACTAATAAACCACAAGAAACTGTGAGTGTCCAGCAATAGCCTCATGGCATATAGGCGTTGAAGTCGGCAAGAGGAGCATCAAAATCCTCGCATATAACTACAAGTCCTTTTGCACTCCCAAATTGGCGGCATGTCGGTGCAATAACGGGTACCAGTTGCACAGCTTCCTGAAAATCGTTGAAAATAACGACTGTTTCGCCCTTTAGCACGGCATTCACCAACTCAAGCAAACGTGACTTCGCTTCTTCCACACTAACTTGTAACATTTTCTCAAACTTCCTCGCAAGAAGTACTCTATAAAGGCTACCCAACCGAATTGCGGTGGAGCCGCCAACGCGGCGCGGAGCGGAAACAGATGCAAGCTCGTGTTGGACGACAATCGCTCACCGGAAAATTATAGCACACACGCTGCCCATCAGCCCACACTTGAACTGCTAAAATAAAAGCGGTCAGATCGAAGCGCAGGTTAGCCAGCGCTTTGCTTATAAATCTCACGACGATGTCTGATGAAGTAGACAAGAATCTTCTTTTTCTCCCTATCGCAGTTATACAACACTCGATAATCACCGACACGTAGTTTCAACACCCTTTGCCATGGCCCTGTTAGCGTCTCGGGTGTTATGGTCTCAAAGTTTTCTGCTAACCAACGCAACTTTTTCAAAATGCGCTGTGCGACAGACTTGTCTAAACGCGCTAGATCACTCTCCGCTACAGGGGTAAAGTCTACGTGGAACACAATGTTACCAAGTCAACCCGAGTTTCGCCGCAACTTCGTGAGCAGGTATATGGATGCTCCCCGCCTCATCGGTGGTTAAAGCGCGCTGGAGTTCTAGAATGAATTCGTCACTTAACTCCAACCCTTCATCGGGATCGCCAAACATTTCCAAGAAGGTTTGGATAACAACTTCGCGGATAAGCGTCCTTAACTCGTCAACCGTCAAATCTGCAACTGTGAGATGAGTCATCGTTTGCTTCTCCTATCTGCAGAACAAATACTTCTCACTTACTACACTACCCAACCGAATTGCGGTGGAGCCGCCAGCGCGACGCGGAGCGGAAAAAGATGCAAGCTCGTGTTGGACGGCAAAGCGCTCACGGAGAATTATAGCACACACGCTGCCAGAGGCGCCGAGGCAACCTCAAGTCGGTTTTCGTTGCGCACGTCTACCACAGTGATGTATAATTTGATGGGCTCTGGAAAGATTTTTGGCGATCCCAAAACATTTCTACCCGCATGAGGAAAAAAATGAACCGCGGCTCAAGTTGGATGCAAACCATCAAGCGAAAACTACGACTTTACTGGCCTTTGATTAAGAGCTTGCAGACCTTTCTCTTGCTGGCGACCGGTCTGGCCGGCTATATGAGCGCCCGCTGTCCGATCTTTCACCTCCCCACCCTGCTCGGGTTGAGTGGCAGTCTCTTTCTGGCTATCAGCGGCTCAACGGTTCTGAACATGTGGTGGGATCGGGATATCGACGCCAGGATGGGACGCACGCAAAAACGCCCTCTGCCCAGCGGTGAACTCTCCTCTCAAGAGACCGTAAGGTTAGGCTTGATTCTCTCGGTGATTGGACTTGGCTGGTCAGCATTGCTCTCTCCGCTCTATGCCCTGGTCGTCTTTGCCGGTTGGTTTTTCGATGTGGTTGTCTATACCATCTGGCTCAAACGGCGCACATGTTGGAGTATTGTGTGGGGCGGCATCGCCGGAGGAATGCCGATTCTGGCTGGGCGCGTCCTGGGGGTCGGCGCGATCGATCTGATTGGATTTTTGCTCACCCTCTCGGTGCTGTTCTGGATTCCCACCCACATTCTTACCTTCGCCATGCGCTTTTACGCGGATTATCAGAATGCCGGCGTGCCCACTTTTCCTTCTTGCTACGGCTTCCCGGTTACCCGCGCCACCATTGCGGCTTCAAGTGTGCTGGCAGCCCTTGCCATCGCTACAGCCAGCCTTCTGATTGGAGTCCAATGGGGTTTTGTCCGTTTGCTGGTTGTCCTATCCACCGGCTTGCTTCTCCTTGCCCTTGGCAGTCTCGTGCGACCCAACGAACGGGTGAACTTTGGCTTGTTCAAATACGCCTCGCTCTATATGCTCGCCTCGATGATTTTGTTGTCTATTCAATGAAAGTCTCACCATTCGATCGGCTACTATTCTTGATGACCGCTCTCCTCGCTTCCTACCAGGTTGCTTTCGGAGTCGAGGGTTTGGGAAGCATCCCAATGCTAGCTTATACCATTGGTTTTGGGGCGTTACTGGTCTCGGGCTTACTCATCCTGATTCTCGGTTTGGAGGTTCTACAAAGCCCGATTGTCGTGGTTGTTGCGACCCTCATCCCCTTGAGCTTAGCCTGTGGGATGGTGTGGGAATATCTCCCCGAATGGCGTAACTTTTACATGACGTATGCCATCCTCGGCTTCCTGGCGATTGGGTTGACCCGCTTTACCAACACACCCCGCCAAATGGCTATCCTGATCCTTGCCCTAGTGCATGGCGTAGCCGGGCTGACGATCTTTCTGCTGCCATTAGGCATGGTAGCTACTCAGCGCAGCGGGGTCGGCTTCTTGATGGTCAGCCTCGGGGGAGCGTTGATCGGTCTGATGGGAGTGATTCTCTCCTTCTTGCGCATGGGATCGAAAGTTTTCAGCCAGGAGAAGCTAATCAGAGCTTTCCCACTCCTCTTCCTGGTGATCACTGTGGTGTATGTGTTGGGGTTCAACTGGCGTTAAACTCTCTAGGCGCTTTGCTTTGCCTGGGCGGTTTTGCAACCCTCCTGGAAGAAAAATTCAGTTTGCAGCAACGATTGCCCGGCATTCGGCGGCAAAGGCGGCAAATTTTTCCCTAAACGTTCAATCGACCTCCAAATCTCGCTTCTGGCGCAGGGCTTTGATCTGACTGCGGTGTCGCTTGGCGTCCAACCGTGCTTGGCGGGCGGCCGGGGGAGGTTGGGTAGGGCGACGCGGTTTGGGCTTTTGGGCAGCCTTTTGAAGTAGAAAGATCAAGCGCTGTAGCGCATCCTGTCGGTTTTGTTCCTGCGTGCGGTAGCGTTGAGCCTGGATGACCAGCTCTCCATTGGCATTGATCCGTTTACCAGCCAGGTGTTGTAAGCGTTCTTTTACCTCTGGTGGAATTCTTTCATTGTGAAGCACATTTAAGCGTAGCTGAACAGCAGTGGATACTTTATTGACATTTTGCCCACCTGGACCGGTGGCGCGCACAAAGTCCCATTGCAGGTCTTTTTCTTCAATCGAGATATGGGGAGCAATCCAGATCATTGCGGCAAGTGTACCATCGATATTGGTTTGATGTCAGCTCTGCGCAAGTCAACCGTGGGCAACGCCAGGCGTTTTGCCAAGTTCACCTAAAATGATGGTCAGAGAATAGCGGAAAGCACCAGAGTTGCCTGCCATCAAGAGCCTTGAGCGAGGAATTAACCGCGAATAAACGCGAATGCATGCGTATATTTGTGTTCATTTGCGTCCATTCGGGGAAAACTTTGTGTTTATACGCCTCTATTCGTGGATTCATTAAGCATGCAGGATTAGCAATGGCAAACCTGCTTTTTGCGGGCAAAAATCTTTTCGCTTCCCGACATCTTCAGCAGAATCTCCTAACCATTTTGTAAAGACATGAATCGGGGTATTTTGTTGTATACTGTTTAATAGAAAAAACAAAGGTACCCGTCTGCTACCCGATGAGTGAACCCGATCCCCTTGATAAGCCAAAAACCACCCTCGGAGGCTATAGATAGACGAGGACATTATCTTCCATGCCATCTTTGAAAGCGCCCAGGATGCCATCTTCATCAAGGATGCTTCCCTGCGCTATATCCAGGTCAATGCTGCCATGGAACGCCTCTTGGGGCTGTCAAAGCTAGAAATTCTGGGAAAAAGTGATGCAGAACTTTTTGGCGAGGCAACCGCGCAACCAATTCAGCAAACCGATCAACAGGTCTTAAGGGGCGAGAACTACAGGGGCGAGGATTGCTTTGAGGTGCAGGGGCAACTGCATGTGTTTAGCGTCGTTAAAACCCCCATACGCGATCCGCAGGGCAGGATCAGCGGCATTTGCGGCATCGCCCGTGACATCACTGCGCAAAGGCAGACTGAAATCGCCTTGCAAGAAAGCGAAGCCCACTTTAGAGAACTGTTTGAAAATGCCTCCGACCTGATCCAATCGGTTGATACCGAAGGGCGTTTTCTTTTCGTGAATCGAGCCTGGCGAGAAACGCTGGGCTATTCGACAGAGGAAGTCCAACAGCTAAACCTGATCGACATCCTCGCCCCTGAATGCCGAGAGCATTGCCTGGCGTTATTTCAACGCATCCTGCAGGGTGAGCAGGTAGCAATCGTCAACGCTACCTTTCTCACGAAAGACCAGCGGCGCATTGACGTAGAGGGTTCGATCAGCAATCGCCGGGTTGACGGCAAGGTCGTCGCCACCGTGGGCATCTACCGTGACCTGGGCAAGCGTGAAGAGATCGAACGAGCGCTGCGCGCCAGCGAAGCCCGCTACCGCAACATTTTTGAAACTGCGGCGGTCTCCATTTGGGAGGAAGATTTCTCAGCCGTCAAGGCAGCCATTGAAG
Source organism: Anaerolineales bacterium (assembly GCA_034434515.1). GTDB lineage: Bacteria > Chloroflexota > Anaerolineae > Anaerolineales > UBA4823 > NAK19. The sequence goes on along the minus strand of DAOTZA010000097.1, from coordinate 27,084 downwards.
AGCTTCGCCAACAAGGCATCACCGATTTTGAACGCTATCTTGATGAACACCCTCAATTCCTGCACCTGGCGGCTCAAAAAATCCGCGTGCGGGATGTAAATAACACCACGGTGCGGATGTTCGGCGCCCAAAACAAAGCGCAATTACTGGATAACCTCGCCAAGATCATCCCCGCAGATGCCTTGAGTGTCCTGAAAGAGGAAATTCTGGCGATTGCGGCCGGCAAGACCTATTTTGCCAGCGAAACGGTCAACTGTACTTTACAAGGCAAGCGCATTGATGTTCTGGTGAGCATTACCTTTCCACCGCCCGAGGATAGAGAAGCTTTTCGCAGTGTACTGGTCACCCTGATGGATATCACTGCCCGCAAGCAGGTAGAACGCGAGATAGAAAAACAACGCCACTTATTCCAGCAGTTGTTCGAAAACACTCCCGTTGCCATTGCGATGCTGGATACGCAAGACCGCTTGGTGCGGGTAAACCGGGCTTTCGAGAGTCTGTTCGGTTATACGCAGGATGAAGTCATCGGTCAGTACATCAATGACCTGATCATCCCCCCCGAACGAGTTGAGGAAGCCAGGGGGCTTTCTCTGGCCGTCTTTTCAGGCGCAACCATTGATAAAGAAACCGTGCGCATGCGGAAAGATCACAGTCTGGTGCCCGTTCAGGTGTGCGCAGCCCCAATCCAGGTGGGCGAGGAAATTGTCGGTGGTTATGCCATGTATGTCGATCTGAGCGACCGCAAACAAAAAGAGCAAAAGCTGGAATATCTTAGCAGCCACGATGTGTTAACCGGCCTGTACAACCGGGCTTACTTTGAAGAGACCCTCGCCCAACTGGAGAAAAAGAGCACTCTTCCCATCAGCATCCTGGTTGCCGATGTGGATGGCTTGAAGCGCATTAACGACGAATTCGGGCATAGCGCCGGTGACGATTTGCTGCGCAGCGCGGCCGAAATCCTACGCGCCTCCTTCCGCGCCCAGGATGTGGTGGCGCGCATTGGCGGCGATGAGTTTGCCGTGTTATTACCCGGTGCGGATGAGCAAATTGCCGAGCAACTTTCGCGGCGGATAGCCTCAAACCTCAAACGCTATAATCTCTCTCACCCGCAAATGCCGGTACATCTGTCCTATGGCATTGCCACAGCCACGCAACCGCTGCCGCTGGCACAGCTTTTCAGCCAGGCCGATCACAAGATGTATGAACATAAAGCGCGCAAACGCTCCCGAAAGCGAACTCGAACGGTTAACGATGGATAGAGCGAGCTTTCTCCAATCGATTTTTAGCGCTGCTCCCCTTGGCATTGGAGTGGTCATCGAGCGCGTCTTAGAAGCCCGTATTTTTGCTGTCTTGGACGTCTGGGATACCCTGCACTCGGATCGCCCGTATCGCCAGGCATGGAAGAGAGAGCAAGTGCTGGAGTATTTGCGCGCACAGGCCGGCAAGCAGTTCGACCCCACCGTCGTGGCTGCCTTTTTAGCGCAGGTGCAGGAATTTGAGCAGATGCCCTAAATGTCCTCTGACAAAGCAAAGGTTTAAGCTCTCAGTGGCAAAACCCAAACAAGCCTCCCAAAGGTTTGAGGTCGGCTCCAAAATCCCGCTCTGCTAAAGTTGGGGGGACGTTTCCCACACCAAGAAACATTCGCCAGAAAAAGCAAAATCGATATGGCTAAGGGCGCTTTTGAAAAGGGACTGACAGCTTGACCAGCAACTGGCGCAGATAGGCAACGCCATTGCGCTTTTCCAGTTCGCCAGGCAGCCAGATCAGCAATACCAGGATAATCACACTACACAGAGCCAGGCGCAGGGGTAGAGAAGGGACAAACTGGGCAATCAGATAGCCCAAGCCCGTCAGGGGAATCCCTTTGAGAAACATCTGCAAATTATCCTGACGCAATCGAAAGCCGTTGACACGGCTTTGGACGGTGAAGTCAAAAGCCAAAAAGATGAGATTGATTAAAAAATAACCGCCGATCACCGCCCCGATCCCCCAGCGGTTAAGGAATAGAACTGAAAAAGCCGTCCAGGAAATCCAATAGGTAAAACCCTCAAAAAAATAATTGCGCATCTTCTCCAGCGGCACCATGGAAATTAGGATGTTCATGCGCACAAAGAAGATCACATCTCCCATCAGTTGCCAGATAAATAACGGCGCCACCGCAAGGAATGCCGAACTAAACAACAAGGGAATCCAAATCTCGCGCCCAGCCAGCAAAGCAATGGTGAAAGGCACCAGAGTCAGCCAGCCAAGGCGCAGGCTGTTGTTCTGAATGCGCACAACCTCAGCAACATTTTCTTTGAGGGAGGAGAGTTTGGGAATGCCATAGCCCCAAATGGCCGTATTGACAAACCCCATATAGGCATAAGAGACCGAATAAGCAGCCTGGTACAGGCCGTTGGCTTCGGCGCCAAGCTGACGAACGACCTGGCTGCGGATGGTGAGGTAAAGTAGCGTGCCCAGCAGATTCATTACCGTTAGCGGGCCGGCAAAATCCAACAGCGAACGCAAGATCTGCCACTGGGGTCTGGATTTCCAGAAGCGAATTTGATGCCGCCGGGCAGTCGAGCGCACCAGCAGCCAAAACGCTAAGAAAAAACTGACTACCTGGGAGAGAAGCAAAGAAAGAACCGCTCCCCAAACTTCCCAAAGCAAGATACATATCAGCATGATCAGCAGATTAACCCCGTTGCCCACGATAGCGACCAGCGAGGCCTCGCGCCATTGCATCAAGCCGCGGAAGATGATCAGCACTTCCTGATAGAACAACCAGGCATAGGCGGTTAAACCGACGATGAGGATATAGGACCAATAAGCCGAGCTGTTAAAGGCGAAGCGGGCGAGCGGTGCGGCAAAAACAGCCGAGAGGATCACAAACAGCAAGCCTAGCAAGCCATACGCCAGCATAACGGTGAGAATGGTCTGATTCAAGCCCTTATAGTCTTCCCGAGCGCGGGTCTCGGCGATCATCTTGGTCAGACTGCCACCCAAGCCAAGGATGTAAAAACCTTGCAGCAGGGTAAAAAAGGCATTCGCCTGCGAAAAAATGCCCACGCCAAAAGGGCCTAAGGTAGCAGCCAGGATCTTGGCGCGCAACAAGCCCAAAAACACGGCCGAGCCATGTTGTAGGCCAAAAAATCCGTAGGCTTCTAACAAATCGAGCATTGAGAACTCAAAAACTTCCCGCAGGTTGCGGCCGGATCACCTGCGGGAAACAGTTGAGAAGCAAGGAATTGCCAGAGCAGAGCAAAAATCCAGTCGTTCCAGAGAGAAATACCAAACTAAGTGCTCGCAACTGGTTTGAGCTTGCCTAAGCCACGCAAGACGCGCTCCGGGATCAAGGGGAATTCCGTAAACCAGACCCCGCTCGCGTCGCGCACGGCCGCGGTCACAGCCGGCGCCAACGGCAGGAAGGGCATCTCAGCCATTCCTCGCGCTCCGTAAGGACCGATCGGATCGGGGTATTCTAGAATCAGCGAGTCCACTCGATCAGGAATATCCAATACCGAAGGAATCAGGTAGGTAGAGAGATGTTGTGTGTGAACATAGCCGTCCTTTTGGATAAAGTTCTCCAGGATAGCATAGCCGGCCGCCTGCACTACGGCGCCTTCAATTTGCCCCTGCACCTGCAATGGATTGACCGCTTTGCCAACATCGTCAGCAGAAATCACCCGCAGCAGGCGCACATGCCCGGTTTCAGTGTCGATTTCAACTTCAACCGCCTGAGCGACATAGCCATAGGCAAAGTTGGGTTCACACTTACCGGTTTCGGGATCAAAGGGTGTGGTTGCTGGCGGTCGATATTTGTACTTCACAATCACCGGTCGTTCCTCGGCGCGCCACTTTTCCAGGGCAGCTTCACAGGCGCATTTGATGGCATTGCCAGCCATGAAAGTCATTCGCGAAGCCGAAGCCGAGCCGGAGTTATCGGTCACGGCTGTATCCGAGACCACCATGCGCACCCGTTCTATGGGAATGCCCAATGTTTCAGCGGCGATTTGCGCCATAACGGTATGCGCTCCTTGGCCAACATCTGCGCCGGCGTGATGGACAATTGCCCGTTCGATCTCGGCATCGCCATATAACTCTACGGTTGCCCAGGAGTGTTCAGGAGCGCCAAAGGAAAAGCCCACGTTCTTGAAAGCGCAAGCAAAACCGAGGCCGCGCAGCAGATGGGGCGCCGGATTGGCCGGCTTCGGAGGGCGCTTCCAGCCGGCTTCGGTCTGTTGCCAGCCGGCTGCTTTGGCACACTGCTCAACCACCTGGGCAATGCTCACCCCTTTGGGTAAGGGAGTGCCAACGGAGAGCAATGACCCTTCACGCAAGACGTTGCGCAAGCGGATTTCAACCGGGTCCATGCCCAATGCCTCGGCTAAGCGGTTCATCTGCGTTTCGGCAGCAAACGCGCCCTGCGGACCGCCAAACCCCCGAAAGGCACCGTTGGGAAGATTGTTGGTGTAAACTGCATAGGAATCGACCTTCACATTCTCAATCTCGTACGGCCCGGTGCACATCAGGGTAGCGTTGCCCAATACTTTCGTGGAGGTGTAAGCATACGCGCCGCCATCGGCAATCACCTGCACTTCAGCGGCGATGACCTTGCCTTCTCTGGTCGCTCCCCATTTGGCGCGAATGAGATAAGGATGCCGCTTATGATGACCGATGATCGATTCTTCGCGGCTCCAAATAATTTTGACCGGGCGATCAATGCCGCGCTCATGCAAGCGCATGGCAGCCAGGGCAAGCACAATCTGCACCGACATATCCTCTCGCCCGCCAAATGCGCCGCCAATAGCGGGATAAATAACCCGCACTTTTTCGAGCGGCAAGTTCAAGGCATGGGCAATTTGCTCCTGGTCTTCATGCGTCCACTGCCCGGCAACCTGGATCGTCACCCGCCCTTCCTCATCGATATAGCCTAAACCGGCCTCCGGTTGCAGGTAGGCGTGTTCCTGAGCAGGAGTGCGATATTCCCCCTCCACAACCACATCACACCGCTTGAAGGCTTCCTCGACATCTCCCTTGCGGATGCGATAATGACAAAAGACATTCGAACCGCGGTCAGGATGCAACAGCGGGGCGCCTTCCTGCATTGCCACTTCCATATCGGTAACCACCGGCAGGTCTTCGTACTCAACTTCGATTAAGTCTCGGGCTTTGGCGGCGATCTCTTCGGTTTCAGCGATCACCAGCGCAACCTGGTCACCGATAAAACGCACGCGTTCTGCATACGGCTTGTTGGAACCAGGGCCGCACAGCACCGGTTGATCGGGCATAATCAACCCATATTCATTATTGGGCACATCCTTGGCGGTGAAAACAGCGATCACACCTTCCAGCGCCTCGGCCTTACTCGTGTCGATGCGGCGGATAATCGCATGAGGACGATGGGCAAACAGGATCTTCATATAAGCCTGATTGGGCAGATTGATATCGCCGGGGAAAAGCGTTTGACCGGTTACTTTTCCAACTGCATCTAACCGTTGTACCGATTGACCAACCCATTCCATCATTCGCTCCTTTGTTATCGATCTCAACCTGCGGGATAGAAACCACTCTATCCCGCCCCTGCGCAGGACAGGGCTCCCTGTAGTCGTTTCCAGGGTCGATTATACCATGATATTTTCAGAGTTGAACCGAAATCCCCTCGCCCTGCGGGCGAGGGGCTGGGGGTGAGGGGATTGCTCCCCTCTCCAATCTTGAGAGAGGGGCTGGGGGTGAGGGGGTTACTCCCTCTCTCATCTTGGGAGAGGGATCGGGGGTGGAGCTGTGCCAAAAGTAAATAGCCAAATTTTTATCTCCCACTTTGAGCCTGTTTTTAGCATAGTTTTTGGTTATTCGTCCCACAAAGTCGCCAATTATAGGGGGTTTCCCCCACTCAAGGTTGTCCAAGTAAAATTTCACCCTTTTGACACAGCCCCCCGCCGAAGCCCCTGAGCGTTGCAGCTTCTATCCCTCATCCCCGGCCCTTCTCCCTAAGGGAGAAGGGAGTCAAACTCCCCTCTCCCGCCCTTCATGGGAGAGGGGCTGGGGGTGAGGGTATCACTCCCCTCTGCCCGTGGCGACGCTTTTCTATGGAGCGTAAAAGCAAGACTTTTGCACTCCATCGTCTGGGTTTCGACTACCTGTTGCATCATCCCTACCAAGACCAGCCCTGTCAGCAATAAATACTTTCAACTAAGCCATTCACTCAACTATCCTTCGGGTACAATAAAAGTATGAAAGACGATGCCCGTCTCTATGAGCTGTGGCAGAGTATCTACGGTTCAGGGCATGCAGATGCCTTCCAAACCCTGCTTGCCATCCTAAAGGCTTACCGCGGCAAGATCACCCCCCCATCCCGCACCGACCTCGATCAACGGGATGTCTTCCTGATTACCTACCCCGACCAGGTTCAGCAAGCCAATCAGCCGCCCTTGCTGACCTTGAGCCACTTTTGCCTCCGTCATCTGGCAGAACTGGTCACCGTGATTCACTTGCTGCCGTTCTATCCCTGGTCTTCCGATGACGGCTTTTCGGTGATCGACTATCGCCAGGTGGACTCGCGCTACGGCGACTGGACTCACTTGCAGAATTTTCGCCACCGTTTTCGCCTGATGTTCGACGCGGTGATCAATCACATCTCCGCTCAGAGCCCCTGGTTTCAAGCCTTCTTACAGGGAGAGGCACGCTACCAGCAGGACTTTATTACGATTGATCAGGAAGTTGACCTCTCTCAAGTCTTCCGACCTCGCACCACTCCTCTGCTCACTCCCTTTCGCACTGCCCAGGGAGAGAAGCGTGTCTGGACCACTTTCAGCGCCGACCAGGTGGATTTGAATTATCGTAACCCCCGCGTTCTGCTGGAAATCGTTGACCTGTTGCTCTTTTATGCCCAACAAGGAGCCTCTTTTATCCGCCTGGATGCCATTGCCTATTTGTGGAAGGAAATCGGCACAACCTGTCTGCACCTGCCCCAAACGCATCGCATCATTCAATTGTGGCGCGCCGTCCTTGAGTCCGTTGCCCCGCACGTACGCCTGATCACCGAAACCAATGTGCCTCATGCCGAAAATCTCTCGTATTTTGGAGATGGGACAAACGAAGCCCATCTGGTGTACAACTTTGCTTTACCACCACTGGTGTTACACACCCTGCGCAGCGGGGACGGAAGCGTGTTCTCCAACTGGGTTGAAACTTTAGAGTTGCCTTCTGACCAGGTCACGTTTCTGAACTTCTTAGCCTCTCACGATGGCATTGGGGTCGGACCTGTGCGGGGCATCCTGAGCGAGGAAGAGATCGCTACCCTGGTGAGCGGCACCATAGAGCGCGGCGGCCTGGTCTCCGATAAGACCAATCCGGATGGCTCCGCCAGCCCTTACGAGCTGAACATCAATTATTTCGATGCGCTGAGCAACCCGCACGAGGAGGAAACATTAGAGCTGCATTTACGCCGCTTTGTCGCCGCCCATGCCCTGATGCTGAGTTTACCTGGCGTGCCGGCATTTTACTTCCATAGCCTTTTCGGCTCACGCGGCTGGAAAGAAGGCGTACAGCAAACCGGGCAAAACCGCACCATCAACCGCCAGAAGTTGAACCGGGACGAACTGGAAAGCCAGTTAGCCGATCCCACCTCGCAGCGCGCCAGGGTTTTTAACAGCCTGAAACAACTCATCCAGGCACGAGCCGCCCACCCGGCCTTCACTCCCTTTGGGGCAGTCTGGAATGTGGTAGAATGTCCCCCAACCATCTTTGCTTTGCATCGCCAGACCCGCTCGGGGGAACAGCGCCTCTTTTGTTTGCAAAACCTGAGTTCGCAATCCCAAACGTTTTCCCTGAGCATACCACCCACTCTCTTGTCTGTGTCTGCAATCTGGCAAGACCTGATCGGTAAGCAAAGGATGGAACTGAAACCGCAGACAACTTTGACGTTACAACCCTACCAAACCCTTTGGCTAGCGCCTCACAAAACGGAGTAGAAACTTTGAGCGGTCACTTGCCCACCCAAAATCTCAACCTTGGCTTTGTTTCCATGCGGTTTAACTCGACCGATGGTGTCTCCCTCGAGTCGAGCAAATGGTGCCAGGTCTTGACTGAGTTAGGGCATACGTGCTTCTACTTTGCCGGGCAGTGCGATTGCCCCGCCGAGCGTTCGGTTGTCGTTCCAGAAGCACACTTCGATCATCCAGAAATTCTCGACATCACCCGCATCGCCTTCTCCAACCGCATCCGTCCGCCGGTACTGACCATGCGCATCCGCGATGTAGCCGGCTATCTGAAGGAACACCTGATCAAATTCATCCGCCAGTACGATATCCACGTGCTCTTGGTGGAGAACGCTCTTTCGATCCCAATAAACCTGCCTTTAGCCCTGGCGCTAACCGAACTAATCGCCGAAAGCGGCATCCCCACCATTGCTCACCACCACGATTTGTTTTGGGAGCGCAAGCGTTACCTGGTCAACTGCGTTTGGGATTACATCAACATGATGTATCCACCGCGCTTACCCAGTCTGGTACATGTCGTAATCAACAGCTCAGCCGCCAATCAGCTCAGCCATCGACGCGGCATTGCAGCCTATGTCATCCCCAACGTGATGAACTTCGACCAGCCACCCCCGCCGCCAGATGAGTACTCGGCCTCCTTGCGGGAAGACCTTGGCATCGCCGATGATGAGTATTTTTTCTTGCAACCAACCCGCGTCGTGCGTCGCAAAGGCATCGAACACGCCATAGAGTTTGTCCGCCGCCTCGGTCTGCCAGCTCGCCTGGTGATCTCGCACGCCAGCGGCGATGAAGGGGATGAATACGCCCAGCACCTCTTCACCTTCGCCGACTTGATGAATGTCAAATTGATTATGGCTGACCAGATCGTCGGCGAAAAGCGCGGCAGCTTGCCGGATGGGCGAAAAATCTATTCCCTCTTCGATGTCTACTCGCGCTGCGATCTGGTAACCTATCCCTCCCTGTTAGAAGGTTTTGGCAACGCTTTCTTGGAAGCGATTTACTATAAACGTCCCTTGCTGGTCAACAACTACACCATCTATTCGATTGACATCAAACCCAAAGGTTTTCGGGCGATTGAGTTTGATGGCTTTATTACCGAGAAAACCTTGCAGCAAGCGCGCGAGCTGTTAGATCATCCGGCTCTAGTTGAAGAAATGACCGAACACAACTATCGCCTGGGGAGGCGATATTATTCCTATCGCACGCTCGCCAGCCAATTGAAGGGGATTCTCCATGTTCTTTCTGGAGAAATTGAATGAAGATCGTTCTGGTGCATTATAGCGCTCCGCCCATCATCGGCGGCGTGGAAAGTGTCATCGGCCACCACGCTCGACTGTTCGCCGATCACGGTCACGAGGTGAGCATCCTCGCCGGGCGAGGGGCAAGCGTTGATGAAAGGGTAAAATTCAGCGCAGTGCCATTGTTCGATTCCCGTCACCCCGACATCCTGGCCGTTAAAGGCGAACTAGACCAGGGAAAAGTGCCCGACCGCTTCTATGACCTGGTGGATAAAATTCACCTGGTTCTACGCCAGCAAGTCGAAGACGCCGATTGGATGATTGCTCACAATGTCTGTTCGTTGCACAAAAATCTGGCGCTAACGGCTGCGCTGCATCGCTGGTGTTGCACGGAAGACCGTCCCAGATTGATTCTGTGGCATCACGATTTAGCCTGGACGACGCCCCGCTATCAACCCGAATTGCATCGTGGCTATCCCTGGGATTTATTGCGCCAGGATTGGCAAAACGCTCAGCATGTCACCGTTTCGCGCCTGCGCCAGAGGGAACTGGCGGCATTGCTGGGCATCCCTCTCGAACGCATCCGCGTGATTCCAAATGGTCTGGACTTCCTTGCCTTTTACAAGGTGGAAGAACAAACCCGACGTTTGATCGAGCAATTAAATTTGTTCGCCTGCGAGCCGTTATTCCTTTTGCCGGTGCGCATTACTCCGCGCAAGAACATCGAACTGGCGTTACAGATCCTCTCCGTTCTGCGCCAACACCTGCCCGGAGCAGCCCTGGTTGTCACCGGACCGTTAGGGGCGCACAATCCGCGCAACCAGGTGTATTTTGAGCGTTTGCTGGCGATGCGTCAGGAATTAGCGCTCGAAGACGCTGTCCATTTTTTGGCTGAAGTGAGTCCCGAACCATTACCCGATGCGGTCATTGCCGATTTCTATCGCCTTGCCGATGCACTGTTGCTTTCCAGCCGGGAGGAGGGCTTCGGCATTCCCGTCCTGGAAGCTGGTTTGAGCCGCCTGCCCGTCTTTTGTGTCGATCTTCCTCCGCTGCGCGAAATCGGCGACGATCAGATCACAACGTTCGGGTTAGATGAACCGCCTGCTGTCATCGCCGCCCGAATTGAAGCCGCTTTGCAAAACAACCCCATCTGCGCCTTACGCCGACGGGTGCGCCGTGAATACCGTTGGGAAAGAATTTACGAGCAGCATCTCGCTCCTCTGCTGGAAGGAAGAGAAAGTCCATGAATCGTTCCTATCAACGCGGCGTCTATCGTCGCATTATCGTGCCCATCCTGCCAGCAGGAGAAAGCCAGGCGGCCGTGCAGTTGGCGCAGGTCATTGCTCAGCGCGGGCGTATTGTGCTGGTTGGTTTGGTGGGTGTGCCCGCAGGAGAAACGCTGAGCCTGGCCGCCCTGCCGGCGCGGCAAATTCGCAGAATCCTGCACCAGTGGCAACAAATCGAGCCGCACTTGCGCATCCGCGAACGGGTGCGCGTCTCTCACCAACCCTATCTGGATTTATCTCAGGTGGTGCAGGAGGAGCAAGGCGACCTTTTGATTCTGGAATATCCCACGCATTTTGAGCAAATGGGGATAACCCTCAATGAAGCCTTGACCATCTATCCCTGCGAGCTAGCGATTGTTCGCGGCCAAATCTCCTCCTCTCCCCAACGCATCCTCGTTCCAATACGCGGTTCGGTTCATGCCGAGCAAAGTCTGCGCCTGGCGTTTGCCATTGCTCAGGCAACCCAGGCAAAAGTTTCCCCCCTGCATATCCTCTCACCCAAAGTCTCCTCTCTCGAAACCCCGGCGCGCAGTCTGGTGAGTGTGTTAGAACAAATTCCAGATGTCGAGCGGTTGATCGTGCAATCTGATCAGGTGGTTGAAACCATCCTGGATCATGCATGCCAGGCTGATTTAATCATCATGGGTACGATGGCGAAACCCGGCCAACGCTCCGCCGCGGTTGGTCCGATCACAGAGCAAATCCTCAATCAAGCGCCGTGTAGCGTGATTGCCATCCGCTCCTCCCGCCCCCTGCCGCCAAACCTTGGCGAGGAAATCGCTTCTACCAGCTCAATCTCCGTCTTGGTCGATAAGTGGTTTGGCGAGAACACCTATTACGCCGATGAATTTGCCGACCTGGCTCAGCTCTTGAAGTTAAAAGAAAAACAGGGCGTCTCGATCAGTTTAGCCCTACCGGCGCTAAATGAAGAAGCTACGGTTGGCAATGTCATCCAGACCATCAAAAGCGCCTTGATGGATGATCTTCCGCTCTTAGATGAGATTATCCTGATCGACTCGAACTCCACCGACCGGACTCGCCAGATTGCCTCCGAATTGGGAATCCCGGTCTACATTCACCAGCAAGTGCTTCCCGAAGTTGGCGCCAGAACTGGCAAGGGTGAAGCATTATGGAAAAGTCTCTACTTGACGAAGGGCGACATCGTTTTGTGGATCGACACCGATATTGTCAACATACACCCCCGCTTTGTCTATGGATTGATTGGACCATTGCTGCTGCGGGAGCGCATCCAATTCGTCAAAGGCTTTTACCGCAGACCACTGAAAGTTGGCGATAAAGTTCAAGCCGGCGGTGGCGGACGGGTGACCGAATTGACTGCCCGACCTCTGATCAACCTCTTCTATCCGGCTCTCTCTGGACTCATTCAACCGTTATCAGGGGAATACGGTGGACGCCGCGCTTTGCTGGAACGCCTGCCCTTTTCGTGCGGTTATGGGGTGGAGATCGGGCTTTTGATTGACATCCTAGAAACCATCGGTTTGGAGGGCATTGCTCAGGTTGATCTGCAAGAACGCATCCATCACAATCAACCCTTGCAAGCGTTGAGCAAGATGTCCTTTGCCATCATTCAGACAGTCGTACGCAAACTGGAACGGCGCTATGGCGTCAATCTGCTCCAGGAAATCAACCGCTCGATGAAAACCATCCATTACGAAGCCGGGCGGTTATATCTCGAAGTGGAGGAGATCGCCGAGCGTGAGCGGCCACCGATCATCGAACTGGCAGCGTATCAGGAAAAGCTGGCGGCTAGAAAAACACCTTCACCAACTTAAGCGCCTTTTGCTTCCACGGTTGGCGGTGGGTGATGCCTTCTCCCTCGCTAAAGGTGTCTTTGTTCTCCAAATACCACTGATAATTGCGCAGTAACGCCTGCTGGTTGGAGTAGCGCGGCTTATAGCCCAGCTTCTGTTGCGCTTTCTCAATCGAGACAAAGGAGTCTTTGGAAGCGGTTTCGTAAATCCACGGGTAGAGCGGTGAGAGCTTCAACCGTTCGAGGATTTTGAGCGCCAAAACCACCGGGCCAGCCGGGAAAGGAATAATCCGTTTGCCAAAGCCGGCTGCATCCAAAACAGCCTGGTAATCCTGTTTCATGGTAGTAAACTCTGCCGCTCCGATGTTAAAGGTGTCGTTGACCACCCCTTCGTCCAAGGTCATACAGGCATAGATCGCCGCGCACAAATCCTCCACATCCAGCAATTGATAGCGGTTGTTCCCCCAACCGATCATCGGAAAGTTCTTGCCCTGACTCGCCCATTCGTAAAAGATGGCAAACACCCCCAGGCGTTCTGGCCCGATAAAAGATTTGGGGCGCAGGATCGGGACGCACATTCCCTTCTGGCGGTATTCCAGGCACACTTCTTCGGCTTGAATCTTGGCTTTGCCGTATGGGCCAACTCCGATCAAAGGATCATCTTCATAGATGGGATGATGGTCAGGAACGCCATAAACGGCAGTGGAGGATATGTGAATGAAGCGTTTGACGCCATATTCATAGGCTTGCTGTAAAACGATTCGCGTCCCAACTACATCGGTTGTGTAAATATCCTCTGGAGAATAGAGTGGTAGAGCGGCGGCTGTGTGAATAACGATTTCAGCTCCTTTCATGCTCTGACGCACCGCATCAACATCACGGATATCGCCCTGTAAAAACTCAATCCTGGGTCGTTCAGGGTAGGTGAAATCCACCAGATCAATGCCGGCGATCTGATCATATCCTTTTTTGAAGAGATAGCGCACCAGATTAATGCTCAAGAAGCCGCTGATTCCGGTGATATAGATTTTCATTGCCAAACCACCTTTTTGTTAAAATTTGTGCCCCCGAATCATACCAGAGTTTTCGCTCGCCGCATGGCGATGCGCAAGCGTTTTTGGAGTGCTGAAGCCGTGCTTTAACGGGTCGCAGAATATCTGTGGAAAACGTTAAGAAACCTTAGCAAAGCCTTAATTACGCTTGTTGTACAAAGATGTAGAATAAGTGCATGGAAGAATGCTCTTCTTCCAAAAAGACTATCGTAATGGACGATAGTCCCATCTTAAATCCCAAGTTTTATCTGGAGGAGAATATGTCAAAACCAATGATATTTCGGACATTGAGTCTTGTTATTGCCCTGGCGTTCGTGCTGGCTGCCTGCGCACCGGCTGCTACGCCCACGCCTGAGGCAGCAGTTGAGACCAAAGCGCCAGCCGAGCCTACCCAACCCCCGCCGCCTACCCCCACAGCCGAGCCTACCGCTACCCCTGCGCCACAAATCGGTTCAGCCGAACGGCCAATAAAAGTCTTATTCGTTCCCTCAGTTGATGCCGAGAAGATCGTTGCCAGCGGGCAACTGCTTGCCGAAGCGCTCAACAAAGCCACCGGCCTAACTTTTGAGGTGGTTGTGCCAACCTCGTATGCAGCTACCATCGAAGAGATGTGCGCCTCGCCCGATGACACGATCGGCTTTATCCCCGGCTTGGGCTATGTCTTAGCCGAACAACTGTGCGGCGTAAGGGTAGCCGGGAAAGCCGTTCGCTTTGGTTTTGACTGGTATGCCGCCATGATCGTCGTCGCTCGCGATAGCGCCTATCAAACCATTGCTGACCTGAATGGCAAGAAATGGGCCTACCCGGATGCAGCTTCGACTTCGGGCTACCTCTACCCGTTGTATATGTTCAAGGAAGCCGGCATAACGCCAGGGGAAAGCGTGGCAGCCGGCAGTCACGACGCAGCTATTAAAGCCGTTTACAACGGAGAAGCTGATTTCGGCACCGCCTTCTTCAGCCCACCGCGTGTCGATGGCAAAGCCATCGATTGGCAGCCGGGTCAAAACCCGGATGTGCCGGCCGATTTGCTGGATTCCTGTGGACCAACGCAAGATGAGAAAGCCCTGGTATGTGGAAACTTTGAAATCCGCGATGCCCGCCGCAATTTGCGCAAAGAGTTGCCCGATGTGGCTCAGAAGGTGCGCATTCTTGCTACCACCCCGAAAATCCCCAACGACACGGTTTCGTTTGGCCCAGACTTTCCCGAAGATTTGATGCAAAAGATTATGGAGGCTTTGTTTGCCTTTGCCCAGAATGACCCCGAAGGCTTTGCCAAAGCGCTTGAAGCCTATTCCTGGACAGGTATCAACCCGGCGACCGATGCAGAATACGACCCCATCCGCTTTGCCATTCAGGCCTCTGGCTTCAAGATCGAAGACCTGGGTAAGTAATCGCTTATCCGCAAAAGTCGGACAGAAGCAAACCTCTGTCCGACTTTTCGATTAAAATTCACCTGATGTTAGCGGTGCGCAATCTGACCAAAATTTACGAAGGGGGAGTGCTGGCGCTTAACCGGGTCAGCTTTCAAGTCCCTGAGGGACAATTCCTGGCTATCATTGGCTTAAGCGGCTCAGGCAAATCCACCCTGTTGCGCTGTATCAATCGCCTGATAGAACCAACGGAAGGACAAGTCATCTGGAATGGGGTTGATATTACGGCTGCCTCCCCGCAAGAGCTGCGCCTCATCCGGCGCAAGATCGGCATGGTTTTTCAAAACTTCAACCTGGTCTATCGCTCCAAAGTGATCACCAATGTCCTGTCTGGCCGGCTGGGCTATATCAATCCGGCCTGGAGTCTGCTCAATCGCTTCTCTAAAGAGGATGTCCAGAAAGCGCTTAGGCAACTGGAGCGGGTTGGGATCGCCGATAAAGCCTATCAGCGAGCCGATGAGCTAAGCGGTGGCCAGCAACAACGCGTCGGCATCGCTCGCGCCCTGATGCAAGACCCCGAAATGATCTTAGCCGACGAACCGGTTGCCAGTTTAGACCCGGTGCTCGCCCACAGTATCATGCGCTATCTGGAACAAATTAACAAAGAAGATGGCGTCACCATTCTATGTAGTTTGCACTTTTTAGACCTCGTTCATCGGTATGCCGATCGGGTAATTGCTTTGAACAACGGCAATTTGGTCTTTGAGGGATTGCCTCAGGAGATTGACGACCAGAAATTCAAAGAAATCTATGGACGCGAAGCGGAGAGAATTGGCTGATGGAAAAGAAAAGCAAAGCCTCGCTCTGGAAGTCGCTCCGTTTAGGTTTTGCCATTGTGGCCGTTTTGGTGGTTTATGCCTATGGTTTTCAAGTGACAAAAGTTGATTTAGCCGAATTTCGCAAGGAGAGCCGCCAGGACAGCCGTATCCGCGTGATGCGCGCCCTCGCCCGGCCGGAACTCTTCGAATATGATCAGGAAGAATTTACGGTTCTCGCCCCCATTTACGTTCCCTGCCCGAAACAGCCTGCGCAAATCCCCCCACCAGACCCTTCGCAACCCTATCTCGTCATTCCCGCCCATTGCGGCAAACCGAACGAGAGTATCCAGGTTGAGGGCTTTAACTTTCCGCCCAACATTAAAGGACCGATCTTCTTTGTGCCCTCATCCGACCCAAATGCTACCCTTGCCCTACAGCGTGGCAATATTGAAACCGATAGCCAGGGCAAGTTCATCACAACCATCCGTCTGCCAAATCGCCCCAGTGATGAGGTGCAATATCTTAAAGTAATTGCGCGGCGCAATGTTGGCTGGCCGCGCTTCAGCCAGACCGCCAAAGATACCTGGGATAAGATCATCGAAACCATCTTTCTGGCATTGCTGGCAACCACCATTGGCACAATCTTTTCCGTGCCACTAAGCTTCTTTGCAGCCCGCAACCTGATGAAGGACGTAAAGAGCCCGCTTACCAGCATCAGTCTGGCAGCGTTGGGTTGGCTGTTGGGCATTGGGTTGGGCTTGGGTGTTGCCCGTTTGATTCAAACTTTTCTCGCCCAATGGCGGGGTCAAAGCCTGATCTCTTCACTGCTGTTCGGAGGGTTTGCCTTGCTGGGAACGCTGCTCCTGCGATGGGCGGTGTTCGACCCGCGTCGCGAACAGGATGACCGCCGCATGAAACTCCTGCGTTCGCTGGCTCAGGTGAGCGGGCTGATCGCCCTGGTGCTGGCTTTCTTTGCCTTGAGCCAGGCGGGGGTCACGGTGGGCTTTTCCCTGGCAAGTCACCTGGGAAGCTTTGCCTTTTTGGGCACCTTTGTCGCCCAACTCTCCGATGTGATGACCGTTTTATTAACGCCGGCAGTCGCCCTTGCCGGCGGTGCGTGGGCCGGCAGTCTCGGCGGACAGATTGGGACAAAGTGGAACGACTCCCTGCCCGCTCCAGCGATCAGATTGCTCAATGGTTTGCTGAGCGCCCTGGCTGCCGCAACCCTCTCTGTCATGTTAGGTTGGGGAATTGGCTGGCTGTATGAAATCAAGAATCTGGCATACACCCTAGTTTATCCAGCCGGGGTCGGCGCCCTGTTGGGTATCCTCCTTGCTATCTTCAGCCAACCCAAACAACCTTTACCCATCGGCCTGGTGATCTATACCATCACCCGCACGATTCTCAACGCGGTGCGCTCCATTGAGGCCTTGATTATGGCCATTGTGGCTGTGATTTGGGTGGGCATCGGACCTTTTGCCGGCGTTCTGGCGTTGGGCTTACATACCATTGCTTCGCTAGCCAAGTTGTACTCGGAGCAGGTAGAGTCTATTTTACCAGGACCGATTGAAGCCATCACGGCCACCGGCGCCACTCGCCTGCAAACGATCGTTTACGCGGTGCTTCCACAGATTATCCCTCCCTACATCTCCTTCACCATGTACCGTTGGGATATTAATGTGCGCATGTCCACCATCATCGGCTTTGCCGGAGGGGGTGGGATTGGTTTCCTGCTCATTCAAAATATCAACCTGCTCAACTACCGGGCAGCCAGCACCCAGATGCTCGCCATTGCCGTGGTGGTCGCCGCCATGGATTATCTGAGCTCGGCAATGCGGGAGCGATTTGTCTGAAAGAAAGGCTATTCCTATGGATATCTGGAAGTTTCAACGTCTGGTCTTGCAGCGATTGGTCATCTGGGTTGGCATTTCCATTGTTCTTGGTCTGGCTTTTCTACTTTTCCGCAATGAATACTGGAACGGAATGGCGATCCAGTTCATTGCCTGGGCGGTTGTCAATCTAGCCATTGCCCTTTTTGGAAAACGCAGCCTCGATCGCCGCTATGCCAGCCTGAACAAAGCCGAGCGACAGGCGCAGGCAGAAACCGAACGCGCCAAACTGGTGCGTACGTTATGGGTCAACACCATCCTGGACGCGTTTTATATCATCGGCGGTCGCCTGGCGATGATTTTCCTGGGCAGGGATTCCCTGCTGTGGCAGGGAATGGGCTTAGGGATCATTTTACAGGGCAGTTTTTTGTTCTTTTTCGATCTGATTCATGCCCGCCTGGCATCGCACATTTCGGTGAAGTGAAATAGCTTGAAAGAGACGATTGTCCACCAACTGCTTGAGCTCAACCGTCAGTTCTACGAGCGCTTTGCCCAGCCTTTCTCGCAAACCCGCTCCTATTTGCAACCAGGAGTCAGAAGATGCCTGCCCCGTCTCTTACAAGCCACCTCGTTGCTCGATTTTGGCTGTGGGAATGGCGAATTGTTTTTTGCCCTGCGCCAGGCTGGTTATCCAGGCCGTTATCTGGGGTTGGATTTCAGCCATGCTCTGCTAGACATTGCCATCCAACGCTGGATAGAGCTATCGCAAGGCAATTCCCAGCAGGCGCCATTCCAGGCTGTTGACATCACTCAACCAGGCTGGCAGGAGTCTCTGCGCAAAGAGACTTTCGCAATGATCACCGCATTTGCCGTTTTGCATCACCTGCCGTCGGCTGAAGTCCGCTTACAGGTGCTCAAAACCCTGAGAACGCTCATGCCACAAACAGAGAAAGGTCTGCTCTTTCTATCAAACTGGCAATTCCTGAACAGCTCTCGTTACCGCCAGCGCATTCAAGCCTGGGAGGAGATTGGGCTGACATCCGACGCAGTCGAGAGCGGTGACTATCTGCTCGATTGGCGCGAGGGAGGCCGCGGATTGCGGTATGTCCACCATTTCAGCGAAGCTGAGCTCACTCAGCTTGCTGCCCAAAGTGGGTTTCAGGTGATTGAATCGTTTTACAGCGATGGAAGAGAGGGGAATTTAGCCATCTACCAGGTTTGGCAGAAATCTTTAACTCCCCTCTCCCCACGGGAGAGGGGCTGGGGGTGAGGGTGCTCCCCTCGATCATTTCAGGATATTAGCGCATTTCCGATTTATCCCTCATCCCCTACCCTTCTCCCTAAGGGAGAAGGGAGTCAAGCTCCCCTCTACCCTTGTGGGAGAGGGGCTGGGGGTGAGGGCTGCTCCCCTTGCCCAATAATCAAAAATGCCCCCAACGAGGTTCGAACTCGTGTTTTAGCCTTGAGAGGGCTACGTCCTGGGCCACTAGACGATGGGGGCAAGCGTTGAAAATTTTACCATAAAAATTTGCCGAGAAGGGGGTCATCTCATCCTTGTAAGACAACTGATCTCAAATCCTTTTTCTCAGACTTAAGGATGTCAGCCGAAAAATGGTTGACGGCTTCACCCTCCTTGAAGTATGATAAAGACAACCCATTTTCACCTGGAGCAAAAATGACAAAGAAATCCTCTACGCATAAGACAACCGCGAAAAAGCCTTCTCGCCAAAGTTCATCTTCCCTGCTCACCTGGGTTGTTCTGGGCATTGTGGTGATCTTGGTGATTTATGGCGTCTATCAGCAAATTGCCTATGCCAATCGGCGCACAGGGTGGATACCGGAAATCAACGTAGAGCAGGCTTATGAAAAATATCAACGGAGCGCCTTCATTCTGGATGTGCGCCAACCCGAAGAGTGGAACGAAAGACACATCCCCAACGCCACCCTCATCCCCCTCGATCAACTGGCTCAGCGGGTAAACGAGCTGCCGCGTGACCGTGAAATCGTGGTTGTCTGTCGTTCGGGCAATCGCAGCCGTGAGGGCACGTTAATTCTATTAGAGAACGGCTTCAAGCAAGTCAGTTCCATGGCTGGCGGGATTACCGATTGGGCGGCAAAAGGGTATCCGCTGGTTCAGGGACCCTAAGCAACGATGAAAAAGCGCTTCGAGGGTTGTCTGCTCGGTTTAGCCTGTGGGGATGCGCTGGGCGCAGCGGTGGAATTCCAGCCGCCGGGCAGTTTCCTCCCTCTGACCGATCTGGTGGGTGGAGGGCCGTTTAACCTTGCCCCAGGTCAGTGGACAGATGACACAGCTATGGCATTGTGCCTGGCCGATAGCCTGGTGCGCTGCAACGGCTTTGATGCGCGTGACCAGATGGAACGCTACTGTCGCTGGCGGGATGAAGGTTTGTGGAGCAGCACAGGGGTTTGCTTCGATATCGGCTATACCACTGCTGCAGCCCTGCGGCGCTTTGAACAAAACGGTGACCCATATGCCGGCTCCACCGATCCCCTGACCTCCGGCAACGGTTCACTGATGCGCCTTGCCCCAATCCCAATGTTTTACGTCGAAGATTTACAAAAAGTTGCCTATTATGCCGGGGAGAGTTCGCGCACCACACATGCTTCCCGCGAAGCCGTCGATGCCTGCCGCCTGTTTGCCGTAATGCTGGCGTTAGCATTGCGCGGCGAACCCAAGCACGTCATTCTCTTTGAAACCCGGAATCGCTATTTTGAAAGCGAGGAGTTAGCCCCTGCCATTGCCGAGATTGCCGAGGGTTGTTATCTGCGCAAGAAAGAATCGGATATCGTTGCCAGTGGCTATGTGGTCAATACTTTACAAGCTGCCTTGTGGTGCTTCTGGCAGGCTGAGAACTTTCGTCAGGCAGTGTTGCTGGCGGCAAATTTGGGCTACGATTCGGATACCACGGCGGCAGTTTGTGGACAGATCGCCGGGGCGTTTTATGGGGTGGAGAAAATCCCGCGCAGTTGGTTGAGCGCTCTGGCGCGGGCAAGCGAGATTCGGCATTTAGCCGATCAGCTTTACGAGTTGCGCTGGCGGCCCTCTCCGCAGCAATGATCTTTTGTCATCAGCCTTTGTGACATTTGTCACTTAGCGAATAGAGGGGAGTTGCGCTATCATCTAAACGACACTTATTCGGATAAGCGCATAACTTGATAGGTTAGGATGTATGAGCGCCTTAAGCCCTTCCCTCTCTCAAGAAGTTAATCAACTGCACGCTGACATCTGTTCAGCCCTCGCCGACCCGACACGCATTCTGTTGCTCTACACGCTCTTTGAAAGCCCGCGCACGGTAAACGAGTTGACAGTTGAGTTTGGCGTTCCGCAATCAACCATCTCACGCCATCTCAAGACGCTGCGCGAGCGCGGTCTGGTGATCGCCACCCGCAAGGGGCAAACGGTGGAGTATTCTCTGGCAGATGAACGCCTCATCCAAGCTTTGGATTTGCTGCGCGAAGTTTTGCGGGATGGCGTTTTGCGCCGTGCCGTCGTGATGCAGGAAGTTGAGCTGAACCAAGAAAGCGAATAAAGGAGACCCGATGAGAAACTTTCGCTACATCTGGCTGATTGGACTCATTGTGACGCTGGCGGTGATCCTCATCCCGCTGGCGATCTTCTGGCCCAGGGCAGAAGCCTCTGTGGATAACCCCCGCGCCTTTTTGCCCAAGCATAAACCCCACACCCCCCATGCCAACATTATTCAAGGGCCCTTCAACACCCCCCAGGAAGTCACCCGTACCTGTCTGAAATGTCACCCCGAAGCCGCTCAAGAAGTGATGCAAACGGTCCACTGGACCTGGGAGAGCAAGCCGGTGCCAATCCCGGGCCATGACAACGTTGTCATGGGTATTGGAAAGAAAAACCTGATCAACAACTTTTGTCTCGGCATTCAGGGCAACTGGAACAAATGCAACACCTGTCATGCTGGCTATGGCTGGTCGGACAACACCTTTGATTTCAACAACCCCGAGAATGTGGACTGCCTCGCCTGCCATGCCGATATGACGACCTATGCCAAAGCCGATTACGGTTTGCCGGCCGAGGGAGTCGATCTAGTCGCTGCAGCCAAAAGCGTGCGTAACCCGACCCGCGAGAACTGTGGCGCCTGTCACTTTGACGGCGGCGGCGGCAATGGCGTTAAACACGGCGACCTGGATGAGAGCCTCTATTTCCCCTCCGAGAATCTGGACGTCCACATGGGCCGCGAAGACCTGCAATGCACCGATTGTCACCGCACCGAAAAACACCAGATTAAAGGGCGCATGATTTCGGTCAGTGTGGAGGGCAGCAATCAGGTCTATTGCACCGATTGTCACAGCGAACGCCTGCATGCTGATGAGCGTATCAACGCCCACGTCAAAACGGTAGCTTGCCAGACTTGCCATGTCCCTTCCTTTGCCTTGAAAGACCCCACCAAGACTTTTTGGGATTGGTCAACCGCCGGACAGGATCAACCCGAAGATCACTACACCTATTTGAAGATCAAAGGCACCTTTATCTACGAAAAGAACGTGCTCCCAACCTACCTCTGGTTCAACGAGAGCGTTTCATATCGTTATCTCCTGGGAGATAAAATCGATCCGACCAAACCGACCCTGTTGAATCCCCCGGCTGGCGATATCAACGATCCCACTGCCAAGATTTTCCCCTTCAAGATTCATGTCGCCCGCCAACCCTACGACAAAGTCTATAACTATCTGTTGCAACCTTTGACGGCCGGCGAAGGCGGCTTTTGGACCACTTTTGACTGGGCAGATGCCTTGCGCAAAGGCGCACAATTTACCGGTTTACCCTTTAGCGGTGAGTATGACTTTGCTGAAACCTGGATGTACTGGCCGATCACCCACATGGTGCAAACCAGCCCCAACGCCCTGCAATGCAACGATTGCCATAGCGTGAACGGGCGTTTGGACTGGCAAGCCCTCGGCTACCCCGGCGACCCCATGCAATGGGGAGGTCGTTTCAGCAATCGGTGATCGCTGCGCCCGTTCTGGGAGAGCAAGCGACAGGGTTGCTTTCTCAGAACGGGTCTCAAACCGCTTCTCAAGGAAAAGAACAGCAATGATGAAACCGACTCTTCCGTTCAACCCCAAACTGCTCATACCCCTGGCAATCCTGGCTGTGTTTGGCGGACTGATCGTCCAACAAGGTTTTGCTCATCTGCCGCCGCTTTCCGAAGCGCAAGCCTCTCCCATCCATCCCACCTTTGCTTTTCTGGATGCCGAGGGGAAGAATGTTTTAGAGAGCGGCGCTCCGATTTCCACCATGCAGACCTGTGGACAATGCCATAATACGACTTTCATTGCCAGCCACAGCTTCCATACCGATTTAGGCTTAAGCGACGTGACTCTACCAGGCAAGGCGCCCAGCGGTCGTCCCTGGGATACCAGCAATGGCCCCTTCGGCAAATGGAATCCCTTGCTCTATCGTTACCTTTCCCCACCGGCTGACCAGAACCTGGATCTTGGCGTGGCAGAGTGGGTGCGCACGATTGGTCTGCGCCACGTTGGCGGCGGCCCAGCCCAGCAATCTCGCCAGGGTCTGCCCCTCATCGAAATCCCTGCGGATAGCCCGGATGCACGGGTACTCGCCCCCAATGGGACGGTGCAAAGCTGGGATTGGAAGAAATCTGGCGTTGCAGAGATGAATTGCTTCCTTTGCCATACCCCAAACCCCAACCAGAAGGCGCGCCGGCAAGCTTTGCTCGATGGGCGCTTCCAGTGGGCAAACACGGCCACGCTGTTGGATAGCGGTGTGGTAATGTCAAGTGGCGAGGCTCTGGTTTATAACCCAGACGCCTTCGACCCAAGCGGTCAACTCAAAAAAGAATACGTCTTCATTCAGGATCCCACCAACGAAAATTGCGCCCAGTGTCATGGGGTGGCTCATTCCGGCACCGACCCACTGGTGTTGAGTGGTTGCTCCTTAGAGAACTGGCAAACCGCAACTACCGGACAGGTATTTGCTGGCCAGCGTATCTCCCGTTCGGGCATGAATATTGCCAATAAGCAAACCCTAAACCGTCCCTTCGATATTCACGCTGAACGGGGTTTGAAGTGCACTTCGTGTCACTACTCGATCAACAACCCGACTTACGCTCAGCCGGCCTCGCAGGAGCAGCTTTCTCACCTGCAGTTTGACCCGCGTCGTCTGGAAATCGGCGAATACCTGCAAAAGCCCGATCACAACTTCGCCCGCGGGCAGAGCGCCCAAAACCTGCTTGCGCCAGAACTGCGGGGAACGATGCGGCGCTGTGAGTCTTGCCACAACGCCGAAAAAACTCATACCTGGCTACCTTATGCCCGTCAGCACTTTGCCGAGGTTTCTTGTGAGACATGCCATATTCCCAACCTGTATGCGCCGGCCGTCTCGGCGGTAGATTGGACAGTGCTGACCCCCCAAGGCGAAGGCGCAGCGACCTGCCGCGGCGCAGAAGGGAACACGGGAACGCTGAACGATCTGGTGACTGGCTTCCAACCCGTCCTGCTCTCCCGCCTGGATGAGAACGGCAAACGCCCTCTGGCACCCTATAACCTGATCGTAGCCTGGTTTTGGGTGTACGACTCACCCGATGGCGAACGGCCAGTGCGTTTGCAGGATTTGCAGGCCGTCTGGCTGGAAGGCGACACCTATCATCCTGAAGTGCTGAGACTGTTCGATAGCAACAAAGATGGCAAGCTTGATTCCAGCGAACTGCGTTTAGATACACCCAAAAAGCAAGCGCTGATTGCCTCCCGCCTGAGCGCCCTGGGCTTGCAAAACCCGCGCATTCAAGGTGAGATTCAACCCTATTCAATCAACCACAATGTGGCGCGCGGTGAGTGGGCCATAGGTGACTGCCGGGTCTGCCACAGCGATACCTCTTACCTTGCTCAACCGATGAAATTAGCCGACTATGTGCCGGCGGAGGTGATGCCGAGCTTTGTCAAGGACGCCAATGTCTCCGCCGAAGGGGAACTCGTTCTGCGCGGCGGGGCATTGTACTACCAGCCCGTGGTTGCCAGACAGGGTCGCTATGTTTTCGGCCACAATCGGGTTGCCTGGGTCGATTGGGTAGGCGGCTTGTTCTTCCTGGGCGTGCTGGCTGGCGTTGCCGGTCACGGCACAGTGCGCTTTCTGACCGCTACCAAACGGGCACGTCACAACATCCCGCTCAAACGCGTGTATATCTACGCCGTTTATGAGCGCTTCTGGCATTGGTTGCAGACCTTCACCATCGTGATCTTGCTCTTCACCGGGTTGATCATCCACCGCCCCGATGTGTTTGGCATGTTCAGTTTCAGCGGGGTGGTCATCGTTCATAATGTGATGGCTGCCATCCTTGCCATCAATGCTTTCCTGTCCTTCTTTTACCATCTGGTAAGCGGGGAAATCCGTCAATTCATTCCCCGTCCGTATGGTTTCTTCGATCAGGCTATCGTGCAAGCCAAATATTATCTGCAAGGCATCTTCAAAGGTGACCCGCATCCCTTTGAAAAACGGCCTGACCGCAAGCTGAATCCCTTGCAGCAAGTCACCTATTTTGCCATCTTGAATGTGCTGCTGCCCTTGCAAGGCCTGACAGGCATCCTGATGTGGGGCGTGCAACAGTGGCCACAAATTGCCGAGCGGCTGGGCGGTTTGCCATTCCTGGCGCCTTTTCACAGTCTGATCGCCTGGCTGTTTGGCGCCTTTATCGTCGGTCATGTTTATCTGACCACCACCGGCCATGAGCCGTTGGCAAGTATCAAAGCGATGATGATGGGCTGGGAAGATGTCGAAGATCTCTCTGCCCTGGAAGTTGAGGAGGTTGTTACAGATGAGCGCAGTGACTCAGACCAAATCCAAACCCAGACGGTTTAGCTGGCGCGCCTTTTTTCTCGAGCGACCGACCAAACCGTATGTGCACCCCTATCTGGGCGGCACGCTTTTGGGCATTGTTCTGTTCTTAGCCTTTTTCATCACTGGCAACGGGCTTGGTTCCTCTGGAGGAGTCAATCGCATTGTCGTGTTCCTTGAGGATCTGATTGCCCCCGAACATGTCGATCGCACGGCCTATCTGCTCAAGATGGCCGGCGGTGGAGTCAACCCGCTCGATGATTGGATCGTCTTCGTCACCGTTGGGGCAATTATCGGCGGCTTTCTTTCTGGTTGGTGGCACGGTCGCCTGAAAATTGAGACCAACAAAGGTCCACGCATCACCGTGCGCCAACGCTGGGCGTTGGCTTTCGTCGGCGGGGCAATTATGGGGTACGGGGCGCGCCTGGCACGAGGCTGTACCTCAGGGCAAGCCCTCTCCGGTGGGGCCACCCTTTCGGCCGGCAGTTGGGCGCTGATGTTTGCCATCTTTGGCGGCGCGTATGCCCTGGCTTACTTCCTGCGTAAAGTTTGGAATTGAGGAGGTACATCATGGCTCCGTTTCCGCTCCCTCTTGAAGGTTTGCTTGGTAAATTCGGCATGTATGCCATTTACCTGCTGATCGGGCTTGCCTTTGGAGCCGTTCTGGAAATGTCCGGCTTTGCCATTTCCACCCGGCTGGCGGCCCAATTCTATTTCAAAGACCTGACCGTCCTCAAAGTTATGTTCACCGCCATTGTGGTCGGCATGGTGCTGATCTTTGGCGCTTCGGCGCTGGGTTGGCTGGATTACAACCTGATTTGGGTCAACCCCACTTACCTCTGGCCGGGCATTTTGGGCGGTTTCATTATGGGGATTGGCTTTATTATCGGGGGTTTCTGTCCGGGCACTTCGCTGGTCTCGATGGCAACCCTGAAGATCGATGGGCTGTTCTTCGCCCTCGGCAGCGCCTTTGGCATCTTCCTGTTCGGTGAGACGGTGGGGCTGTATGAAGATTTCTTCAACAGCAGCTATTACGGTCGGCTGACCCTGATGGATGTCTTCCATCTGCCGGCCGGCGTGGTGGTCGTGCTGGTAGTACTGATGGCGTTGTTCATGTTCTGGGGCGGCGAGCAGTTGGAACGCATTTTTGGCAAGCGCGATCTCTCGCGAGAGCCCCGCCTGCGCGTTGCTGGCGCGGCGGCGCTCTTTTTAGCTGCGCTGGCGGTGATGCTGATCGGTGAACCCACCCCGGCTGAAAAATGGGCGCGCATTTCACCCGAGAAAGAAGCCCTGCTGGTCAACCGCGAAGTGCAAATTCATCCCGGAGAACTGCTGGACTCGCTTGCCAACGACCAACTGCGGGTCGTGATGCTGGACGTGCGGCCACAAGCCGATTACAACCTCTTCCATCTGCGCGGCGCGCGCAATGTGCCCCTCGAACAGGTGCGCTCGCTCATTCCCTCTTTACTTTTGGAGCGCACCGATAATCAAGTGATTGTCGTGATGAGCAACGATGAAGCAGCAGCAACCGAAGCGTGGAAAATTCTGGTGACAGAAAGCGTACCCAATGTCTATATCCTGGAGGGCGGAATCAACCACTGGTTAGAGCTATTTGCTGCCGAAGACCCCGAAATCCTTCCCACACCGACTCCTGCGCTAGGGTTAGATTATATCCGCTATCAATTCCCAGCCGCCTTGGGCGATCGCTATTCAGCCTCCGATCCCTTCGCCCACCACTATGAGTTTGAGTACACACCGAAGATTAAACTCCAGCTCAAGCGTGGTCCCAGCGGCGGCGGTTGTGGATAAAAAGTCCCTCATCCCTAACCCTTCTCCCTAAGGGAGAAGGGAATCAATCTCCCCTCTCCCGCCCTGGGAGAGGGGCTGGGGGTGAGGG
>DAOTZA010000096.1:0-39498 GCA_034434515.1 Anaerolineales bacterium | reverse complement strand
TGTCTCACTGCGTCTGGAGGCTTTATCCTAAAACTAAAATCAATTATTCAAAACGCTTGGAGTGTCAGGGATTTTGTCTTTTTTGATAACTGTTGCCGCTCCCATCGGATGCAGATGGAAGGATAGGGTTTGGCAGGGGGGACACGGCAGCGGATAACATGGGGTAAACCCGCTGCTGATCGCTAGATGAGATTCTCGCTACTCTTTTTTCTCTGGCGGGTGTTTGTTGCTGCTGGGAGGGCCGGTTGTGGAGGCTTTTCTGGAGTTTTTCTCCCTTTGCCGCCGCGACTGCTGCGCGGAGAAGCGGTTTCCGATTTTATTTCTCCGCCCTCCCATGCCACCACCAGACGCACAATCCGGTCGCCGGCTTTTAGCTCTTGCACCATTTTGCCCCGTCCGGCGCGCGTTTGCAGGGGGGCTTCGTCAAAGCGCAGGCTCTTTGGCGCAAGTTTCTCTAGAAAAAGCGTGGCTTGGGCAGTGGCTTTGCCAATCGCCATGCCGACCAATCGAGCTGTCGGGCCTAATTTCCAAGCCTGAACCCCCTGCCCATATCGCCCCTGGAGGGGAAATTGCTCAACAGCCAGTCGCTTTGCGCGCCCATCCGAGGCGACCAGCAGGATATCGCCGGCTTTGGGCAGGATTGCAGCGCCGATCACTTCATCCTCCTGGCTCAATTTGATTCCCAAGACGCCGGCAGCCATCAAGCCCATCGGACGCACACTCTGCTCGGAAAAGCGAATCGCCATCCCCTGCGCGGTCGTTAGAAGGATTTCCTGATCTCCGCTGGTCAGGTGAACCCAACCCAAGCAATCGTCTGCATTGACCTTAGCCAGCGTAAAGAGATGGGCGGCTGGTCCAATCACTTCCTCCAGGGCAGATTTTTTGACAAAGCCCTGCCGCGTCACGGTAAGGACAAAGGCCTCTTTCGGACGTTCGCTCTTTGGCGGCAGGGCAAACACAGCAGCGAGGGTGTTGGGCGATTTGAGGGGAGAGACATCCCCAAGGGGTAACCCTTCGCTGGGGCGGCTGCAAGGCGGCAGGTTGTGCAGGGCAATGGCAGCGCATACGCCGTTCTCTGCCACCAGATACACCGTATCGCGACTGGAGGCTTTCAGCAACCAGGCTGGTGCTTCATTGCCGCTCAGGCGCGGTGGCTTGCCGGCTTCGCTGCGCGAGATCAACCCCTGGGCGGTGATGCTAATCCAGGTTTCCTCCTGGGGGGTAAGGTCGGTCACTGTCAGGGCGAGAGGGCGGCCTTTGGCAGCGCTGGCGGCGATTTGGGTGCAGCGCCGCTCAGCAAAAGCGTCTTTGACGGCTGCCAGTTCTTCGGCTGCCAGGGCGCGCAATTTGGGCGGGGATTTCAACAGACTTTCCAATTCTTGGATGCGCTTGAGCAATTCTTGATATTCCAGCTCGATTTTTTTGCGCTCTAAGGCTGCCAGACGCCGCAAAGGCATATCCAGAATCGCCTGCGCCTGGAGTTCGCTCAATTTGAAGCGGCGCATCAATCGCCCGCGGGCAGTCTCAGCATCGGGTGATTTGCGAATGAGTTCGATGACTTCGTCCAGATTTTTGAGCGCCACGCGCAAACCTTCGAGGATGTGGGCTCGCTCACGGGCGCGACGCAACTCATATTCGCTGCGCCTGCGAATGACCGTCAGGCGATGATCGAGATACACCCGCAAAACTTGCTTGAGGCTCATCAGGCGTGGTTCCCCATCCACCAGCGCCAGCAAAATCATGCTAAAGGTGGCTTGCATCGGCGTGTGGCGAAATAACTCTCCCAAAACCTGTTCGGGGTCGGCGTTTTTGCCCACCTCAATCACAATGCGCATACCGCGTTGATCGGATTCGTCGCGCAGGTCTGTAATGCCGCCAAGCCGCTCTTCCCGCACCAGCTCGGCGATGCGTTCGATCAGGGCAGCTTTGTTGACGGTATAGGGTAACTCGGTGACGATAATGCGGCTGCGGCCGCGTTCCATTTCTTCCAGGTGAGCCCGGGCGCGGACGACAACCTGACCGCGTCCACTGCCATAGGTTGCGGCGAGCGAGTGTTCTCCCTCGGCGGCCAGCAGGATTCCGCCGGTGGGGAAATCAGGCCCTTGAATAAACTGCAATAAATCCTCGATGGTGATGTCTTCCATCTTATCCCAATTCAACAGCAGATAGCGCAGGGCGTCGATCACTTCGGCCAGGTTGTGGGGTGGGATGCTGGTGGACATCCCTACGGCGATTCCGGTTGCGCCGTTGACTAACAGACTGGGGAAGGCGGCCGGCAAAACAGTTGGTTCACGCAGGGTGTCGTCAAAGTTGGGTGTAAAATCGACCGTATCTTTGTCAATATCGGCAAGCAGTTGCATGGCGGCTGGGGTGAGCCGCGCCTCGGTGTAGCGCATCGCCGCCGGTGGGTCGCCATCCACGCTGCCAAAATTGCCTTGTCCATCCACCAGAGGCACGCGCATCGCAAAGGGTTGTGCCAGCCGCGCCATTGCCTCGTACACAGCCATATCGCCGTGCGGGTGGAATTTGCCCAACACTTCCCCGACAATCCGCGCAGATTTTTTATAGGCGCTCTCGGGCCGTAAGCCCAGCTCAAGCATGGCATACAAAATGCGCCGCTGGACGGGTTTCAAACCATCGCGCGCATCAGGCAACGCCCGCGCAACGATCACGCTCATGGCGTAATCGAGATACGCCTGCTGCATTTCGCGGTCAATGTCCACTTGACGGACTAAACCAACCTCCATAGACAAACCTCCTCCAGCTTACGCTATCATCATAGCATAAAAATTGTGGTGGCTTTGGTCAATAGACGGGTTAGTTTTTGGATGAGGATGAAACAGGAAACAAATGGTTACAGCGCTGAGCAGGTGCATCAATCTGGAAATAGAAGCTCAATGTCCGAGTTTCAAGAATATAGGATAAGTTGAATTATCTTGACTTGAATCAATAAACTGAATATAATTGATACCGATATTGAAAATCATTATCAATACTGGAGGTCAATGATGTTGCAAAGGATAACGAAATCCCTTAATTTTTGGTCGATCTTTTTGACCGGTTTTCTGATTACTTTAGGTAGCTTGTGGTTTATCGGTCAATCGAATGTATGGGCGCACGGCGATGCCCCATCATATGAGGAACTCTGGTCAGGGGAAGCCCGTTTGTTTGTTGCCGATAATGCCCGGGATGAAATTCTGATTATCGACTTGCCGGATGGCCAAATTACTGCCCGAATGCAGGTGCCTCCAAAAACGATGGGAATCGGAGCTACACCTGACGGCAACTACGTTGTCGTGACGCGTGGTCGAGATGTTGATCGCCAACATGTTACCGTAATCAATACAGCGATCACCAAAGAAGGCTTGAGACGTCCGTTCATTTCGAAGACATTGTTATTAGGAAAATCAATCGGGGGGATTCATGGTGCACATATAAGTACACTTTGGGGGAAACTGTTCCTTGTTGCCGAGGCAGAAGGGATAATGTATCGATTTGACTCGAATTCTTTGGATGGAAATGCGCCTTTTGAAGCCACAGAACTTAATTTAGGTGTGCCAGATCATTATGACTTTGCCGAAGCAGGAGATTCTGTTTGGGCGGGTGGAATTCGTTCTGAAATCCGCTTATTAGACAAACAAGGACAAGAAGTAACTAAAGTTCCTTGTCCGGTCAATCACGGGATTGTTGTTGAACCGAAAACGAGGCGAGTCTTTGGCGCATGTTCTAAGGATTTGGTCGTTATTGAGGGTCAGTCTTTACAGAAACGGATTCCCTACCCAGGCAAAGAACGGATCGGAGCATTTACAATCACCAAAGCAGGGTTCTTTGGTTCGTCTGAAGGGGTGCAGAATTTGCAGTTGATTGATCCGACCAAACTAACTATCAAATTAGTGCCGCTTGACAGCATCCTGTATGCTCGTGGAACAACACCGAGTGGCGAGATGCTGTTGGTATTGTTGCAAAATGGAATGTTTCAAATCCGAGATGGAGTAGATGGAAAACTATTGCGCGAGGTGCGGGTTAGTACGCCTTTTCCTGAGTGGGAAGAGGACGTTAGCGGTGCCATAATGCCGAGCATTGTTGCCACAAACGCTTTGGCATATATCTCGATTCCACAACGGGGTACCATAGCCGAAGTGGACATAAGAGCAGGGAAATTAATTCGCTACTTGATGATCGGTGGAAAACCTACCCGGTTGGTGTTGCTGGATGCTTCGGGTTAGCAGAAATGCTTTGCGGTGGCGCAGGGTAATTGCGCCACCGCGCATTACTATCAGATTGATGAGGCATTTGAAAATTCTAGAAGGAATGCTCTAAATGGAGTTTGAATGGCTCACTATTTGGAATGTTGAATCGGTACAGGTTTTCCCATAGCTACGGAATGATAGGCAGCCTCAACCACTTCAACAGCTCGTAAGCCATCCAATCCACTGACGCGCGGTGGACGTTGCTCACGGATAGCCTGAACAAACTCATCGATCATCGCCTGATTGGGGTCTGAACCCCAAAACGCCCAGTAGGGACGTTGCAATTTATGGGTGAAGACCGTCAGGTTTTGCCGAAAACCATCGACCAAGACTGCGCCTCGATCGGTGACCATCTCAAAAGATAATCCACCCCAGGTAGGCCAATAAGGCGGACGCGACCATGAACAATCGATTGTCGCAAAGACGTCATTTTCAAATGTAACCCATACCATTCCACCTGTTTCAACTTCCACTTCATCGGCATGGAAGATGCGATTAGCTACGGCATAAACCTCTCGCACCTCTGCCCTTAGGTACCAACGCATAATATCTACCAGATGGACGGTGTGATCCATAATTGCCCCCCCGCCTGCCAAAAGCTTATCCACAAACCAGGCGCGGTGCTTTTTCGGTAATTCACCCTGATTTGAGGATTGAAAGCACAAGACCTTGCCCAAGTCACCTTGATCAAGCCGCGACTTGACTTCCAAAAGTGGAGTGGAGAACCGCATGGGGAACGCTGTCATGAGCAAGACACTGGCCTGCTCGCAAATTCGCACGATCTCTTCTGCATCTTTTGCGGTAGTGGCGAGGGGTTTTTCGCAGAGGATATTTGTTCCTGCTTGTGCAGCTAATTTTACTAAGGGGAGATGGCGACTGTTTTCAGAGCAAATAATCACACCGTCAGGTTTCGCGTCTAAAAGTTCCTCATAATTGCGAAAAACAGGCGCTTCAAACAATCGACCGAAATGTTTCCCACGGGCTTCATCCTCATCGGCTATGCCGATAAGGGTGACTCCCGGGTTATTGCGGAGGTTCTGGATATAAGCCTCTGCATGGAGATGGGCAAACGACATGATTCCAATCTTAACCGTCATGATCTGTCCTCCTTTCGATGAAGAAGGTTAACAACCTCACCGCTCTTAGCTGATTGGACTGCTGCTGTGGCGATCCGTACTGCTTCAACGCCATCCTTTGCAGTAACCCGACTGGGTCTCTCCCCGATCAGCGCAGCATAAAACTCCTTGATCTCAGTGGTGTACGGGCTTTCCTGGACAGGGCTGGAGGGGATACCAACATCCGGCGCTTCTTGGTTCGGGCGTAAGATCAGACTCTGGATTGGGGAAGAAAGCTGCGAGTCAAATTCGATCATTCCTCTATCGCCGTTAATCTCAAATTGAGTGCGAAATGTTGGTGGTGGATAAGCCCATGCTCCGGCAATGTGCGAGATGGCACCGCTAGTGTGCTTGAGGATGATCAAGCCATAGTCAATTGGACTTTCCTGATGAACCATGCTAA
Organism: Anaerolineales bacterium; assembly: GCA_034434515.1. Lineage (GTDB taxonomy): Bacteria > Chloroflexota > Anaerolineae > Anaerolineales > UBA4823 > NAK19. Next base: position 33,730 of record DAOTZA010000096.1, on the reverse strand, counting down.
CTTTCCGGGCAAATACGCTTTCCACCTCGCCGGCCACCCAGCGGGCATAATCGATATCATGGATCATCAGATCCAGTAAGATACCCCCCGACTTGCTTTCATCCAAAAACCAGTTACCTACCGGTTTCTTCGGCCGATAGCTACCGCGCAATAAACGCAGTGTGGCAACCTTTCCAATTTGACCCTCATCAACCAGACGCTTTGCAAGGGCGTACTCCGGGAAATAACGCACAACATGGGCTACGAATAGGGTAACTCCAGCTTGTTGACAAGCCTGAACGGCCTGCTGAGCCGATTCCGGCGAGAGGGCAAGCGGTTTTTCGCAGATTATGTGTTTTCCTTTCGCTGCTGCCTCCAGGATCATCGGGACATGCAAATGGGTTGGCGTGCAAAGGTCAACTACGTCTACCGCTTCAAGAAGGGAGGAAAAATCGGCGAAGGCTTGCACGGAATACTTTTTGGCAAGAGGCAAGGCTTCTTCGATGGTCTCAGCGGTAAAACCAACGATTTGAGCGGGTGTTTGTGCCCACGCTTCTGCATGGGTTGTTCCCATGAATCCAGCTCCAACAATACCGATGCGCATTCGATAACCTCCTTCGTGGAACTTACTTGAGTGCCCCTGCGGTGATGCTGCGGATCATCTGTTGAGAGAAAATTAAGTACACGATCAAAATAGGTATCATGGCTAAACTTAGTGACGCTAACACAGCGTTCCAATCGCTGACGAATTGGCCAAGAAATTGTTGCACGCCCAAGGTAATCGTCGCTGTCTTTGCACTTGGCGCAAGTACCAGCGGAAACCAAAGATCATTCCAGATGGGGATCATTGTGAAGATGCCAATGGCCCCTAGCGCCGGGCGGACTAAGGGCAGTACCATCAGATAAATGTGATATTCATTGGCGCCGTCAATTCGGGCTGCATCTTTTAACTCCTTGGGCACCTGGCGCATAAACTGGCTGAGAATAAATATGGTCAAGGGTAAACCCTGGGCGATATAAACTAAAATTAAACCCGCAAGGGTATTAACCAGATTCAACTTGACCATCAGTCGTAACAAACTTACCGTCCCAAGTCGAATGGGAATCATTATTCCAATAGAAAGGTAGAGACTGACCAGAGAATTGCCCCGAAAATTGTACTCAGAAAGTGCAAAAGCTGCCATTGACCCAATGAGCAAGATAAAAATCAGTGAAACTCCCGTAACAATTAGGCTGTTAGTAAAATTTTGAACAAAATTCGAGCGCGAAAAGACCGTCTCATAACCAATCAGACTGAAAGTTTCGGAATTAGGGAGTTGAAAAGGATGACTGAAAATAGCTTTGCGATTCTTTAGTGAATTAAACAGTATCATTAAGATTGGCACTACGGCTAGCATCGAGTAGGCGCTAAGGATAAGATGAGGGATAACTTGCGTTACCCGAAGCTGAAGATAGTACAGAGGGTTAAGTCTTTTGAAGTATTCGGAAGGATTTACAGCCAATGTTTTCATCTTTACATCTCAATTGTCTGAACGCGTCGTTGCCAAAGCACCATATAAATCAGCACACCACTCAGGATAATCAGGAACATCATTGCTGCCACCGTTGCCCCCATTGTTGGGTTGCCAAGCTGGAGCTGTTGACCAAAGAATGTGCGATAAAATAAGGTGCCCATGATATCCGTGGCAAAATTCGGGCCCGCTAAAGCGCCTTTGATCGTGTAGATCAAGTCGAATGCATTGAAATTGCCAACGAAGGTTAAGATACCGACAATTCCAACAGTGGGTAATATTAGGGGAAATTTGATGCGCCAAAAGATTTGCCATCCATTAGCGCCATCTACTCGGGCTGCCTCGACTAGTTCATCAGGAATACCGATCAGGGCTGCATAGAAAAGGAGCATGGGGATACCAACAAATTGCCACACTGAGATTAAGGATACAGTCACTAAAGCAGTACTTTCCAATCCTAGCCAGGGTTGAAACAATCTTCCTAAGCCAACGAGTTTTAGAACCCCTTCGGTAACTCCCCATAAAGGACTCAGAATCAAGTTCCAGATGAAGCCAATAATTACCACTGAAAGGACAGTAGGCATGAAAAGTATAGTGCGGTAAAACTTGCGTCCCCAGCCGCCGCTAGCCAGCAAGGAAGCTAAGAGTAAACCAATCGGGTTTTGAACCAACATGTGAACCAGAAAGAAGATTATGTTGTTCTTAAAGGCACCCCAAAAACGAGGAGCATAATTGGAATCTGTAAAAAGCAGGATGTAGTTTTGTAAACCGGCGAAAGTTTCTGTATTGTCTGGCAATGTAGTGAAGAAAGAGAGGCGCAGTGAGTCTAGGAGTGGATAAATCATGAAAAGGCTATAGATCAGGACAGCTGGGAATAGGAAAACAACGATGTGGAAAGGAAATGGACGATGAATTGGACGCTTTGTCACATTCAACACTCCAGTTGAAACATAAGCGGGGGTGGTGCCATTGCTGGTGGACCACCCCCCAAGATATTCCTTGTTATTGTTGTGGTTTATACCATTTGTCTAATCCAGCCTGAATTTCTTGGGCAGCTTGCTCAGGTGTTATTGTACCATTAATAACCAATGCGCTGACTCGCCACAATTCGTTTTCAAGGTTGGGCTCGCCTCGGGACAGGATATGATAGGAATTGCGGATTGTCGATTTGCACTCGTTTCGCCAGGAGACAAACTCTTTTGCCAGTTCGTCGGTAAGCTCAACTGGTGTGCTGTGAAGCGGGAAGAAGCCAGGCAAAGCGTTCCCGTACAATTCAGCAAATTCCGCTGAAGCTACCCAACTCAAAAATGTGCGGACAGCCTCTGGATGTTTGGTCGCTGCGTTCATCCCCAGCCCGATATCAACATGGTCGCTGATATAGCACTGATCACCGGCCTTTTCCACGGGTGGCTTGAAGATTCCCAGCGGGAAGGTAGCCTGTTTTTCGAATAACGCAATTTCCCAAGAACCGGTTGGATAGATGGCGCCTTTACCGAGCGTGAACAGTGCCTGAGCATCGGGGTATTTGACCGCTTCGAAACCGGATACCAGATAGTCCCGCCATCGAGCTAGCTGTTGCCAGGTCTTGACATAGGGTTCATCAGTGAATTTGGCTTGCCCTTTGATTAAGGCAATCCGACCTTCTTCGCCTTTCCAATAATTCGGCCCGATATTTTGAAATCCCATGGTGGCTGCTTCCCACATGTCAGCGGTGCCCATAACAAGCGGGCTGTAGGTTCCATCGGCTTTAATGGCATCTAAAACCTGATAGAACTCATCCCAGGTGGCCGGTTCTTGTAAACCCAGTTGATCAAAAGCTTCCTTGTTGTAGAAGAAGCCATGGATAACAGAAGCCATCGGCACGCAAAACGTTACGGATAAATCATCCGTGCTCCAGGCTGTTTTCGCAAAATCGGTGAAATTCTCCATGCCCGGCAGGTCGTTGAGCGGTGCCAAATAGCCCTTTTCATATAGCTTAAGCGAAGCATCAAAGGGACGACAAGTGATTAAGTCGCCAGCCGTGCCAGCTTCTAACTTGGAATTCAAAACGCCGTTATATTCAGCGGGCGCCGTTGGGCTGAAAACCACCTTGATATTTGGGTATTTTTTCTCAAAGGCCGGGATAATCACATCCTGCCAGATGGGTAAATCGTCATTGCGCCACGACTCGATGATGAGAGTAACTTGCTCACCTTCGCTGGATGGGGGTTGGGTGGCTTCGGCTGCTGGTGGTTGCGTGACTTGAGCAGCAGGCGGCTGGGTAACTTCGGCGGCAGGTGGCTGGGTAGATGTGGCTTGCGCGCAGGACGCGAGCAGCAAAACAAACGCCAGCCAAATGCTGAGAATGATGTTCTTATGCATAATCTTCCTCCTTAGAGAAATTATATAGTTAGTTGGATTATTAGCGTGGTTGTAGCATACTTTGAGATATATTTTTTGAAGGTTTCACCTCCGTTTCTGTTTTGATGAATTTAGGCAGACTTTTCTATCTCATCTTAACTTGCAGGACACCTCACTTGCTAAAAGGCTGTTTGCGGAGTTTCTAATTCTGCTGATCCAGTGCGGCTTTCTCTATCACCTCCTTTCCAGGTCTTATTTGAGGCTCATACTTGGTTGATCGATCTTGTTTAGCCTCTCACTATCCTGTTGATACCAAACTAAGGCGGCTGGCCCTAAAGCACTTGATTCTAGCGTAGATACCCTGATTAGCATGTTTTGATGGTGCTCTTTCAATATCCGTTGATCTAGCTCCCTGCGGGCTGTAGGTAGCAACAGATCCAGAGCTGCCCGACCAAAACCGCCTCCCACGACAATCAGGGCAGGGTTTAAGATGGCTGTACAGAGAGCAAGCGCAATACCAAGTACTCTACCAGCCAGGTTCAGCACATCCATGGCGATTGGATCACCCATATGTGCTGCCTGAAGGATGTCTTTTGGGTGCAACGGTGAAAACTGGCGGAGAAATGAGGGTTGATCCGATTGCTGTAATCGCTTTAGGACGGTACTTAGCACCCCATTGCCAGAAAGTATCGTTTCAACACAGCCGAACCTACCGCAAGCACAGGGATTGTCCAAAAACGAGAGCGTAAGGTGACCTAACTCAAGCGCTCCGCGGGTTGCTCCCGCTAGAAGTTGCCCATTCACGATTGCGCCAGCTCCAAAGCCCGAGCCGATGCTTAAGTAAACTAAATCTCGAACCCGCCCTTGAGTTCCGAAAATATATTCTCCCAGCACACTTGCAAAAGTATCCCGTTGAAGATAGATGGGGATCGGAAGCTTGAGGTGGGCTTCTAGGTAAGGGATCAAGGGCACATTTAACCAGCCAAGATTGACAGCGTTATGGACAATGCCTGCTTCAGGATCTAAAATGCCTGGTGAGCCAATGCCGACCCCCGTAACAGCGGCTGGCGCCAGGTTATAGAGATGCTGAACCATCTCGGCAATGTCCTGTAAGACCACCTCGTTGCCTTTTCTCGTTTGAGTCGGTTTTTGGATGGAGTGTAGAATGTGTCCATCTGGCGTGACTAAGGCGGCAGCAATTTTCGTTGCTCCGATGTCTATTCCAATAGCCAGTTGCTTAGACGGTTTAGCGTCTTCAAGCATCGATAAGTCGTCCTCTCAATTCAGGGCAAGTCCAACTCCTCAACCAGAACAAGGGCAGCAGCTCCAAGCAATACAATATTTTCCCCTAGGGGGGAGTAAGTTAACTCAGCATGTTCTGCCATAACTGGTAAGACGTGATAAGGTAATTCATGACGAATTACATCTAAAAAATACCGGCCGAATCCTTCAAAGTCCCCTGCAATGACAATGTGATGCACATTGAGCAAACCAACTAAATAAGCGATCGATTTGGCAATATATTTTCCACACTGACTTATCAAATCTGTAACGAAAGCGTCTCCCTTTTGAAAGGCGGATATTAGCTCAGGGAGTCCGATTTCGTTTGGGGGAATGTTGTAGAGGGAAGAATCAGGATACTTGTATACCTGCAGACGAACATTCTGGATCAAAGCTCTGGTCGAGGCTAAAGCTTCAAGGCAGCCAACGTTGCCGCAAGCACACCTTGGTCCATCATACGTAACAGTTATATGGCCGATTTCACCGGCACCGAAGCCATCACCATAATAAGGAGCGCCGTTCAATATAATCCCACAGCCGATTCCTTGACTGATCTTGATAACCAGCAAGTTATCTTCTTCTCGGCCAGACCCATAGGCGTATTCAGCCAGCGCAGCTACATGGCAGTCATTAGCAATATGGACTGTGTGATGATAGCGTTCTTGAAGCAAAGACTTCAGCGGTAATTCATGCCAGCCAAGGTTGAGCGCTTTTCGGATTATTCCTTTCTGAACGTTCACAAGCCCTGGCGTACCGACTCCAATTCCTAAGATAGGCGCAGAACATGCTTGGATAAGTTCATCGATAAGGGCATAAGTGGCTTCCAGTGCTTCCTGTCCAACGCAATTTTGAGCTGAAACTTTTTTGCGGGTGATGATGTCACCTTGCAAATTGACAATCGCACCAAGGAAACCATCTCCACTAAGGTCAATGCACACCATCTGGCGACTATCAGGATCAAAGGAGAGCAGAATTGGTGGCTTACCACCTGTGGAGGCGCCTACCCCTACTTCTTTGATGAGACCTGACCCAACTAAGTCGCCAACCAGATCAGAAACTGTTGCCGGGGTTAGTTGGGTTAGACGAGATAGCTCTGCTCGGCTGATTTCGCCTCGGTTGTTGTAAATTGCTTTTAGGATCAGGCGAGTATTATGTAGTTTGGTGAACTGACGAGTCGCTTTTTTCACTAACAGATCCGGTCAGCAAGTTAGTAAGTTTATTATCTTTACAAACCGGAATTTTACAAGATAAACTCGGAATTGTCAAGTTATTTGTACAGAAGTGCAGAAATTATTAACTGCCTTGCGCTGGGGGATGAGTGCAGAAGTGGAAGTGATCCTGGAGTGAGGGGATCACTGCTTGACCTCAAAGGGCCATTGCACTCCACCTGACCGGCTGAACACACGGAAACCTCTTTAAATCTCTTGTCAGCTCTCGCTTACCATGTTATAGTGCAAAGAAATACCTGATTAAGCGACCAGCCAATCTCTACAAGAGAGGAACAGTGACGGTTCTGCGAGTTCGCCTGCTGGGCGAATTTGGCCTGATCTATGGCGACCAGCCAGTGGACAGCGTTAACACACCACGCTTGCAGTCGCTGCTTGCCTACTTAATCCTCCATCGTGACCTGCCTCTCTCGCGACGCCAAATCGCCTTTCTTTTTTGGCCCGATTCCTCTGAGGCTCAGGCGCGCACCAATCTGCGTAAACTTCTCTACCAGTTGCGTCAGGCTTTACCTGACTCAGATCGTTTCCTGCAAACCACGGGGCAGCTTCTTCAATGGCGAAAGGATGCGCCATTCTCACTGGATGTAACCGATTTTGAGTGCTCTCTTAACCAGAGTTGTTCAATTCAGCAACTGCAGATGGCATTAGAACTTTACCGCGGCGACCTGCTGGTAGATTGTTATGAAGACTGGATTCTGGCTGAACGCGAGCGTTTGCGTCAGAAATGCGAGAAACTCCTTGAGAGATTGATTGCTTTGCTAGAAACTGAGCATGACTATCCCACAGCCATTGATTACGCCCAACGCTTGCTGCGTCTTGATCCGCTGGGTGAGGCGAACTACCGCCGATTGATGTACCTCTATGCCTTGACCGGCGATCGGATAGGAGTAGAGCGGGTTTATCGCGCTTGCGTAACCGCCTTACGCTGCGAACTACAGGTTGAGCCAAGTGCCAATACCCGCCAAATGTATGAGCAATCTCTTAGGCTGGCTGTAATCACCCATCAGGAAGTTGATTCTCGCCAAGTGCAAGTCGCTCGCAAAACGAACTTGCCTGTGCAGTTAACCCGCCTTATTGGGCGCGAATCTGAGATCGAGCAGGTCAGGCAATTGATCCTCCAGCAGCGTTTAGTGACTTTGACGGGTATGGGAGGGATCGGTAAAACACGTTTGGCGCTAGCTGTGGCGGAAAGTCTGTTAAATCTGGATATCGTTGCTGACGGAATCTGGCATGTGGAGCTGGGCGCCCTGGAAGACCCGGCGCTGGTAATGCAATCCGTGGCAGTTGTACTGAATGTGCGTGCAGAAGGGGAATATCCCCTGCTCAAACGCCTGGCTGAAGCATTGGGCGAGAAACGCCTGATGTTGGTACTGGATAATTGCGAGCATCTGGTGGCAGCGGTGCGGCCTCTAACGGAAGCTCTGTTATCGGTTGCTCCACAGGTTCGGATACTGGCGACCAGCCGCGTGGCACTAGGAGCAAAGGGGGAGGTGATCTGGCGCGTATCGCCGCTCTCTACCCCGCCGCGGTTGCCAAACAATACCGTCTCCCAAGCAGCATCCCTTGATAGAAGCGCAGAGCAGGTTCCCATACTTGCTAACTATCCCAGTGTACAGGTATTTGTGGATCGCGCCATGACCGTATTGCCCACCTTCGCGCTGACGAACGAGAATGGCTGGGCTGTAGGGAGAATCTGTCAACAACTAGGTGGCATCCCCCTTGCGCTGGAGCTGGCTGCAGCCTGGGTAAAAGTGCTATCGGCGCAACAGATTGCCGATCACTTGCAGGATGCGCTGAATCTCTTGACTCAGGGCTGTCCCGACGCGTTGCTGCGCCACCAGTCACTCCAAGCGACATTGGATTGGAGCTTCGCCCTGTTACCACCCCAGCAGCAGATATTATTTCGCCGACTGGCGGTTTTTGCCAGCAGTTTTTCACTCGAGGCAGCCGAATTTGTAGGCAGCGACGAAAATAGCGCGCACTTTACGGTACTGGAAGGGCTTGCTACGCTGGTGAATCATTCGCTTGTGAACGTTGAGCCATCGGGCGATATAATGCGTTTCCGTCTGCATGAGATCACGCGTCAGTACGGTTGCAGGCAATTAACCGAAGCCAACGAAGAGCAGTTGGTACGCAACCGCCATTTGGACTTTTTTTGTCGCCTGAGCGAGGGGTTGGAGGCAAATTTGCACGGCACTTTGCCACAAGGTGCCTATGAGCGACTGACCCAGGAATACGACAATTTACGGGCAGCGCTGGAGTGGAGCGCCCTTCGTGAGGGAGACGCTCTGCTCGGCCTACGACTGGCTGCAGCGCTGACCGATTATTGGGAAATGCGGGGACACTTAATGGCAGAGCGGGCTTGACTAGAGGCCTTGCTGGTTAGAGCGGGTCAGATGGCCCAATTGCTCATCCGCGCCAAAGCGCTGCGGAGCGCCGGCAAGATGGCTTATTATCAGTGTGATTTCAATGCGGCGCGCACCCGCTTTGAGCAAAGTTTGGCAATTGATCGACAGTTGAACAACCAGGCGCGCATGGCAGATACTTTGAGCCGGCTGGGATTTCTCTTCAGCATTCAACAAAACTATGCCTCTGCCGAGCCACTTTTACAGGAAAGCCTGGCTATCTTTCGGAGACTGGACGATCCAAGCGGCGTTGGGCGAGTACTGAGCGAATTGGGATACCTTGCCTTGCGACAGGGAGCATATGCTCAAGCGCGCTCGCTCTTGGAAGAAAGCCTGGCTTCTTTGCACAAGCCAGCGGATCAATATCTGGAGGCACGCGCCAGGCATTTCCTGGGATACACCGCCCGCCTAGCAGGAGATTATGCCCAGGCTCATAAGCATTACCGCCGCGCTGCGATCCTTCTTAAAGGAATGTGCAACACATGGGGTTTGATTTATTTGCTGGAGTCGTTTGCCTGCTTGGCAGCAGCCGAGGCACAGTGGAAGCGCGCCGCGCGTCTTTTTGGCGCTGTCGAACAACTCAGAAAGACAAGCGGGGTAAGCATTGTGCCGAGTGAAGGCGTTGAAATAGAAAAAGCTGTCGCCTCTACCCATCGTGAGTTGGGAGAAAGAGTCTTTGCAGAGGAATGGAGCGCAGGCAGGTCATTTACTTTAGACGAAGCGATTGACTACGCTTCGGAATAGTTTTTTCTGCTTTACTCCACTCTCGAAGAGCGGCGAGTATTTTAGCCTCGCCGCTCTTTTATTTGCGGTTCATCTCTCGCAACGCTCTGCGCAACGGGTCAGAAACGCTGCCTATGCTACATTTATCCTGCAGAGGCAGTTTGTCTTCAAGTTCTGCCTGTTTCCCTTGCCATGGTTGCAGAGAGTCAATGTCAGATTTGTCAAAGATTTCTCAATCTCCTCCGCTCCTATCGTATCTGTTCGCTGTCCGGGTGTGGCAAGAAGACCTCGGTGAGGGACAGAATGAGTGGCGCGGCTCGGTGGAACTAGTGGGTTCGGGTAAAAAGGTCTATTTTCGAGAGCTCTCCCAAATCGGAAAGATCATTGCCGTTGCTCTCGGCGGCAGCTTTCGTTTGACAAACTCTTCGGAAGGAGAAAACTTATGAACAGCAAAATCTTGTCTCTACTTCTCATCGCCTCCCTGGTGTTGACGCTGGCAAGAACACCCGTTTCACCTTCGCAGGCTGCTGTGGCTGATGTTACCTTCACCGTCACAACCAGTTTTGATTATAATCCTGGCGCCCCCAATGGCACCTGTTACAACAGTGTCGTGGAGGGCTGCGGGCTGCGTGAAGCGATTGTGGAAGCCAATGCAGCCGCGGGGAATAAGACGATCAATTTTTCTTCCTCCTTAGCTGGTCTGACATTCTACCTCAATTCCCCGAATTATGGTTTAGGGGGACTGGTCATCAGCGGCAACAACATTACGATTGATGGCTCAACCAGTGGTGGGACTATCTTGATTGATGCCGGAGGGTTGGGCCCGAACAATAACCTGTTCGAAATCCAGGGTAATAACAACCTCATTCGCCATTTGATGTTGCGCGGCTGGCGGCCGAATATCCGCTATCCTGGGAATGACTTTGGGCATGGTATCCGGATTTACGACCCGACCGCCAATGGGATGGCAAGTTATAACACCCTTGATTATCTGAGGATATTCGGCTTTGAACACAATGGAGTTCTCATATCCGGCGACTCTGGCGGCGGTGGTCACGACAATACGATATCGCATAGCCTGATTGGCGGCGCAAACTGGGGTCAGACTACCTGTCCCGGAGACGGCAACGGGTGGGACGGCATCATGGTTGCTAACGGCGCCGACAACACGATGATCAACGCCAGCCAGATTGTTTGCAACGATGGTTTTGGCATCGAATTGTTTTCAGCGGGTGGGCAGATTGTTGGCACCCAAATCCAGACCAACAAAATTGGTACCAATGGCTCCGTTGACATGGGTAATCATCTGTCTGGCATTATTGACTCCAGGGCTTACAATACCGTGATTTATAACAATCAAATTTCCGCTAATGACAACTTTGGTGTTTGGTTGGAAGGCTCTAAAGGCGCCCAACTCACGAACAACCGTATTGGATTAGACGTAACCGGGAACCTTGCCCTTCCGAATAGCTACGATGGCGTCCTGATCAGCGACCAAGCCGAGAACAACACCATCGGCTCTGCTACGTATCACAATTGGATTAGCGGCAATGCCAACTGCGGCATCCGCATTGACAGCGGGGCAAGTAACAACATTGTGGATAACAACTACATCGGACTGAACCTGGCTGGAACAGCCGCAGTGCCAAATGGGGCAGCGGGCGTTGGGATCTTCGACAGCAATAGCAATGACAATGTCATTGGCTCAGCTATTGAGGGTGTTCGCCAATTCATCTCCGGCAATGGCCGGGAGGGGATTTATATTGAAAATGCCCACGGAACCGTAATCGGACGCAATACTTATATCGGCGTGGCTGGCGATCGGGTCACTGCCCTTGGTAACGGACTCGAGGGGGTAATGTTGAACAACGCAATTAGGACGACTGTGTATCCCACTATTGTTGCTTATAACGGCGGGGCTGGCATTGCTATAATCGGCGCTGGAGCTGTGGGAAATGATGCTGGGCCACTAGAAATTGGGTACAACGGCGGTTTGCCCGTTGACTTAGGCAACGATGGGCATACCCCGAATGATGCGGGGGATATCGATACCGGTCCCAACGGTTTGCTAAATTACCCTATCATTACCTCTGCCAGTGGTAATCCGGTCGTCCTTTCCGGCACGGCTTGCTCCAACTGTTGGATTGCAATCTATCGTGCCATCGATGATCCGTCAGCACCTGGCGGAGGCGGAATCTTTATTGATGCCGTCATGGCGAATGGTTCGGGCAATTGGAGGGCGACCTTGCCTGCTGGAATAGGGCGCAACGATGTCACCCTTCAGACATATAATGACAGCGCTTACAATTCATCAGAGTTCAGCCCACGCAGGATATGGCGATTATTCCTGCCGTTGATTTTGAGATAGGTGCGATTGCGACAAAAGCGTTTTGTGAAGCTGAGCGATAGCTCCTGATTCTGCCCGACAAAAAGGCAATGCCTGCAAACACGGCATTGCCTTTTTTGATCAGTCGGGGCGGGCGGACTTGAACCGCCGACCCCCGCGTCCCAAACGCGGTGCGCTACCGTACTGCGCCACACCCCGCTGTCTTGATGACGAGTATAATGCGGTTACTGCCTAATCGTCAAGGATTTTTCGCTTGTGAATCTCTTTCCACCCTTATATCATGCCCATCATGCCAGTTACACCGATGACTTAGCCTTCTACCTTGAACTGGCGCGCCAGGTTGGTCATCCGATTGTGGAACTGGGTTGCGGCACCGGACGGGTTTTGCATGTCCTTCAGAACGCCGGCTATCAGATTGTCGGGTTGGATCATGAAATCGAGATGCTCCGCTTTCTGCGGCGGCGCGGCCTGGCTCGGGTCTTTTGCGCCGATATGACCAGCCTGGCTCTTGCGCCTGTCTTTCGTCTGGCTTTATTGCCATGTAACACCTATTCCACCTTTGCTTCACCACAACGGCTGGCTCTCTTAGACCGGGTCTGGCGGTGCTTACAAAGCGGGGGCGCTTTTGCGCTCAGTTTTCCCAACCCCGCTTTGCTGCAGTCGTTACCAGAGAAAGTCGAAGCCGAGCTGGAAGAGATTGTCCTTCACCCCGAGACCAACCATCCGGTGCAGGTCTTCACCTCCTGGCAACGCAACCAGGATTGGCTCTCGGTGACCTGGGCTTACGACCATCTTTTTCCAGATGGGCAAGTGGAACGGGTGGAATATCGGCAGACTTATTCGTTGGAAGCCGTTAGCCGGTTTTCTACCGAAATCGAGCAGAGTGGTTTTCTCATTCGGGCGACCTACGGCAGTTTTGACAAAAAACCCCTACAACGTTTTTCCCCAAGTGTGATTATCGTGGCAGAAAAGATCGGCGGTTAATTCGTACCAAGAGGCCGTTGATCACGTTCGATATGGCAGATCAACCGAGGTTTCCATTTTGAACGCGTTTAGGTTTCGGGTGGTATAATCTGGTTGAGGATGAAAATGGGCATATCGGTGAGTGATGTTCAGGAATTTCTTGAGAAGCTCCGCAGTGATCCGGCGCTACGCGAGCAGTTACGCCAATTGCTGCTTTCGGAGTTTGAACGCCAGGTACTGGAGAGCATTCATCGGCTTACCATCCAGGTGGAGATCCTGACCCGCCGAGTGGATGAGCTTGCCGAAGCTCAGAAGCAGACCATGCTGGCGGTGCAAGAACTGACCGAAGCGCAGCAGCGCACCGACGAGCGGGTTGGGCGACTGGAGACTGCGTTGGCAGAGCTTGCCGAAGCGCAGCGGCGCACCGACGAGCGGGTTGGGCGACTGGAGACTGCCCTGGCAGAACTTGCCGAAGCGCAGCGGCGCACTGAGCAAAAGGTTGAAGAGCTTGCCGAAGCGCAGCGGCGCACCGACGAGCGGGTTGGGCGACTGGAGACTGCCCTGGCCGAGCTTGCCGAAGCGCAGCGGCGCACCGAACAAAAGGTCGATGAGCTGGCTGAAGCCCAAAAGCGCACTGCTTCTCAACTTGGCCGCCTCGAAGATCGGATTGGGGCAAGCACAGAACAAGAAGCCGCCGATACGCTCGGTTACGTCTTGCGCCAGAAGGGGTATCGCATCCTGAAGGGGCCTTTCAATCTCTATCTAAATGGAGAGATTGACGTCATTTATCAACTTGAGGATCAGGAGGGGAAGCAACTGACGGCAGTGCTGGAGGCGAAGGTGCGCCTCAGCCACAGTGTGGTGGAAGATTGGGCGCAACGGATGCGGGCGGATAACTTTCGGCAAAAGATCCGCCAGGCCGGCTTCGGCGGCCCATATCTCGTTTATGCCTATGGGATGCGGGCTGATCCGAGCGCTTATGAAGCCGTCAAGCGCTTTGGGATTGGTTTGATTACCGACCGCGGTGAGCAAGTTGAACCTCAAGGCACGCTGCCGTAGCCTGTGTCCAACCACTCAATTTTTAACCAGATTTGAGAGTTGTTCTCCCCCTGTTCAAAGCCTCAAAAGGGTGTGAAGTATAATACGTTTACCGTGTCCTTCTCAGGTGTAAGCGTAAACAATTGCCCCTCCTGATTCGAGGTTGAAGATGCTACCCATTCGTGATACCATTCATTCGCGTTCTTTCCCCATTGTCAATTACGCCATCATTGGTTTGAACACCGCCATCTTCCTGTTCGAGATTAGCATGCCGGATCGTATGCTTCAACAATTTATTTCAATTTTCGGTATGGTACCAGCCCGCCTGCCGCTCTTTGAACCGTGGCGTTTTTTGTTTTCCCCGTTGGCAATCATTTCCTTGTTTACGCACATGTTCTTACACGGCGGCTGGGTGCATTTTTTGAGCAATATGTGGATTTTGTTCATTTTTGGCGATAATGTCGAGGACCGCATGGGCTCTTTCCGCTATTTGCTCTTCTATATCCTTGGTGGATTGGCAGCCGCCTTCACGCAGGCGTTTGTCGATCCGACCAGCCGCGTGCCGGCCATCGGCGCCAGCGGAGCGATTGCGGCGGTAATGGGTGCCTACTTTCTACTTTTCCCCAACGCCAGGGTCATCACCCTGATTCCCTTATTCTTTATCCCATACTTTGTCGAAATCAGCGCTTTCTTCTTTTTGGGTTTATGGTTTGTGTCGCAATTCTTCTCAGGAGTAGCGGCCTTGCTCTCCCCGGCGCAGATGAGCATGGGCGGCATCGCCTGGTTTGCCCACATCGGCGGGTTCATTTTTGGACTGCTCACCGTCAAACTCTTTATCCCCCGCCGCCCGCTACTATATGAACGCTTTTATCCCGATGAATACTTCCCCTGGTAATCCCATCCGCGAGGTGAGACATGGACTTTACGATCTTATTCTTCCTCTTCCTGGTCATTTCCTCCTTACAGCCGGTGATCCGTCAGCGCATGTTGGAAGCCAGCCGGGCGCGTATGTTACGCCAGCTTGAGGTCAAGCGCAATTCCCGTGCCATTGCTCTGATTCACCGTCAGGAGCGCCTGTCCTTCCTAGGGTTTCCGCTTGCTCGTTACATCGACATCAACGACTCGGAAGAGATTTTGCGCGCCATCAAGCTGACCAATCCGAACGTGCCCATTGATATCATCCTGCACACTCCTGGCGGATTGGTGCTGGCAGCCGAGCAAATCGCCAAAGCCCTTTGTCGCCATCCTGCCAAAGTAACCGTCTTTGTGCCGCACTACGCCATGTCGGGTGGCACCATGATCGCTCTGGCAGCCGATGAAATCGTGATGGACGAGAACGCCGTGTTGGGCCCGGTCGATCCGCAAATTGGTCAACAACCGGCTGCCTCTATCCTGGCCGTTTTAGAGCAAAAGCCCCTCGAAAAAATCAACGATGAGACATTGATCTTAGCCGACGTTGCCCGTAAGGCAATGCGGCAGGTCAAAGACACCTTACGGGAAATCCTGATGAGTCACACTACTCCCGAACAAGCCGAAACGCTTGCTGAAGTCCTCTCCAGTGGACGCTGGACGCACGATTACCCCATCACCGTGGAAGAGGCGCGCGGGCTGGGGTTGCCCATTTCCACCGATGTCCCCAAAGAGGTCTATCAACTGATGAACATGTATCCGCAAGCCGGGATGGGTCGCCCGACGGTTGAATATATCCCCTTGCCGTATCCGTTGCCCCGGCCACGCGCCAAGGAGCGTGAATAAAATCCTTTGCGCCGGCGGGTTACGGACGGGTTGCGGCCAGGCAGCGAGGGGTTTCGGGGTTTATTGACTGGACCTTATTGATACAGGAAGGAGACAAGTTGCAGAATGAACGAAAATGAGGGCGAAGAAAAATTAGAAAGTCGGATGGAAAAGCCAACGGAACAACCGTCCGGAGATATATTCGTTCCTTCAGAGCTGCCGATTCAACCCGCAAAAGCTGAAAGCCGCCTGCGCCATTTTTTGCGCCAACTGGTGCGCTGGACATTAGGCGTTTTGATCCTCGTCGGCATTGGCTTTGTGGTTGCTTTGCTTCTCCTCTACGTGCCCCTGCGCCGTCAGGCAGACGCCCGCGCCGCGGAATTGAGCGCCGCCCAGGCACGCATGGAATCCTTAGAAGCTGAACTGGCTGAAAAAGCCCAACTCGAGAAGCGCTATCAGGAATCTCTCGAGCGGTTAAAGAGCGCCAACTTCCAAAACAACGTGCTTCGCCTGGAAATGGAAATCGCCTCTGCCCGCATCTACCTGTACGAAAATAACCTGGAACTTTCCAAAAAGGCGATGCAAAACGCTCAAGCGATTCTCAAAGCATTGCAAAGCGGCGCCAGCTCTGCCCAGCGTACGGCTTTAACCGAAATGGAAACCAGACTCACCTTAGCCCTAAACGGTTTGGAAAAGGACACCTACGCCGCCCAGTCCGATTTGGATGTCCTGGCACGCAGTTTGAGCGAGTTCTCAACTTCCTTGGCGGCCAGCGCGCCCTGAAGCATAAACAGCTAACGTGCGGGCTTTGTTGGGAACTACAATCGGTTGGGCTGGATAACCGGCAACCTGGATCCCTTTGAGCCACGGAGCGTGAATGGTATCGTCGTCTAGGTGGCGCAGCTCTGGCACCCAACGGCGAATATAGGCTCCGTGGGGGTCGAATTTCCGACTTTGTAGAAGCGGGTTAAAGATGCGAAAATAGGGAGCCGCGTCAGTGCCGGTGCCAGCCGTCCACTGCCAGCCGCCGTTATTGGCAGCCAGGTCACCATCAATCAGGTTCTCCATAAACCAGGCTTCTCCCCAACGCCAATCGATCAGCATGTCCTTAACCAGATAGGAAGCCACAATCATGCGGGCGCGGTTGTGCATCCAGCCCATTTCACGCAACTGGCGCATGGCTGCATCCACGATGGGCATTCCGGTCAACCCCTCCTTCCAGCTTTGGAAAGCTGCTTCATCGTTCTGCCAGGGGAGGTTCGTAAATGCCCGGTTGAAGGCCTCCCGGCGAACATAAGGGAAATGGTACAGGGTTTGGATGTAGAACTCGCGCCAGATCAATTCATTCAACCACGTTTCGGCGGATTTGCCCATCCCGGGCGGGGAGTTGCGCAGGGCGTGCAGCGCTGCAAAGACCGCCTGACGCATCCCAATCATGCCAAAACGCAAATAGGGCGAAAGCTGGGAAGTGCCATCCACATCCATGCGGTTGCGCAGTTCGGCATAGGTATAGATGCCGCCCAATCCTCTGTGCTGAGCGGGGAAGGATGGGGGTTGGGTAAACTCCTCCAGGCGCAACAGGGCTTCCTGTTCAGAGGCTGGGAAGTGCGGATCGGGTTGGAAAGACGGCAAGGGTTCACTGGAAAGACCTGGCGGCAGGCTGATCCGTTCGGGAGCCGGCAAAGGCTGCCAATCCATCAGATTCGCCTTCCAGGCTTTGGCGTAGGGGGTGTAAACGGTGTAGGGTTTTCCATCCGGCTTGCGCACCCTGTTTGGGTGATGAACGGTTTGCCAGGCGATGAGGCGCAGAGGAATTTCGGATTGGATTGTTTCATCGCGGCGGCGGGCGTAAGGGGTGTAGTCTTCTTCAGCATAAACGATCGAAGCCCCGCTCTCTGCCAGCACCTGACGCAAGACAGTTAGCGGCTCGCCGCGGCGCAAGATCAGCGCCGCGCCGCGCTGGCGCAGGCTTTCATCCAGAGCCTGCAAGCCGCCGAAGAGGAAATTGAGCCGTTTGGGGGCTGAATGGGCAAGCAAATGCGGATCGAGAATGAAAAGCGGGATAACCTCTCCCTCCTGAAGGGCAGCCTGCAAAGCGCCATTATCAGTTAGTCTTAAGTCGCGGCGGATCCACCAAATTGCCCGCATATACTACCTGTTTGGAGAGGGATTCTTCTGCTGATCCTATGCCGTAACTCTCTCAGCGGTGGTTCGTAACCAATCTATCAGCGGCGCCAGTTGAGAGGTGCCCATGCTTTGCAACGCCTGGGCATATCCAAGGAGAAACGGGACAAGGATGCTATCGGGGAGATGGTGTTGGTGAAGTAAGCCACGCAACCATTCCAGCTCTGGCTGGATGGCATCCAGGTCGCCGATTGCCAGGGCCGAGTGAAGCACATCGCTAAAATCTTCAATCGCTGTACGGAGGTATTCTTCGGGCAAGGCGTATTTACCCAACCCTTCAAACAGCCGCGCTTCAAGTTGAGGGCGGTGATGGCGAAAGACCTCCGCCGTCTGATGATAGGTTTGCAGTACTGCTGGAGGAGTCGGCAAAGGCGGTCGCTGGCTGACCAGACGCTCGATATTTCGCACCGCTTCGTCCAGGGTTTTGCCTAAGTAATGGGCAGGGATCAGCTCGACCAGGCGTGGCAAAAGGTTAAAGATGCGCCCTCCGTAGGCAATTTGGGTCTTCAAGGGATGCAGGGAGAGAATGACTTCCAGCATCGCAGCAACCGTGCTCAAGCGTTGAGAGCTGAGAATGACCAGATGGGGCTTAATTCGCCCTACCGTCTCATCGAACTTGGCAACCGGCACATTGGCGCCGAGGTCTACCACGCCAAAACCGCGTCGGCGCAAAAAGAGATTTAACATCAAAATCGGGATCAGATGTTGTTCATTGGGCGGATTGCCGATCAGGATCACTTCCGATCGGGTGGGCGCAGGACAGGCGGCAATTAGCGAATTTAATCGCCGTTGGACAAGCGCTGAAGCAAAATGTTCCTGTTGGACGGAGATGTCGTTTTGGTACCACTGATCACCCACCTGGATCATGGCATATTGTAAAATATCCGTTATGACCGTTTCAAGCGGGAAAAGGGCAAAGGCCTGATTGAGCAATCCCTCGGCCTTCTTTTCGTCGAAGGCTAAACAGGCATCTACCCACTCCTGACGGAGGCTCTCTAACGTACCCGGTGTGGTGATGGGCTGCGACGGGGGTGGCTCAATCTGCTCGAGGGGGTCGTTGCCTTGGGCGATCTGACTGCGAAACAGCTCAATTGCCCGGGCAATGGAAAGCCCCTCCTCCTGGCGTGCCATCAGCCACTTGATCGTCTCGATGTCGCGCTGGGAATACAGGCGATGTCCGCCTGCTGAGCGCTGCGGTTTGGGTAAGCCATAACGACGTTCCCAGGCCCGCAAGGTATCTGGGCGAATGCCAGTTTCTTTGAGAACGACTTTGAGGTTAAACGCCGGAGTTGTGCTTAATGGAGTCATGAAGGTACCGCCGTTTGAAGATTGGATGTGCTCGTCCTCGTCTGGAATAAGAAGCTGCTCTCGCGCAGAATGCGCTCCGTGGTCAGCCGCGCAGAGAGCAAGACGATAGGTAAGCCGGTGCCTGGATGCGTGGAAGCGCCGACAAAGTACAGGTTGCGATAACGACGATGCCGGTTTTGCGGACGCAGGTAACCAACCTGCCAGAAGTTGTGACTGAGACCGAAGGCCGCTCCCTTATCCAGATTAAAGCGTTGCTTCCAGTCCTGGGCTGTGTATACAACTTCGAATTTGATATGTTCGGGCAAATCGGCGGCGTTCATCTCTTTGGCAAGGCGGCTGAAAACGGTCTCACGGGCGCGGTCTACCAGAGCATCCCAATCCTGAGGTCGCCGTTCATCGAGATGACCGACCGGCACCAGGACGAAAAGCGTGTCCTGTCCGGGCGGGGCAGCCGTGGGATCGACCCGCGTCGGGGCATGGACGTAGAAAGAGGGGGTATCCGGTAGGGTATGATCTTTGAAAATACGGTCAAAAGAGGCTTTATAGTCGCCGCTCAGAAAAACGTTGTGCAAGGCAATTTGAGGATAGGCTTTATCCACGCCCCAATAGAACATGAGGGTCGAGCAGGTGTAGAGCATCTGGTCGAATTTGCGCGCTGCGTCTCGGTCGGGCAAGAGTTCTTTGTAGATGTACGGCAAATCGGCGTTTCCGATATAGAGATCAGCGTGCAAGGTGCGCCCATCCTTGAGGTGCACTTGCTCTACGCGTCCGTTTGAAGTTTCGATGCGGGTTACTTCGGCGTTATATAGAAACCGAACCCCCAGTTTCTCGGCGATGGCGGTTAGCGCCAGGATGGGGGCATACATGCCGCCAATCGGATACCAGACCCCCTCGGCAAGCTCGGTATATTGCAGCAGAGAATAGGTTGCCGGCGCGTCGTAGGGACTCAAGCCCAGATACATGTTCTGAAAGGTGAAGGCTGCTTTCAGACGCGGGTCTTTGAAATATTTGCCTACATTGTCGTAGTGTTTGACCAACGCCTTGAGTTGGAAGAGCAAGGGGAGATTGGCGGGCGAGAAATACTCCAGCAGGCTGTAGAAATTGCGCCCAACAAATCTCTCCAGGGAAATTTTGTAATGTTTGCTGCCCTCCGCAATATAGTGCAGGAAGCCGGTAAAGGCGGTCTTTTCAACCCTTTCTAATTGGGTCTGCATCGCCCCCAGATTGGAAGTAAGGGCGAGTTGCAAGCCATCTTCAAAATGGACTTTGTAGGTCGGATCAATGCGGCGCAGATCGAGGTGATCGCTCATGCGCTCACCGAGGGCAGTAAAAGTCTCTTCCCAGACTTCCGGCATCAGAAAAAGGGTTGGGCCAATGTCAAAACGATGCCCATCGCGAATGAATTGTCCGCAACGACCGCCTGGCTGGTCATTTTTTTCAACAACGGTGACCTCAAAACCGTTTTTTGCCAGGCGAGCGGCCGTTGCAATGCCACCGATCCCTGCGCCGATGATCAAAACT
The DNA here is from genome assembly GCA_034434515.1 of Anaerolineales bacterium. Taxonomy (GTDB): domain Bacteria; phylum Chloroflexota; class Anaerolineae; order Anaerolineales; family UBA4823; genus NAK19. Next base: position 13,170 of record DAOTZA010000096.1, on the reverse strand, counting down.
GTGGGCTTCATAAAAACTCCTTGTAACAGACCAAGCAGGTTATCTTTCTAGAGAACTGGCCTGGGACGTCTCGGGGCGAGATGGCTGTAGGGTAGCAGGGTAGATGCAACGAGGCTCAGGACGTCCCAGCCAGGTTTATTATAGCCAAAATCTATAAACTGTCAAGATTTCTTCCAGATTTTTTCCGTTTTTTATTGACAAATTGGATAATTTGTGTAGAATACAGGTAGCTTTTTTGTATTCTGGGAAGGATAATGGAAGCAAACTGGGAAGACCAACTGCTCTCTCTTGCATTTCAAGCCAATCACGCCTGTCCTCCCGCGCCGGTGGTGGTTGGGAGAAATAACGGGCGGCTGCCTCAAGCTTATCGTCATGCTGCCCTCGTAACGGCTCGCTATAGCAAATCTTTTTATTTTGCCTCCGCCTTCTTGCCGTCCCCAAAGCGGCGGGCAGTGCGTGCCCTGTACGCCTTTTGCCGCACGGTGGACGACATTGTCGATGTGGGCGAGGATGGCTGTGACCCTCACGAGGCGCTGCAGGTCTGGCGCCAGATTGTTTCCCATCCTCCCGCCGAGGCAGATGACCCGGTGGCTTTGGCCTGGGGGGACACGTTGCAGCGCTACCTCATCCCGCGCCATTATGCCCTGCAGTTGATCGATGGAGTGGCACGGGATATGGAACAGAGTCGTTATCAGACCTTCGATCAATTAGCGACCTATTGCTACTCGGTGGCCTCTACCGTGGGGTTGATGAGTATGCATATCATCGGATATCAGAGCCAGGATGCCATCCCCTACGCCATCAAACTAGGCGTTGCCTTGCAGTTGACCAACATCCTGCGCGATGTGGGGGAGGATTATCGCAACGGGCGCGTTTATCTCCCGCTTCAAGAATTGGATTCTTTCGGCTTGGATGAGAGCCATATTTTTGCTGGGCAGGTAACCGAGCGGTGGCGGCAGTTTATGTGTTTTCAAATTGCCCGTGCCCGCCAATTGTATGCAGAAGCCTGGCCTGGCATCCGTTTGCTCAACCGTGATGGCCACTTCGCTATCGCCGTGGCTCTGGATGTCTATCGCGCTATTTTAGAGAAGATCGAAGCCAATGATTACGATGTCTTCCACAAGCGAGCTAGCCTCTCTGCTTTTGAAAAAATCCAGCGTCTGCCGCGAATCTGGGCTCAAATGCAGTTGACCTCCCCGCTCGAGCAAAGATAGTTCGCGAACTTTTGCAACTCTCCAGAAACGGGGTATGATTAGGGGTGGAGATGAACACCCCATTTTATCCTGGATTTGGAACAAAAGTTCTCTGATTTGCGTTTTGAAAGCAAACCCTTTGGATAAGAAAGCGACCATGCCCGATCCAAACGAAACGAACGAAAGCAGAAGGAGTCAGAAAATGAAAAAATCCCCCCATCCTTTTTGGTTAATCTTCGGCCTGATATTCACCGCTCTCATCGTTGCCTGTACCCCAAGCGCTACCTCAACGCCAGGTCTGGGAGAAACGCCCCACGCCCAACAGCCACCAGTAACTGCTCCGGTTTCAACCCAGGCTGTGCAGGCCGCCCGACAAGCCCTGGCTGAACAGCTTGGCGTGGCGGTTGAACAACTGGAGCTGTTTTCGGTCGAAGCACGCCAGTTCCCCAATAGCTGTTTGGGCTTGGAGCAGGAGGGGGAAGCCTGCGCCGAGGTCATCGTGCCGGGCTATCAAGGGGTTCTCTTGGGCGAGGGGGTGCAATACGAATTTCGGGTGAGTGAAGATGGATCTGTGATGCGCTTCTTACCGGGAGCTGCCCTCTCCGCCCAACAGGTGCTGGCTGCCCAGTTGGGCATCTTACCGGAAGAGGTTCGCATTCTCAGCGTTGAAAGGGTCGATTGGCCAGATGCCTGTCTGGGCATCCAAACCGCCGGTTTGATGTGTGCTCAGGTAATTACCCCTGGGTTTCGCGTCTTGCTCGAAGCGCAGGGAAAACGCTATGAATTCCATACCGATCTGAGCGGCAGCGATGTGCGGTTAGCTCTCCAACCCACTCTGGATGGCGGAGTAACTCTCTTAAGCTGGCAGGCAGAAGAAGCCGGCATTTGTCAAACCCTTATCCTCAGCAAAGAAGCCCTGTCTTATGGCGTGTGCGATCAGCCTTTGACCTCTATCCCCCTGGTCGGGCGAGAGCTGCGGCAAGAGATCGAAAAATTCGTTCAAACCTATGCCCCATTTGAAGCGCAAACGCCGGCTGGTGCGATCCGTTTTCAAGGGCACGGCGCGGTCACCGCCACACCAGCCGAGCAGCGCATGTTAGCCGAATGGGCTCGCCAGCTTTGGATCGAATCCGATCCTCAGGCAAAGCCCACTTCGCCGGTAGCCATTGCCTTGCATCGCGAAGGCGGAGTACAGGGTCTCTGTGAGGACATTTTGATCTACCGCAGCGGCATTGCAGAACTCAGCTCCTGTCTGCCGGCCCGGCAGCTCGGAGTCCAGAAAATATTTCTGACCGCTGCCCAAATGCAGGAGCTTTTCCGCTGGGTGGATACTTACCTGTCTTTTGAAAGCCGTGAAGGGGAACTCCAAACCCCGCATGGCATAAATCTGCGTCTGGTCTTTAATGGCAAAGGCCAGCAGCAGGTCGATGCCGCGCTACGACAGCAGATCGCTCAACTGGCGCAAGAAATTGCTGACCAGGCAGCCCAAATCCAGGACCCCGCTGTTGTCGAAGCGGCTAGGCAAGCTTTGCTGGGTTACCTCAAAGCCCTCCGAGAAGGGGATTACCAAACGGTGATCAAATGGTATGGAGGAAGTTACGATGTGCTGGCAGACATGAACCCCGATATTTCCGCAGAAGATAAGCTGGCCTTATGGACGAGAGCCTGTCAGCAAAACGGTTTTGTCTGTACGCTGACGGTGAAAAACTGGGTGCAAACTGCGCAGCTCTCCGCCGACCAAATCCGTTTTACCGTCGAGCTACAAAATCCGGATGGCTCGTTGTTCGTTTTAGGTCCCTGCTGTGGAGCAGAAGTCGCAGATTTTCCACCGCTCTCTCAATTCGACTTCATCGTCCAACACGTTGGCGAGAGCTATCAGGTGCTGAGCTTACCAGTTTTCGTACCGTAAAAACAGCTTATTCGTAACTACCTACTACCCCAAGTTGGCTTGGGAACTGGGTAGAAAACCGTCCACGAATTGACCACGAATAAACGAATGACAGCGCTATTCGTGCATTCGTGAAAAATTCGTGGACGGTCTGTCCTGCCAAATAGAGCCTTTGGTAGGTAATTACGCTTATTCCGTTATTGAGGATTGGGGTGGAAGCGGATAAAATCATAATGAAAGCTGATCTTTCTTATCTCATGATCTCATGCTTGAGCGAACTGGAGGTTAAAGATGGCAAATATTCTCACGGTGAAGATTGAAAAACCAGAAGAGATCAATTTCATTCTGGGGCAAAGCCATTTTATCAAAACGGTGGAAGATATCCACGAGGCGTTAGTCGGCACTGTGCCGGGCATCCGCTTCGGGCTGGCGTTTTGTGAGGCTTCCGGCAAGTGTTTAGTGCGTTGGACCGGCACCGACGCAGCAATGATCGAGCTTGCTTACAAGAACGCGCTGGCGATTGGGGCAGGACATTCTTTTATCGTTTTCCTAGGGCAAGGCTATTTCCCGATCAATGTATTGAATCCCATCAAAGCAATCCCCGAAGTGTGCCGCATTTTCTGCGCCACTGCGAATCCGGTGGAGGTGCTGGTGGCAGAGACCGAACAAGGGCGCGGGATTCTGGGTGTTGTAGACGGTTTCTCGCCAAAGGGCATCGAAGGTGAAGAGGACATTGCCTGGCGGAAAGATTTCCTGCGCAAGATTGGTTATAAGTTTTAACTTCGAGGACTGGTCAGTTCGCCAGGCGGCCTTTTAGCCAGCTCGTTACAGCACGCCAGATCGGACAGCGATCATAGACGGCCAAAAAGCTCACCAGCGCGCCTAACCCGATCCAAACCCAGCCGCCGCTCAGGGTGAGTCCCAGTCCGATCAGGCCGAGTCCAGCCACCAGGCGCACGGTGCGTTCAACCGGGCTTAAGGGGGCAGGGCCTGTGAGTTGTCCGGCCAGGGCAGCTTCGAACAGGCGATGAATGCCGGCCTCGTTTTGGGCGCCGGTTTGACGGGCGACCTCCCGACCTCCATGATAGACAACCAGGGTTGGGATACCAAAGATGCGTAAAGACGAAAGCAGCTCCGGCGACTGATCGGCGTCAATGCGCAGAAGGTCAACCCGCCCGGCAAACTCCTTTTCGACCCGTTTAAGGGCTGGCTCCATGGCGCGACAGGGCATGCACCACCCCGCCCAAAAATCGACAATCAACGGGCGGGGGTGGTTGTGGATGATCTCCTGAAAGCGGCTTTCATCCATGCTCAGGACTAATTGGTGCGAAACTTCAATAGCGAGTACAGCGGGCACCAGCCAATTAAACCGGTGAGGAGCGGGACAAAACCGAGGACTTTCAAAACGGTGCCAAGACCGCCACCGACCACACCGCTCCAGCCTAAGTAGAGTAGCACCAACCCCAACACCACTCGGGCAATGCGATCCCAGTTTGCTTCATTAACCCAAGACATCGAACACCTCCATATCGAATCAGAACTTAGAAATTTTGGTCATTTTGGTTCAGAAGGCAATGAATTTGCTTTCTAATTATTGAGATGAAATTTCCCCAAAAAGGTTACCAGCCTTGAAAGAAGAGATGCTCGAGGAGGATGCGCAAACCAATGGCAACCAGGAGAAGCCCGCCAACGAGTTCCATCCTTTTTCCAAAACGTCCCCCGAAATAACAGCCACAGAAAAGACCAACGGCAGAGAGGAGAAACGCCACCACCCCGATGACCAGTGAAGGTATCAAAATCGGCGCTCGGAGGATAGCCATGCTCAAACCAACCGCCAGAGCATCGATGCTGGTTGCTACCGAGAGCAAAACCATTAAACCGCCTCGGGTCGGATCGGTGGGATAACTCTCCTGCTCCTGGTGAAAGCCGCTCCAGACCATCTTTCCTCCCACATACCCAAGCAAGAGGAAAGCGATCCAGTGATCAAAATTGCGGATGAGCGGCTCAATGGTGGCGCCACCCAACCAGCCAAAGAAGGTCATCCCAGCCTGGAAAACCCCAAAGTGAAAGGCAAGCCGCACTTTTGAACGGGTGCTGTACGAGATTGGACTTGTCCCCACGCCTAGCGAAACGGCAAAGGCATCCATGGCTAATCCAAGTGCAATCAAAAGAGATTCGGCAATCAACGCATAACCTGATTTGAAAATCGTCGTTGCTCACCCTGGAAGGGAGAACCGGTGAGATTATACCGCGTCCCTTTCGAACCCGCATGATACCCTTGAAACCAGTGCGCCTTTAAGGGATAGTGGAGAATGGCCGAAAAGGCGATAACCAGCGTCGAGAGAGCAACGACCTTCACGAGCCAGGTCGCTATGTGTTAGAGGAATGTCAAGCGTTTCTTTGTCCCGGCTTCTTCTTCTCACAAGGGGTTTTAAAAAGGGGGCAGAGTGCAAGCGATTAAGCCTGCGCAGGACGGGCAGCCGCTTCTTTCACCTCCATCGGTGTGGTCGCGCGGAGAAAGCCGGCGAACATCAACAAAGCACCCAGTAACTCGCTGAAGTACAGCACGCCAGGGATACCCAAGCGGCTGAACGTTCCTCCGAAAGCCGGCGCCATAGCGCCAACGGCGATCAGGATATTGCCAATCGTGCGATGCAATAAGACGCGCTTGCGCCAGAACAACCAGGCGGAATAGGCTGCTCCGCCCACTAAGGTCAGCGTTCCATAAAGATTGAACAAGGGAGTCAGGGATCGGACGCCAGGCGTTACGATGGCATGGCCGCTTAACTCGCTGCTGGTGTGCGCTGAGGTGGTCAATAATGAGGGATCGAGCTGGGCAGTAAACACCCTTACCGCCCCGTAGAGGGAGCCTAGCAAAAGGATGGCAAAGGTTAATCGTGCCCATTTGGCTTTTGCCAGCAAAAAGACCGTACCCTGCCCTAACCAGGCAGCAACCAGTATGGCGCCGACCAGATACCACAGGCGAAAAATCCAGGGATTCCAGCCCCAGGCGCTGTAGTATCCCTCGCAAAATCCACCGATTCCGTAGAAGACCAAGCCTATTCCCCATAAAAGCAAATGCATACCTTTGCGCTGAACATACCTTCTAAAGACGAAGCCAGCAAAGATGAAACTAACCAGAGAAGCAAGAAAGGGAAGCCAACCGATCCAATTCATTTTGTCTGTCTCCTGTGATGAAGATGCTGAGTTAACCAATCCAACCCATCGCAACTCCTAGCGCAACCACCAGTAAGATCATCATCAAAAGCACAATCATTCCGATCAAAAATGGAATGAGCTTTTCCAGAAGCGGAGGGTACCGCCGGGGCGAGGATTGTCTAGTCTCAGACATGCTCAAGCTAACTCAGGCTGGATTATAGAAAGTCGGTGGCAATTTGACCAGATAACTTTAGGTAGATTTTGAAAAACCCTTGGGGCGATTTTTAAGATAAGACTTTTCGGAAAATCATCCGTAGATAAGAATGAACTTGAAGAAAAGGAGTGATGAATGACCGATCAAGCAGAAAGCCCAACCCCTATCAGTGAAGGACAGGAACCAAACCGCTCTGCGGAAAGCGAAACAGCCTCGGTTTCGAGCCCCACCGCGACAACGGAGCTATCCCCAACCCAATTAGGCCCAGGCGATGAACGCACTTGGGGAATGCTGGCGCATCTGAGCGTGCTGGTCAATTTAGTGACGGGTTTTGGAGGCCCGATTGCCGCCCTGATTATCTATCTGATCTATCGCAACCGCTCGAGATTTATCTCTTACCATGCGCTGCAATCTCTCATCTTCCAATTGATCGGCTGGTACGGTGGCGGAACGCTGATCGGAATCATGTGGGCAATTGTGGGAGTCTTATCGGCTTTGATTATCGGTGTTGTTTTGATTCCCTTTGCATTGGTCTTTACCCTGATCTGCGGGCTTTTGCCGCTGGGCACCCTGATTTATGGCTGCTATGGCGCCTATCAGGTGAGTCAGGGGAAAGATTTTCGCTATTGGTTGGTTGGCGATTGGGTGCGCGGCACCTTGACTGGCGAATAAGGAAGCCAACCAAGATTTCCAGAGATTCGTCCGATAGAAGCTTTCCAAACAGCATGAATAGGGTATACTTGGCAAAGAGCACAGGGTGACCCTCAACTTAAGAGCGCGCAAGTGACCTGATACAGGATGAAGGTGATGGATAGGAAAATTTTTATCGGTATTTTGTACATTTTTCTCTCCATTTGCCTTTTTGGCGGGGCGATTGGCAGCGCCATCTATAACCTGGGTCGAGACGTAGATGCTTCACCCTCGTCGTCCTGGTCTAGTGATTCTGGGCGTTCCGACAGCGGCTGGCAACGATCGAACGACGGCAGTTGGTGGAACAGCGATTCGGGCAGCGATAGTTGGGGAAGCTGGGATAGCGGTTCAGATAGTGGCAGTTGGGGAAGTTGGGACAGCGCTTCCGACAGCGGCAGTTGGGGAAGCTGGGACAGCGGTTCCGACAGCGGCAGTTGGGGAAGCTGGGACAGCGGTTCAGATAGCGGTAGTTGGGATAGCGATTGGTGAGGAGCAGCTATGAAAGGCTTTATTCTGCTCGTTTTTCTGGCGATACTTTTGTTGGTGCTTTTCCCATTGCCAGTAGGCCCTTTTGCCTGGGGATTGGCTGGCCTGGTAGCCCTTTTGTATGGAATTAACATGCTCAAACAAGACCTTTCGGACACTCCAGAACCCTCTGTGCCGATGAGGATGGCGAAACCAACCTCTGTTTCCCGGCCGGTGAGGGTTCAACCCCAAGCCGCAGCCAAACCCTTCACGTTTAACCTGCCCGAAAAAATTCCGACCGATCTGAAATGTCCATCTTGTGGAGCCAGCATCGGTCCAACCACGCGCAAATGCGCCTACTGCGGCTCGATTTTACAACCGGTAATCGATCTCCCCGATCCCGTTCATCTAGCCGGGTTGCAAGTGGGCGCGGGGGTGCGGGTGCGCCTGCCATCTGGCGAGCGGGATTTCCGCGTGCAAGGGCGGGCGCTGATTGCCGAACTGTGGCAGGCTACACGAGGTCCCGATGTCCCCTGGACGTTCACCGGCAACCTGTTCGCCGGGTTTGCGCTGAGCGGAACTACACAGGCTTACCTGCTGAATTGGCAAAATCGCTTCTACCTGTTTGACAACGGCAAACCTGTTGACGATCAGCACATCCAGCGCTACTTTTTGCCTTATGCGCGCGCCTTCGGACAGGGTGATCAGATGAGCAAGGTGGAATTCGATTATGAGGGCCGCCGCTGGCGCGTCGTGGACATCGGCCGCTCACAAGTGATTTTCACCGAAGGCGAGGGGCTTCACGTTCAACGCGGCGCCGAAGCTCGTTTCATTTACGCTGCAAGCGGGGACAGGCATTTGCTGGTGGAAGATTACCGCTCGGGCGGCGCAGCGCAGGATATCCTGTGGATGGGCTTTAGCCTTCTGGAACAGGACATTCTGTATTGAGGAGTTTATCCATGAAGAAGATTCCCTCTTTGATTTGGTTGTTGATCTTATCGCTGGTCATTGGACAAGGGCTTTCTTTCCTTGCCTCGCCTGAGGCATGGCGAGCTTTCTTGGCAGCTCTGCCACGCATTTTGAGCATGATCGCTTTTTGGGGCCCGATCATTCTGATCATTTCCAGCCTGCTCGTTTGGGGTGTGCTGCGGCTGATGGGGTTCGACTCGCTCGAATCGATTCGAGTCGAATCGGTGGAGCAAAACAACCCTGCCCCGGCCATTATTTTCGTCGGCACGCTGATCGCCAGCATCTTGTTTCTGATGCTGGTCATTAAACCGTAAGGTGTCCCTTGGGCATCAGATACTCTGCGGCTGCTTGACGGTCATTGGATACCTGCTTTGCTAAACGTAGCCCATCAAACAATCCTGCTCATTAACTTAGGCTAAATTGCCAGTATAATAGCTTCAGGTGATCGATCGCCTGGTTACGTTCTGAAACGAGTATGGACAATGAGATGGGGGTAAGCGGCATTGCCGGATGCAAACTGTTACGATGGCGGGCGGTTTCCTGTTTTGTGGTCGCTGAGTAAGATATAGCACAGGATTCCTACTTACTGGAGGTCTTTGATGGACAAAAAAACTGTTGGATTAATCGCAACTATTGGGACGGCTTTATTTTGTGGCTGTCCGGGAATTTTCCTCTGCCTCTTTGGGGCTGCCTCAGCTCTGGGCGGTGGAACTTTTGAACTTGGTGAGCAAAGCGGCAACGTTCCTCCTGCCGCTGGCATCCCTATTCTTTGCCTCGGATTATTGTTAATGGTTGTCCCGGTTGTGGTTGGCTTCTTCACCCTGCGCCGCAAACGCGAACCCCTGCCGAGCGATGAACCCCTTCCTCCGGTGGGCTAAAAGCTAGGATTTGCGACAGGCTTCAATGATTTCCGCTGCGATGTCGTAGCGGTGAAAAGCGGGCATCAGGTAAATGCCACTGATCCAGGCGCGCATTTGCTCGATCAGCTCTAAGCAAACCTGGATGCCTTCGTTTGGCGCGTTTTCCCCGGCTTTGCGGATGCGTTCCAGCGTTTCCTCCTGGATTTGAATGCCGGGCACTTCGTTATGCAAGAAGAGGGCATGGCGCAGACTGTAGAGCGGTAACACGCCGGCCAGAATGGGTGTTTTCAATTCCCCAAATTGCTCCTGGTAAAACTCTAAAAAGGCTTTCGCCTGATGGGGCTGAAAAACGGGTTGGGTAAGGATAAAATCTGCCCCAGCCTCCAGTTTCTTTCGTAAACTTTTGGCTTCCTGGCGAAAATCGGTTGGGGTCAGGTTCAAGGCACAGCCGACAAAAAATTGGGTTGGTTGGCCGAGTTCTGCTCCCGCTTGATCGAGGCCAACGTTCAGGTGTTGTTTGATCAGTTTGATCAAGCCAGAGGGGACAAGGTCGTAGTTATCCATCGCATCGGGATAATCGCCGATGGAGGTAGGGTCGCCCATGACAACAAAGACGTTGCGGATGCCTAAGGCGTGGGCTGCTAACAAATCGCCCTGCACCCGCAGCAGATTACGCCCTCTCGTTGGGAAGTGCAGCGTGGTTTCGATATCAAAAGTTCGTTGCAACAGCTCACAAACCGCCCAGGGGCTCATGCGCATGCGCGCCATAGGGCTATCGGCAATGTTGATCACGTCTGCTCCAGCTTCATTGAGCAAGCTTGCTCCGGCTAACAGCTTATGGGTAGAAAGGCCGCGTGGCGGATCCATCTCAACGCTGATCACAAACCGGCCTTCCGCCAGTTTCTTTGCCAGGCGGGAGGGCGCTTCTGTTTCTGTCCTGACATCCTCGATTTCGACCGGCAGAGCTAATTCGCTCACCGATGGCGCACACCCCACTGTTTGACCGTCTAAAGCTGCGCGCATGGCGGCGATATGCTCAGGGGTCGTGCCACAACAACCACCTACAAGGCGCGCTCCGGCTTCGCAGAAAGCCAGGGCATACTCGCCAAAATAAGCTGCGTTGGCAGGGTACATGATCCGTCCCCCAACCTGTTCCGGCCAACCGGCGTTGGGCATCGCCGAGAAAGGTGGCAAACGTTGCTTGCTTGTCAACAGTGTTTGCCCCATCTGACGCAGGATGCGCCACACCTGCGCTGGACCGCCGGAACAATTCACTCCGAGTAAATCTGCCCCATAGTCGTACAGTTGCCGCGCTACCTGGGCGGGAGTATCTCCCAACAGGGTTACGTCATCGCGGGTAAAGGTCATCGAAGCAATGAGCGGCAGGTCGCTGAGTTCCTTTGCGGCTTCAATCGCCTCTCGTATCTCCAGTAGGTCGCTAAAGGTTTCCAGAAGGATGCCATCCACCCCGGCCTCGAGCAGGGCTTCGATCTGTTCGCGAAATGCCTGGCGAGCCTGTTCAGGTTGCACGCGTCCGTAGGGCGCCAGACGAACCCCGAGCGGTCCGACGTCACCGAGAACAAAAATCTTCCTCGAGCTTGAGCTGGCCGCCTGGCGGGCAATCTCAACTCCTTGTCGGTTTATCCGCTTCAGGTCTTTCTCCAGCCCATGTAAAGCAAGTTTATAGCGATTTGCCCCGAAGGTGTTGGTTTGCAGGAGATCACTACCGGCGGTCAGGTAATCGTGGTGAATTTGATGCACCAGATCGGGGTTGGTAAGGTTCAAGGCATCGAAACATTCATTGAAGGTTATGCCGCGGGCGTGAAGTTGTGTGCCCATCGCTCCATCCGAGAGCAAGGGTACACCAGCGTTCAGGAGGACGTCTTTCAGGTTCGAGGACAGATTCATGCCTTAGCCTCTCATCAGTTGCTCAACGCGGCTACCGCCGATGGTGTAATATTTTGCTTGCGGATGATGGACGATAATCGCCGCCGTGGATTGTTCCGGGATCAGTTGAAAGGCAGGGGTTAAGCTCATCCTCAGCTCCTTCTCAACGGGTAAGAGATCGAACACTTTGCGGTGATCTTCCAGTTCCGGGATGGCGGGATAACCCCAAGAATATCGCTTTCCCTGTCCTTCGGGGATACCTAATTCGCGGCGGATGTGGCGATGCAGATATTCAGCCGCAGCTTCGGCGGTTTGAACAGCCAGACCATGGACGAAATACGCCTCGGTGTAGTTGCCCTCAGCTTGTAAACGATCAAAATATTCCGTTGCCTCATGCCCAACTGTGACGACCTGGAAGGCAACCACATCCAGCAGACCGCCGGAGCGCGGGGCAAAGTAATCCGCCAGGCAAAGATGCTCATCGTCTTCCTGTCGGGGGAAGGTAAAGCGCATCAACTCGACCCACTCATCGGGTTCGGCGCTCAGGGAATCGGGGTCGTAGAGGATCAGGTCATCGCCTTCGGATTGACAGGGCCAGTAGCCATAAGCTGCTTGAGGTTTGAGCCATCCCTGGTGTAAAGCTTGATATTGCATGACTTCGAGACGCTGTTCAAAGTCGCTGCGCAACCGTTCCCATTCTTCTCCGTGGGCGTTTTTAGCGCCCCAAGAAAGCCGGAAGAGGTCATTCTTGAACAGGTATTGAAAGACCACTTGCAACGGCATCTGCCGCACCACGCGGCTGCCCCAGCGCACCCCTGCAGGAAGTTGCAAGGGGCTGGCAACGACCGTAGATCGCTGCTGTGTCCTTTGATCCGCTTCCGATTGCAGTGGCCGGGCAAGCTCACGCAGGGCGTCTTGGCGGACCTTTTCCAGTAGGGCTTGACGCTTTTCCGCTTCCATCAGTTGATCCATTACCGCCAGTCCTTCAAAGGCATCTTTACAATAGAAAACACCTGGTTCGTACACTCGCTGATCTTCGGTAAACAAAATCCGCCAACCAAAGCGGCGGTTGATCGCTGCGCCGCCAATTAATACTGGGAAATTCAAGCCGCGGCGGTGCAGCTCATTGACGATGAGAGGCATTTGTTTGGACGTGCTGACCAGTAATGCGCTTAAGCCGATGGCATCAGCTTTTTGATCAACCGCGGTAGAGATAATCGTTTCGGCTGGCACCTGTTTGCCTAGGTCGATGACGGTATAACCGTTGTTGGATAAAATGGTTTTGACCAGGTTTTTGCCGATGTCATGCACGTCACCGTACACGGTGGCGAGGACAATTTTACCTTTGGTTGTTCCTTCTTGTCTTTCGAGATAATTTTCTAAGTGGTTGACGGCTTTTTTCATCACTTCGGCGGATTGGAGGACGAAGGGCAAAATTAATTCGCCGGCGCCGAATTTGTCGCCCACTTCTTTCATGGCGGGTAACAGTACCGTGTTGAGAATATGGACGGCAATTTCATGTTGCTTTTTCTTTAAGCCACCCTCACCCCCGGCCCCTCTCCCGGGGGGAGAGGGGAGCAGGGTGTCCCCCTCTCCCTTAGGGAGAGGGGTTAGGGGTGAGGGATAAAGATCAACCCCTTCATCTGCTTGACCGGGAGAGGGGAGAGTGCCCTCACCCCCGCCCCCTCTCCCAGGGGGAGAGGGGAGATGACTCCCTTCTCCCTTAGGGAGAAGGGTTGGGGATGAGGGATAAAGATCAACGTCCTCGGCTGACTGATCGGGAGAGGGGAGTTGACTCCGAATGATTTCATCAATATCGGCCTCCACACCCTCTTTGTGGCGATG
>DAOTZA010000095.1:0-4061 GCA_034434515.1 Anaerolineales bacterium | reverse complement strand
ATTTTGTTTGATCTCAGCGACCTGCCGGTAGCGGTGGATGTGTTGGTCTATACAGTAGCAGAATGGGAACGGTTAACCAGCCGGCGAGAGGGAAAGCGCTGGTGGGAAGAGGTCATCTGGCTAAGCCTTTGAAGGGGGGGTATTGATTCAGAAACTGTTCAATGGACTCTGCCATGGAACATACCCAAATGCAGATCGACTGCAAAGGATATTGATTTTTTACTTTTTTCGTTTTTTATTAACGAATTTTTGTGATGCTGATTTATGCTCCATAAACAAACAATTCAGGATATTCAGAGCGGGTTTTTCTGGAAAATATTTTACAACATCATTTAATGCAGATAACTGAATTTCTATTCTTAGTAAATCATTTTGAACGATTTGTCTTAGGGCATCATAACAATCGTTAGGATTGTTAGTGTCTACGACCAAGCCATTTTTTTGGTTTTGAACAAATTCAACAGCTCCGCCATTTTTCGGTACTATGACAGCGCAACCACAAGACATGGCCTCTAAAGCAGTGAGTCCCATTGCCTGATGCTCAGAGAAATCCACAAATATATCTGCTTTGCTTAGTAAATTGGCTACTTGTAATTGGGTAAGAATTCCATATTGTTCAAAATCAAAATCAAGTGGTACAACTAAATTACTGTACCTAATATCCTGAGTACCGAATAACTGAATCAAAACACTTTCTTTGTATTCCTTTTTCAGTCTACGAAGTAATTCCATTGTAAAATCAGGTTTTCGGTATTTCGATTCTGCCCTAATCATTGAAACAATTTTGATTGGTTTCTCTCCAAAAATTCTTGTATCCCTTGGACGAAAGAGATTAATATTGACACTAACGCCCACTATTGTGGGTTTCAACCCAGTATACTTATATACTGTTTGTTGAGTCCAGTCTGTTTTAGTAAATGATATGATATTTTTGATCAGTGTATATGACCTTAGTGCTCTTGTAAATTCTGGGGAATCTGTGTCATACATCCATGGTTCAAAACCCTGAATATAGTAACCGAGAATTGGTTTTGAATAACTGTCTAATGATTTTAGCCATTCGACTGAAAAGTTAGCTGTAGCGATGACTGCGTCGTAGGATGAAGCAATTTGTATCAGATCCTTCTGATCTCCAAAAACAACAGGGAAATCGAGATGGGGGTATGCTCTTAAGAAGCCTTCTTTGTAAGAATTTATGTTAAAAATCCTTACGTCTACTCCCATATTACGCATGCAGCGAGCTTCATCAATGACGACATTCGCTCCTCCACCGACAGTCAATACAGGTAAAACAAACAAAACCTTTTTACCAGCAAACCTTTCTCTGCCTTTTTGTAACACTTGTTCAATTTCTAACATCGTGTTCGTTCTGGCGCGTATTCCCTCAAGGACACGATGTGGGTTCATACAATTTACGCTAAAGTTGACTAGGTCGTCGCCATGTAACTCACGTAGTTTTATTCCAGCCCTTTGAGCTAATTGACGCCTTCGTTCAGTTGAATAACTTTTCGACTGAGCATGGAAAATGTACACATCATCAGCTATGGCAAGCTTCCAACCAGCTTTTTGAGCTCTAAGATTAAAATCATCTTCTTCGCCATAACCATCTCCAAATAACTCCTCATTGAAGTAGCCAATTTGATTAATTACCTCTCGACGGATCATCAAACAAAACCCGTTCAATAAAGGCACATACAGCTCTAAACCAGCAGCATATTTTCTTATGAGATAACTCATCTCATCCACGCTAAGTCCATCCGGTAACGGATTCATTGCCCAGTCCCCGTTTTCGGTTAATTTGGGGATAGATTGCCAAGATGCAGTATTTGAAAGTGGACCCACAACCCCAATTTTCTCATCTGTCTCCATTACACTGTAAAGCCCATCAAGCCAATCTGGTCCAACAATTGTATCGCTGTTAAGTAATACTAAAATATTAGATTTAGATTTTTGCATAGCCTGGTTGGCGGCTCGGGTGTAACCGCGCGCGTTTTCATTGCGAATAAGCATTGAGTTCTTTACTTTTTCTGTATATTCAACTAAATACTTGCGAGTTGGTTCGTCGCTTCCGTCATCCACAAGGATCAAGTTGTATGGTTCTGTAGTATGTTTAGTAATCGATAATAGACATCTTTCTACGTCTTCAAGTGCATTATGCACACATATGATGATATCGATTGGTTCCAAATGTCGTTGGCGTTTTCTGGGAGGTTTCACTGGTTCTATCGGTATAGGTTTAGCTTTATTCTCTATCTCAGAATTAATAAACAATGCCTCAAATAGTAATGAAAAATATTCATTTTCTGTTGGATGGTTTAGATTGTAAGTTTGTTCTGATTGTTTTGACATCTCAGTCATTTTTGTAACAATATCTGCAAACGCCAATAGTTCTTTAGACAATTCTTCATCACCCTCCATATTAGCTCTAATCGCTTGTTGGTGAATAATGTCTATGAATTCTAAGGTTAATATTTCTTTATGGTTTTCGATTTCATCTAGCATATCTGTTGCTTGGATTATTTGCTCAAAATTATTTTGAGCCAAAAGATAAGCTTGTTCTTTTAGATCAACCTCATAGAGATATTTACGAATAGATGCTCCAATTTTATTATTCAGATTGAACATACCAATTTGTTTTATATCTTTGATTAATTTATCTTTTGATTCTTTTTCACCCAATCGTTGCAAAAGATTTACACAGAGATAAAACAACGGTAACCTATAGTTCAGGTTTGAGATTTTTTGTGCACTAGTCAGCAGATCTTTTACGATTTTATATTCAAGTAAATATTGGTTTTGAGCATGAAGTTGTGTCAAGAGCATTTCAACTAAGTGGATTAATTCCCTAACCAATTCCTTAGAAAATACAAGGGATTTATTCGCTTCTTGATTTTGCTGCTCCTTCTCTGCCAGCTTTGAACTAAGCATTCCAATCTTCTCATCACGAACTGTTAGGATTCGATCAGACAAATCTACCTGGATCGATTGTAATATTTGACTTATATCTTCATCTGAACAAATAGCAACAATGTATAGAGGTACTTTTTCATCCGAAGAGGGGCGAAAACCCTCCGGTGTGAGATTGATCTTAAACTCAACAAACATGGAGGCATTATGCTGTATATCCCATATATACGAAACGGGATATATTCTCTGACCTAATAGGACAACATTTCTAAAGTGTGTTTCCAGAAAAGCCCGAAACTCATCGGGGTAAAATTCCTTTACATGGAACTCATTTTGAGATACAGGCAAATCGCTGTATGTTAATTTATTAGGCGTTGAGATTAGAAGAAATCCACCGGGCTTTAAGACCCTTTTTACTTCTTTCATAAAGGCAATTTGTTCTTCTTCACTCACGTGTTCGATACTCTCAAACGAGACTATGCCATCAAAGATGGCTTCATCTTGAAAGGGTATATGTGAAAGAGAGCCAACCTTAAATTCCAGGTTTTCTCGAGAGTAGGAACTTATAGCATGATTGATCGTCTCAACATTAATGTCAACACCCACAACATGTTTTGCATACTGAGCTAAAAGATAACTCCCATAACCTTCACCGCACGCTATATCCAAAATGACTTTATCTTTTACAAATTGTGTGGCATATAAATACCGATGCCAATGCTCATAACTTATTTCGGGAGCATCGAGATTCGGTATATATCGCTCACCAGTGAATTCCATAGAGATTTGCTTGTTCTCAGGTATAAATAGCTTGGAATCAGTGTTCGAGGCAGTTGAGCTTGGTTTGACAATGGGTATATTCTGATAAGAGTTGGTGATAATTGAAGCAAGTATATTGGAGACCTTGTCAAAAGCAGTATAAAACTTTTCTGGATCTTCCTTATATTTCCAATGGGTAATTGCTCTTTGTATATAGTTCCCAAACCAAACTGAGTTATTGATGTAAGAAATTGGTACGTAATACTCGGTTAATAACCAGATTAGTTCATTGTCTTTAGTCTTGTATTCTTGATTTAGTAGATCATGCAAATTGTCAAGGGAAAATGCATCTGCAACAAAGTTTAATTGAGAATTGCCAAGCGCGATTAATTTTT
>DAOTZA010000094.1:0-1790 GCA_034434515.1 Anaerolineales bacterium | reverse complement strand
TTGCCTATAGCCAGGATCACTTCTTTGCCTGCACGACTCTCAAAGAAGCCTTGCACTGGCTGCAGGATCATCCCGTTGATGTAATCATTGCCGACCTGCATCTTCCCGATGGCAGCGGTTTAGACCTGCTGAATCACCCTCAGCTCAACGGGCGATTGCCGGCCCTGTTGATAACCAATCAGGGAGATGAACAGCGTGCTGTGCAGGCGATCAAGGGCGGGGCAATGGATTACCTGGTGAAGAGCCCAGAGACCTTTCGGCGCATCCCCTCCGTAGCGCACCGCGTTTATGAACAATGGCGGGTGATTGAGGCAAAGAAGGCGGCTGAAGAAAAACTGCGCCAGCATGAAGCCTTGTTAAACGGCATCCTGCAAGGCACCCGCGATGGCTATCTTTTGATTGATGCCGAAGGGAAAATCCTGGAAGTCAACCGCGCTTACGCTGAACTGGTCGGTTACCCTCCCGAAGAATTAATCGGTAAAACCATTCTTGATCTCGAAGCCCTCCAGACCCCAGAAGAGATCGGCGCAACTCTGGCAGCGATTCGCCAGAAGGGCTCTGCCTACTTTGAAACCTGTCATCGCCATCAGAATGGCACCTTGATTGAAGTTGAGGTGAGCGTGACCCATCTGTCCGAACACGGTGGCAAAATGGTCACCTTCGTGCGCGATATTCGCGAACGAACGGTTATGCAAAGAGCCCTCCATCAGGCAAAAGATCATCTGGAACGTCAGCTTGAGGAAATGACCCTCCTGCGCAATATCGATCTTGCCATTGCTAGCCATCAAGAGAGACAAGCGATGGTTGAAGCCCTCGTTGAGCAATTTGTTCATCTCAAGGGTATTTCAGGGTGCTGTCTGTTAGCGCGAGGCGGCGAGAAGGATTTCTGGTTTGTGCAGGCTGCGCTGCCAAAAAAGTTTGATTGTCAGCCGGAAAAGCTTCGCGATTGGTTGCCGGTTGATCTCGATCGCCTGGTGCAGGAAGAACAACCGCTATTTGTGCAACCCAATCGAAGCTCTAAGTCCTCACTGCCACCGCTTCTGGCAAATTGCACCGCAGTTGCCTTGCTGCCGCTGACTCACCGCGCGCAATTGCTGGGGATTCTGGTGCTATTTGCGCACCAAGCGCAGCTTTTTGACGAAGAGTGGCAGGATTTTGCCAGAGCTATTACCATGCAAACTGCCATTGCCCTTGAAAACGCTCGTTTATACGAAGCGCTGTCTCACCAACACCAGGCGTTGCTGGAAGCCTATCAGGCAACCCTGGCGGCTTGGTCGCGCATGTTAGAGATCCGCGATAAAGATACGGAAGGGCACACCCAGCGGGTCGTTGAGCTTGGCTTGAAACTGGCGCGCGCCTTCAACTTGACAGAAGAAGAGCTGGAAAGGTTTCGCCGTGGCGCTATCTTACATGACATCGGCAAAATCCGTGTCCCGGATGAAATCTTACTCAAACCCACTCAACTGAATGACAAAGAGTGGGAGATTATGCGCCAGCACCCCTTGTATGCGCGAGAAATGGTGCAGGGTATCCCCATCCTTGAAGAAGCTCTGGAGATTCCACTGTATCATCACGAGCGCTGGGATGGCAGCGGCTATCCGTATGGCTTAAAGGGCAAAGAAATACCGCTTTGGGCGCGCATCTTTGCTGTGGTAGATGTCTGGGATGCCCTGATTTCGGACCGCCCCTATCGCCCAGCCTGGACCCGCGAGGTTGCCAGGGACTACATTGCAAACCAGGCTGGGCGTCAATTCGATCCGCAGGTCGTCGAGGCCTTTCTCAAGTTGTTT
>DAOTZA010000093.1:0-3298 GCA_034434515.1 Anaerolineales bacterium | reverse complement strand
GGCTTCGGGCAGAATGATTTCCATCATTTCCCGCAAATAACCGGTGGTTGAGCCGATCTTAAGCCTGCGACCGCGCAGGTCGGCGAGGGTCTCTGCCAGGCCGCGAATGGGTACCGTATATTGGCGCAAGATTGCTGCCTGAAGCGCACTAAATTCGGCAAACAAACGCTCAACATCGGCTTCGGTTGGGAGCGAGCCTTTGATCTGTTGCCATGCTTGAGCAACGGCTGGGCGGTTCAGGATCAGCCGTAAGTGATCCTTTTTCATCAGACCCATGCCGCTGCGCACGTCTTCTTTGGAGATGGAGATGCCCTGGCGCTCGAACAGGTGCAAAAAAACGGCCACCGGAGCAAAAGAGCCGAAATCAATGGTTGTCCCCGCCCAGTCAAGGATGACCGCTTTCAACGGGCCGCGGTAGGAACGTTGATAAACAAAGTCCATGCCTGCCTCCTTGTCGATAAAAAAGGGTGAAAATTTGTCCAATCGATACCAGCGCGTTTCAGAGAAGGTTTAACCGTAGCGTTGCAAGGCTTGTTCGACAAACCTGATGCGACCGTCTTTAACCAGGATCACCCCGCGCCCTTCTGCCATTTGTAAAGCTCGTTCGGTTACCTCTTCGCCGGCCACCACCGGCAAGGCGAAAAGATTGGCTTTGCGCAGCAACGCTGCCCGCCGCACAGCCCTTTCGACATCTTCAACGTCCATCAACACCGAAACCTCGATCACCAGCCAGGCTTCATCTCTCGATTGTCCTTCGGGTGGCTTGCGCAATTGCCCGCGCAGGATTAAATCTGCCAGCCAGACATCATAAAACTCTTCCTCGGTAAGGGGTGGCGAAAGCTGCTTCTCCCAGGCTGCCAGTTTGACGATTTGAGGATCCCGAATGATGCGCCCGAAATATCCTCCGGCTTTGCGCTCATACTCGATCTCCAAGGTGCGCCCATCCACTTTGGCAAGGCGGATTTCGATCCGATCGACCCGTTGGCTGAGCTTATCCAACTGCTCTTCCACTTTTGTCAGACGTGTTTCATGACGTCGTCCCGCCTCAATCAGCTCACGCAGGTTTTGTTCATTAATTTTTTGGGCTTCTGCCAGCTCGCGGAGAATCCCGGGTAAAGCCAGAAAGTCATCGCTGAGCAACGTATGGCGCAGCTCTTCGCGCCATTCAGGATGTTCGGAGAGCAGTTGCAATAAATCCTTGAAGTCTCGAACGGTAAAGCCCATTTCTATTTTTCTCTTACGCTTGATTATAACATCAATGCTTTTCGCTCAGGCGGTTGCCCAACCGGCCTGGAGTTCCAACTCGCGGCGAAACTGCTGGGTATAGAGGCGATAATAGCGCCCGCGGGCGCGCAATAGCTCTGCATGGGTGCCTTGCTCGACGATGCGCCCGTCTTCAATGAACAGGATGCAGTCGGCGCGCCGAATGGTGCTGAGGCGATGAGCAATCACAAAAGAGGTGCGCCCGGTCATGAGCGTTTCCATCCCTTTCTGGATCAAAGCTTCGGTTAAGGTATCAACACTTGAGGTCGCTTCGTCCATGACCAAGATTTCAGGATTGGCTAACACCGCCCGCGCCAGGCTGATCAACTGTTTTTGCCCAACCGAGAGCAGGTTTCCGCCTTCGCCGACCTCTTGATCGTAGCCTTTTTCGAAAGTGACGATGAAATCATGGGCGCCGGCCAGTTTGGCGGCGGCGATAATTTCTTCATCAGTTGCCTCCAGACGTCCATAGCGGATATTGTCTTTGATCGTACCCGAGAAGAGGTGAGGGGTTTGGAGCACCACGCCGATTTTAGCGTGAATCGACTCGAGCGTATATTCGGTGTAATCGCGGCCGTTGATGCGGATCACGCCTCGGGTTGGCTCATAGAAACGGCAAAGCAGGTTGACGATGGTCGTTTTGCCTCCGCCGGTCGGGCCAACCAGCGCGATCGTTTGGCCAGCCTCGACCTTGAGCGAAAAGTCTTTTAGCACAGGCATGCGTTCATCATAGTAGAAATCTACATGATCAAACTCGATCGCTCCCAGCAGGGTTTCAGCCGCGATGGCATTGGGCCGGTTGCGTACCTCTGGCTGAGTATCCGCCAGTTTGAAAATGCGCTCAGCCGAAGCAATCGAATGTTGCATTTCGGCATACACGCGGGCAAGGTCTTGAATCGGCCACATCATAAAGGTCAAGTAGGACACAAAGGCATTGATGCCACCCAGGGTGATAAATCCATTGCGGATTTGTACGCCGCTGTAACCGATGATGATTCCCAAAACCACAGCAGCGATAATCTGCACGCTGGGCAGGAAGAGCGCTGAGAGCCACGCGGCGCGGTAGGAGGCGGTGTACATCTCCGTGGTCAGTCGTTGGAATTCGCGCGTGTTTTGATCTTCGCGGCACAGCGCTTTGACCACTCGCACGCCTTGAATGTTCTCGTTGAAAGCGCCGGTAGTCTTGCTGTTGGCGCGGCGACTGCGCCGAAATTCCATTAAAATTCGTTTGCGGAATTCCACAGCCACCAGCACCATAATTGGGATGGCAGCCAGAACGATCAATGCCAGCTTCCAGTTGATGATTGCCATGAAGACCGCAGAGGTGGCAATGTTCATAACCGCCCAGGTGACGTCCACAATCCCCCACGTGACCAGATCGGAAACCCGCCCGGTATCTGAGGTGACCCGCGCCATGAGCCGCCCCACCGCGTTTTGGGAATAGAACGACAGCGAGAGCTTTTGCAGATGGTTGAAAAGCATCTTGCGCAGGTCGTACTGAATGCGCTCACCCAGGACACCGGCCAGATAGATAAAGGCAAAGACAAACCCGGCTTGAATTACGATCAAGCCTCCGTATAGCATGGCGAGTTCCATCAGGCGAGCCGCATCTTTGTGGGTAATCCCCTGATCGACAAACTGCTTGTTGAGATAGGTGAAATAGGCATCTAACCAGGAAGTTAGCGCAATGGTCACAAAAAAACCGATCACCCATAGCCAGTGAGGTTTCAGCAGCCCTCCAATGCGCTTGAGAATGGGTAAGGTCAATTGGGAGGTATATTCTTCTTCTTCAAGTTCAATGATTTCATCAGTCATTGCCACTCTCCAGAATCTTTACCAGGTCTCTGACTCACCGTTGGTTCGCGGTGACCAGTTCAAACTCCAATTCTTCATCCAGCCGCGTTTGTAGCTCGTAAATGCGTCGATACATGCCGTCTGGTTGATTGAGCAGTTCTTCGTGTGTTCCCATCTGTACGATCTCGCCTTTATCCAAGACCAGGATCAGGTCGGCCATCATCACCGATTGGATGCGGTG
>DAOTZA010000092.1:0-8428 GCA_034434515.1 Anaerolineales bacterium | reverse complement strand
TGTAAATGTTGTGCTGGTGCAACGGACCGAGACGCCATTTGCCGATCAGGTCAGTCAACGCTTTGCCACCGCACCGCCGCCCGGCTTTCAGGAGATGGCGCGGTGGGAGAACTGGGTGGTGTACGAGCGGCAGAGGTTCTGGTAACCTTAATTCGGACAATCGTCTCCAAGAGGAATAGCTTAAGCGCTGTCTAATTGCAGCGCCAACCTGGCTGTACGCCGGGCTATGGCAGTGATTGAAAGCTTTTCCTTGCCCCACAGATAGGTTTCAACCGTATCTTGAAGGGGAGCCGCCCACTCCTTTGGCACTCCCCTTTGTATTCCCAGGATCGTGCCTACCAATCCCCCATTGCAATCCACATCCAAACCAGCCATTGCCAGCAGGGAAAAACTACGGGTCATCTCACCATTGCCATACCACAGAGCCAACAAAACTGCCGCAATGTTGGGATAAGCATGAATCCAATGATAAGTCTCAAAACGATGATCCAATACCTTCCATGCTTCAATCGGGTCAAGATGTTCGTTCAAAACAGCTAGAATCTCTTGCACCATTGCATAATATTCGCTTTTTTGAGGCAGGTAAGCCATTGCTTGTGTAATTAAGGATTTGATATCGGACTCAATGAAAGCCAACGATGTAAGCACAGCGGAAAACATTTCTCCATAGACGCCGTTTGCCGAATGCGAAATAACGGCGTCCAGATGGGCAAAACGAGCAGCCTCAAGTGGCTTTCCGGCGGCAATCATACCGCAGATCATGCCTCTCATCTGAGCGCCAATCCAATCCGAATACGGATTACGCCATAAACCCGAGTGAGGCGGAAATATGCCTTCCAAAAGGTTTTTCAAGGCAACCTCTTCGGCAGAGTATGCATAGGGAATGTTTCGCAACCATTCTAAAGCTAATTGCCGAGAAGTGAGGCTAGCCCCATACCTTTCCAGCGCCTCAAGAAAGACAAGCTCATAAACCACGTCATCGTTGAGCGTTTCAGGCGAGGTGAGGTAATGATCCACCTCTCCATAAACCTTGCAGATTTGCTCACCAGCATAACCTTCCAACGGCGATCCGAAAGCAGCTCCGGCAAATTGTCCCTGCCAGCCGTGGAGAAGCTTCTTTTCAAAATTCGCAATCTTGAGATTTTTCGTTTCATCCAATGGCTGAGCCATAGAATCCAGAATGTCGTTCCACGCTAAGGGATGCTCAAACCGATAGTATGGGTTTGTGAGGTCCAAGGATGCCTGTTGAATTTTTTCCATCAATTCGGCTGTGATGACCTTTACCTCTGGAAGGTTGGCCTGGCGGGCTAATTCCAACCCAAGAGACAAGAAGCCTTCTGCCTCGTCCACTTGATACCCTTTATTCGCTAAGGATTGCACCATCCCAACGCAAAGTGATGTTGGTGCTCCAGACGCTGGTACTTCACTGTACCAGAATTGAAGTATCTTCTGTTCATCCGTTGCCGGCGACTGCAGATGTTGTTTCCAGCCCCCTTGGCAAGGGATTTTTGGAGGTACAGCCCCCATCCGCATTTGTCGCTCAATCTGCCACGCCTTTATTTTCAACTCAACAACTGTCCTGTGTTACTTCGTCCAACAAAAAGCAATTCTCCGCAGCCCAACTGACAAAGATGCTCTCTCCAAGAGAAAATCCTGACCGTTCGGCTTTATTTTGGATAAACGCCGTCACAACCTCTCCGCTTTCAAGCTGTATTACATAAGTAGTATTTGTGCCAAGATAGATGCGATGAACCACTTTTCCAGGCACTTCATTAGGTATTTCAGAAGGCTGGCGTGAAAGGTTGATCTTTTCAGGACGAACGATCAGTAGGGCTGATTCTCCGATGGCTTTACTTTTCCGCCAACCAGCAACCAACTCATACCCATATTGGGTCTGGATATGAGCGAAATCGGCATTGATTTTGGTGACAATTCCCCGAAAAATATTGGATTGACCAAGAAAATTCGAAACAAACAAGTTGACCGGATACTCATACACTGCTGCTGGTTCACCAATTTGACAGATTCTCCCCCGATCCATAACGGCAATGCGGTCAGCCAGAGTTAGAGCCTCTTCTTGGTCATGGGTAACAAAAATAGCCGTTATCCCCAGCGATTGTTGAAGTTGGCGCAGTTCTACCTGCATTTGGGTGCGCAATTTCTTGTCGAGGGCTCCAAGCGGTTCATCCAACAACAAAACGCGCGGTCGGGTAACCAAAGCCCGCGCTAAAGCTACCCTTTGTTGTTGCCCGCCGGATAGTTGGCGCGGATAGCGCTGTTCCATCCCCTCTAATCGAACCAGGGCAAAGGCTTCTCTGACCCGCTCGGCAACTTCTTTTTTGGGAAAATGGCGTACTTCTAAGCCAAAAGCCACGTTTTCCCACGCGGTGAGATGGGGAAACAAGGCGTAATTTTGAAAAACGACCCCGATATTCCGTCGTTCTGGGGGAACACCGTTCATATCCGAACCGCTGATCAGAATCCTTCCCTGATCGGGTTCGATAAATCCGGCAATCAAGCGCAAAATGGTTGTTTTTCCGCTGCCGCTGGGTCCGAGCAAAGCAAAAAATTCGCCATCTTCGACTTTCAGGCTGACCTGATCGACGGCTACTACCTGATCGTAATGCTTTGATACCTGTAGGAGTTCGACACTACTCATCGATCTGTGAACATCCTTATCTATCAGACAAATTTGACCTCCCGGCTAGAAAACAGCACCAGGGCAGCGGAGAAAAAGAACACCAATGCCGAGATAGCGTTAATCTCTGGTGTAAACCCTTTGCGAATAGAGGTGTATATTTCCACCGGAAGAGTGGAAACTCCCTGAGGGGCTAAAAAGTGAGAGAGGGTAAAATTGTCAAACGACACCGCAAAAGTAAACATAAAAGAAGCAATCAGACCAGGTATGATGAGTGGAAAGGTGATGCGCTGAAAGGTGGTAAAAGGTCCCGCTCCTAAACTGCGGGCGGCTTCTTCGAGGCTTGAATCCAACCCCTGAAAACGGGTGCTCATGATTAAGATCACGTATGGTAATGAAACCCCTACATGTCCTACGACCAGGGTAAACAGGCTGCGAGGGATCTTTAGCCAATAAAACATCAACAAGAGAGCGACAGCTAAAATTAGCCATGGAATGGTGATTGGCGGGATTATAAGGATGCGGAGGATATTTTTCCCTCGAAAGTGATAGCGGCTCATCGCCCATGCCGCTAACGTCCCTAAAAGTGTGGCAAGGATAGAAACCGCAAAGGCCAGGACGATGCTATTGCGCGTGGCAGTAAGAATGCGCTCATTGGTCGAAAGCTTTTGAAACCAGATGAGATCGTATTGAAAGGGTAATTCGTAGAACGGTGAACGATTGAAGCCCATCAGGATCATCACAACTAATGGCCCATATAGAAAAACGAGAACGAGCAAGGCATAAACGGAAGCTATTGTAGAAATCGCTCGACTCATCTTGACGATCCTCTGAGTAAGCGCGTCCGGCGCAGGATAAGCCCTAAGAGCGCCATGAAGATCAA
The DNA here is from genome assembly GCA_034434515.1 of Anaerolineales bacterium. Classification (GTDB taxonomy): domain Bacteria; phylum Chloroflexota; class Anaerolineae; order Anaerolineales; family UBA4823; genus NAK19. Next base: position 4,907 of record DAOTZA010000092.1, on the reverse strand, counting down.
CACAATCACCAGCAATAGAAAGGATAGTGTGGCGCCAAAATTCCACTTAAACAACTGGACAAATTGATCTTCGATAATCGTACCGATCATTGTTCCAGCCCGTCCGCCCAACAATCGAGGTTCTACAAAAGAGCCAATTGCGGGAATATAAATTAATATTGCCCCAGAGATCATCCCGGGCAAACTCAAGGGAAATAGTATGCGCCAAAATCGCTGCCAAGCGTTTGCCCCCAAACTGGCTGCAGCCTCTAGCAGGGAATTCTCTATCCGATCCAAAGCGATATATAACGTAAGAACCATATAAGGGAGATAACCATGCACCAAACCGATTAGAATTGCTTGGTAGGTGTACAGAATCTCAAAGCTACCCATCTGGATACCAAGCGATTGAAAGAAAAGATCGAGCACGCCCCCCTTGCGCAGGACAATCGCCCAAGAATACAATCGGACAATCGTATTGCTCCAAAAAGGTACGATGACTAACATGAATAAGGCAGCGCGCCATTGATTAGGGATAACTTTTGCCATTGCCAACGCCATTGGATATCCCAGCAGGATACAAAGAAGGGTTGTATAGAAACTGGTTAATAAAGATTTGGCGGTCAAGCGCCAGTAAAAGATATGCTCAAAGAAATTGCGATAGTTGTCGAGAGTGAAAAACACTGCTCTCTCGCCAATTGGAACATCGCTCAAAAAGCTAAAAACCAGCATGATCGTCAATGGCGCCAGAACAGCAAACGCTAACCATCCATAAGCAGGCACAAGCAAAGCAAGCAGAGAGAAGGCGCGCCGCCAACGGCTCACTGAGACATCTCCTTTGGATAGGCTGCTGGGAATATTCCCAAAAGGAAAGCGCCCCAACCCAAAAACGGATAACCTTGCCTTCTAGTGCAAGGCCGCATCACTGCGCTCCTGTTTACATTCTGCGTAAGAGAAGTCAACAAGCTCAATGCTTTAGTAGCTGGCTTTAACTTCTTCCCAAAGGCGGTTCCATTCCTCGCGCGTCTCTGGACTCATCGTTTCCATAAATACCAAACGAGCAAGAATCTCCGGATTCCCCATGATGGCTCGATTAAAATGATCTGCCGCCAGGGCATCGAGGCTTGTTTGAGTCGTTGGAGCAGGAGCGCCGGCGATGGTATCCCACGTAATATAGAATTCGGAAGAGATCATGTAATCCAGCCACTGATAAGCCATATCCTTATGAGGCGCATCTTTGGGAATCGCCCACGTATCAATCCAGCCCAAAGCGCCTTCTGGAGGAACAACAAAAGCCATGGGCAGCCCCATCTTGGCAGCCCGCGCCGCCGCACCGCTCCAATAATTTCCCAGGGTAATATCCCCGTTGGCAAAGAGTTTGTTAAACTCATCCTCCGAAGCCCACAAGGTCTTAACATTCCCCATCAGTTCCATCAGTTTCTGTTTTACGGCTTGAAGGTCATCGGGTTGATAGGGAGTTCGATCGCCCAAGGCTAAGCCAGCAAAAACGATTTCGTCTTCAAACGAATCAAAGATCGCCACTTGACCTTTGTTAGCCGGATCCCACAACGCTTGAATGCTTTGAATGCCATTGGGGAATTTTTCGGTGTTATAAGCAATGGCCGTAGCACCCCACACCCAGGGCACTCCGTACACAGCTCCCGATTCATCTCGCAGTTCTGGTAAGTCCTTAAAGCGGGGCAGCAACTTCTCCCAGTTTTGCAAGCGGGTAACATCGATGGGTTCGATTAAACCCTCCTGCATAGCGATTCGTAAATATGCCACATTGGGCAAGATGACGTCATAGGTTGCTGGACTGGTGCGCAATTTGGTGAGGATTTCTTCCTCAGAATTGATGTAGTCATGTTCAATTTTGACGTTATAACGCTTGGCGAACTCTTCCAGAACAAAGGATTCATCCGATCCATAACCGTTCCAATTGATCACCCGCAGCGTTATGCTTGCAGGAGTGACTTCTGTAGTTGGAGACGCTGGCGTGCTACCTTCAGGCTGTAGGGGCGTTTGTCTCGCACAGGCAGATACAACCAAAACGGGCAAGAGCCAAAGTAATAAAAGCTTGTGTTTCATATATTCTCCTTAAAGAACAATTGGGATAAGAAACATATCTACTCAAGGCAATGGGAAGCTATGTAAGCCAAATTATAACAAGTTAGGAGGTTCAAGAGCAAGAGTAAGACCTCTTGAAGTTTTGGGGAAAATTGCTATACTATCAAGAAAGACTCACCTCGGGCACCGAACCTTCCCCCAGCGTTGCTTTGATTGCCAAACAATTGAAGGACGGTCGAGAACCTAGATGAATTCTTTCCGATGACGGCCGTGGAGGAATCCATCATTTCCTTACTTGAGCGAAGCCGCGCCCGCGAACAAAAGGCGGATTTTCCGCAGGCATTGCGCCTCGCTCAACAGGCTTTCCAGCAAGCCTCCGCCCAGGGAGATTCAGAAGGCATGGCAGAGGCGTTAACCTGCATGGGCATGGCAGAATACCGCCTGGGACACTACACAGAAGTGCGCGCCCTTGCCAGCCAGGCAATTTCCCTGAGCGCTGAACGCAGCCGTCCGCGCGCCGATGCGTTGATCCTGCTCGGCATCTGCGCCATGGAGCAAGACCGCCTGGCTGAGATGGAAACCCACCTCTTGCAAGCAGCCGACCTCTGCTGTTCTCTTGGTTATGATTTCGGCCGGTACCTCGCCCTGCACAATCTTTCGCAGGTCTATGCCCTGCGTGGCCAGTTTGAGCTGCAAATGGCTGCCGATGAGGAAGCCTATCGCCTTGCCTGTGCGTTGAAGCTGCCGCAGCGCAGCACACCGCTTATCGCCATGGCATTTGCCTACCTGCGCATGGGCAACCTCGCCCGAGCGCGCGAGACCTTGCACCGCCTGGATGGCGAGCAAATTGAGTCCCTGCAGAACCAGGGGTATGGTGCTTTACTTTACGGAATGCTCGCCCAACTGGAGGGAAACGATTCGATGGTATTGCCTCATTACGCTCAGGCGCGCCAGATTGCCGAAAAGATTGGCGACCCCGCCTTGCATATCCTCATACGGCTAGGCCTCAGCCGCCATTATCGCTCGCAAGGCGAAATCCATGCCGCTCTGCAATGGGCTGAAGACGCGGTAACCTGGGCAAAACGCACCCTGAATCGACGCATGTTCGGACGCGCCCTGACCGAGCGAGGGTATGCTGCGTTTTTGAACGGCGATTTTGAGGCAGCAATCGCAGACCTGAAGTTCGCTCTCCTGTAACTGGGCAATCGTCAGCAAACTTTTGACCAGAGTACCGCTGCTTTTCTGCTGGCGGCGGTTCTCTTTCAGCGAGGAGCGAGCGAGGCAAAGCAAGCCTGGCGCTCAGCCGCAGAACCCATTGTGCGGTATGGCTTTGCTTGTATCCTCGAACAGGAAAGAGGATTGGCGTACCCCCTGATTGAAGCCTTTGTGGAAGACGAAGAAAGTGAAGTCGCCCAATTGAGCGCTCGCTGTCTTGAGCTGCTTCAGGGCGTCCCACCGCCGCCGCTCGCCATCACGACCCTGGGCGATTTTGTGGTGCGGCAGGGGAATCGGGCAATTCCGCCCATTCTCTTCAAACGGCGCCGCGCAGGTGAATTAATGCGCTTATTGCTGATCAGCCCGCGCCAAACGCTGAAACTGGAACAGGTGATCGAAGCCCTGTGCCCGGAAAAATCGCCGCCCTGCGCCATCGACCTGGTGCATAAAGCCACTTCCACCCTGCGCCGCGCCCTGGAGCCCGGCATCCCCAATCATTTTCCTTCCCGCTATATCGAAGTGGACGAGGGGGAAATTCGTTTGCATCTGCCGCCCGGCTCTTGGGTGGACTTTGTAAGTTTTGAAGCTGCGGTTGAAGCCCAAGCCTGGCAAGAAGCCATCGAGCTTTACAAAGGAGATCTTTATCCGCAAGATGTCTATGCGGAATGGGCAATCATACCGCGGGAGCGATTGCGCTGTCTCTACCTGCGCGCCCTGCTGGCGCTCGCCCAACGCTTTCTCAGCCATCACCAACCTCGCCAGACCATTGACCTTTGTCAGCGGATCCTTGCCATCGATCCCTGGCAGGAGCAAGCCGTTTTTTTGGCGATGAAAGCCCACATGCTGCTCAACGACCGTTCAGCCGCCATCCGCCTTTATCGCTCTCTGGCTAACACGTTAAAAGAGGAGTTGGGCGTCCAGCCCCAAAGCGCCTTGCAAACGTTGTATGAGGCAATCTGCCAGACGCCCGACAGCCTCACCGACTCGGACATCCAAACCCAACCCTGAAAGCAGGATGCAAGCCGGGTGAAAAGCAATGGCTGTTTCGTAGCTCATCTCCGCCATCAGGGACAGGCATAGGGGCTGTAGGTATTACCGTATGTCCTATTGCATTGAACCGTGCCGCCGCTGAGCTGCGGCAGATAAAGCTGCGCAGACGGTTGCCAGAATTCATACGCGCCGAGGTCCGGCTGGGCATCACGAGGACGGTTCTCCAAATCCACCGTCGGCGCGCCGTTCGATGTGCCGCGATTGATGGCCGGACTGTCGGCTTGCAAGTAATAGTCGCCGCTCTCACCCCAAGTTGGATGGACAAACGAGGGGTCGCCGCAAGCGTTCCCCTCCCCCAGCAAGGCGATATTGGCGCAGGTGTAGGTTGCTTCACCATGCGTCAGCAGGATTTCGTTCTGCGGAAAGAAAAATAATGTGTGATCAAGGGTGAGCGTGCTGCCGGGGGCGATAAAGATGGACGCTTTGGGACCACGGCTGCTGAAAATGACATTGCGCACGGTCAAATGGGCAGGGACATTTGGATAATCGTATTGCACAATCATCAGGTAGTTTTGCCCAAGGAAATCATCCACGGTGACGTTGAGAATCTCAAAGTGCGCGTTGGCCTGCTCTTCGGGAGCGATGACGATAGCTGA
>DAOTZA010000091.1:0-18442 GCA_034434515.1 Anaerolineales bacterium | reverse complement strand
CGGATTTGGAAGTTCTTTTCCTGGCGACGAGCTTCCTCAAAGGTCAATCCCATCTGATTGACCGCATAGCGCACCGCCGCTGCTTTTTGAATCTGATTGACCCCCCAAAACCCAACCGCAGCAACCGCGATGGTTAAGAGTAAGACAATGCCAAAGCCCAAGGCTAACTTAACACCCAGACGCAAGTTATTCATGAAAATTACCTCCTGAGAATTTTGCCATTCGCCAACAGATCGAGTTTCCTTATATACTACAAGCAGCCTCTTAATTGTTTTATAAAAAATTTCGGTTGAGGAGCGATCCTTCAGAATCCGAATCCAGGTTCGCCCCTTGTCAGGCATATTTTGCCTTAACTTCAGGGGGAATTCCGTAAAGTCTGAATAAAAAAGAGCGGAAAAGGGCATAAAAAGATTTGAAATCAGATTGAACAGGTATAATTCGCCCTATGAGAGCCTTGCGAGACTTTCTGGAACTGATCAAGTTCGAACACACTATCTTCGCCTTACCCTTTGCCTATTTAGGGATGTTGCTGGCAGCGCAGGGTTTTCCCACCCTGCGCCAGTTCATCTGGATCACCCTTGCGATGGCAGCGGCGCGCACCGTGGCAATGGGGTTCAATCGTATTGCCGATCGCCATATCGATGCTCGCAACCCGCGCACAGCCTGCCGTCCGTTGGTGAGCGGGCGCATCTCCCTGCGGACAGCCTGGATTGGCACGATTCTGGCAGCGCTTCTCCTGATGGTGGCGGCCTGGCAATTAGGCCCGCTGCCGCTCATTCTGCTACCGGGAGCTTTGCTATTCTTGTTCGGTTACTCCTATACCAAACGCTTCACCTGGTTATCCCATTACATCCTGGGCTTCACCGACGGTCTGGCGCCATTGGGGGCATGGGTGGCCGTGCGAGGTTCATTGTTTACCATTAACGATGCGCCAGCGTGGTTGCTCTTGCTCATTGTCACCCTTTGGATTGGCGGCTTCGATCTGATTTACGCTTGTCAAGACGTTGAAGTTGACCGGCGCGAGAACTTGAAGTCCATCCCCGCCCGCTTTGGGGTTCCCTTTGCCCTGCGGCTCTCTGCGCTTTCCCATCTCCTTTGCGTCATCCTTTTAGCAGGGTTAGGGGTGCTGGAGGGGTTTCCTCTGCCATACTGGATCGGCCTAGCAGTGGTGGTTGGGCTGTTTATCTGGGAGCATCGTCTGGTCAAACCGCACGACCTGAGTCAGATTGACCTGGCGTTCTTCAACATCAACTCCTATATCAGTTTGACCCTGTTCCTTTCGGTGTTAGGAGCGTTATGGTACCGCTAGGTAGAGAGCGATGAAGCGCCGATTCTGGCTTGGCTTAAGCATCGTTTTGCTTGCCTTAGGCTGTCGCACCACCGGGCACTGGGTAAGTTTCCAGTCCAGGGTACCATCCCCTACCCTACCACCCCCCACACTCAGCCTTGTTCTCACCCCAGAACCTTCTCTAACGCCGTCGCTTGTCCTTCCAAGCCTTACCCCTTCGCCAACACTACCCTCACCGACCCCAACGGTTCTGGTTACTCCCTCTGCCCAACAGATCGCAATCTTTGAGCAACTATGGCAGATCGTGCGCGACGAGTACCTGTATCCCGATTACAATGGCGCCGATTGGGAAGCTATCGGGGCAGAATACCGGCAGCGGGTGCAAGCTGGGATGACTGCGGAGGCTTTTTATCAGGCAATGGATGAAATGCTTGCCCAACTCCAGGATGACCATTCTGTCTTCCTTAGCCCGCAGGAGGTGGCTGAAGAGGAGGCTGAATATGCCGGCCAGACCCGTTATGTCGGCATTGGCGTTCTCATCAGCGCTGTGCCAGAACGCCAACGGGCGACCATCATCCTCACTTTTCCAAATAGCCCGGCCGAGTTGGCCGGGCTGCAGTCTCATGACAACATTCTGAGTGTAGATGGACAACCAATCCTGGATGAGTTCGGCTTCTTACGCTCCGAGCTGCTCTTGGGTGAGCCCAACACCTCCTTAGAGGTAGTTTTTCAGCGGCCAGGCGAAAGCCCGCGCTCCCTGACTCTAGTGCGGCGCCCAATCAGCGGAGCGGTGCCTGTCCCCCATACCATCCTGTACACGCCCAAAGGCAAACGGATCGGGTATCTCTTGCTTGCCACCTTAGCCGATTCGACCATCGATGATCAGGTTGCAGAAGCGCTGCGCCAAATGAATCGTCAGGGTGACTTGCAGGGCTTGATTCTCGATAACCGCCAGAACAGCGGCGGCGCAGACACGGTTGCCAAAGGTGTGCTTTCCCTGTTTACTTCCGGGCGCCTGGGCTATTTCACCAACCGACATCAAGAGCGGCGCTGGTTCGAGGTGAGGGGCAAAAATGTCGCCGGCTCGGCTGAAATGCCGTTGGTGGTCTTAATTGGCCCAAATACGGTTAGCTTTGGCGAAATCCTGTCCGGTATCTTGCAGGACCAACAGCGGGCAACGCTGATCGGCACGCCCACCGAAGGCAATGTAGAACTGTTATGGAGTTACGATTTTGAGGATGGCTCGCGGGCCTGGATAGCCCATGAGACGTTTATCCCGATCAACCAGCCTGAGCAGGATTGGGAGAGAAGGGGTATCCAACCCGACCTTGTCATCTCCAGCAATTGGGATGAAGTCACCCTATCCACCGACCCCGTTATTCTGGCTGCTTTGGAGTTTTTCGATCAACCATGAACCTCAAACCCCTCACCCGCTTACTGCTCATTCTGGTATTTGCCAGCCTGGCTTGCAACATCCCCCTCGGGGAGTTGCTGGCTACTGCCACACCACTGCCCTCTGCCACTCCCACAGAGACATCTACACCGTTACCCACCTTCACCCCTACGGCAACGGCAACCAGCACACCCTCCCCAACCCCCACTCAGACCCTCACCCCCACGCCAACCCCTACCGATACGCCTACCCCTACGCCCGCGCCGACCACTTCGCCGCAAAGGTTTGCCCTCTTCGAGGAAATCTGGAAAACGGTGAAGGACAAATACGTCTATGAAGATTTCAATGGTGTGGATTGGTTGGCAGTCTATCAGGAATTCTTTGCCCGCCTCACCCTGGGGGTATCTTCCAAGGGGTTTTACGCTGCGATGAGAGAGATGATTGCGCGCCTCAACGATGATCATTCGATCTATTTTTCCCCCAGCGAAGTGGAGGAGCAACTGGCAATCTACGAAGGGGAGAAGGATTATGTTGGCATCGGCGTTTTCACCGTGCCGGTGATCGAAAAACGCTATGTCACGGTTATTTTACCGTTTCGAGATAGCCCGGCCGAAAAAGCTGGCCTTCAGGCTCATGACCGCATCCTGGCCGTCAATGGAGAGCCGATCATCACTGAGGATGGCAAGGTACAAGACTTGTTAAGCGGCAGTGAAGGTACCTATGTGACCCTCACCGTTCAAACGCCAGGACAGGAAGCCCGCTATGTCACCCTGAAGCGTGAGAGGGTGGCGGCAACCATTCCCGTTCCCTACCATATCTTTTCAACGCCGGGGGGTAAGCGCATTGGTTATCTCTTGGTGGTTTCCTTCTCCGATCGCAAGGTGGATGAGCGGGTAGGCAAAGCTCTGAAGCAAATGAGCGCAGAGGCTCCATTAGATGGCTTGATTCTGGATTTGCGCGCCAACCAAGGAGGAGAGTACACAACAGCAAGCGGTGTGCTTTCTTATTTCACCGCCGGCAAGCTCGGCTACTTCACCGACCGCTATGGCAAAAAACGTTGGTGGTCGGTGAGTCCCAAGAATGTGGGCGGTTCCCAATCGCTACCGCTGGTAGTCCTGGTCGGCGATTACACGGTTAGCTTTGGCGAAATGGTTGCCGGCGTGTTACAGGATCGCGGCCGCGCCTATCTGATTGGGGAGGTAACCGAAGGAAATGTAGAGTTGTTGTGGGGCTATCCTTTTAAGGACGGCTCGGTGCTGTTTTTAGCTCACGAACGCTTTGTGCCGGCAAATCACCCCGACCAGGATTGGGAAAAGAGCGGCATTATCCCCGACCTGGTCGTGCCAACGGATTGGGACGAGATCACCCTGACCCAGGATTTAGCTCTCGAAGTGGCATTTGTTTACTTCGATACGCACTGAAATCCCTTTGCGCCTTTTCTGGAGTATGGTAAACTCAGCACAGTTCATTTTCAATCATTTACGCGCAAAAGTTGTCAATTTTGGACAAATTGCTGAAGGTTTTTATCGAAGCAATTTTTCTGACAGCTTTTGAGTGTCCATTGCCAAATTTACAGGTTGAAAAGGAGAAGCGATGCTGTCTGCCATAGAGAAAATCATCTTTCTGCTTGCGGCACTTGCCTCCCTTTACGGAGCAAGCCTGGTCGCTTTTCGCATCAGCCGCGTGATCAGCCGCAGACAGGGAAAGATTGACTGGACGGTTGTCCCTGGGCGGCTTTTCGCAGTGCTCTGGAAAACGGCCTCCTTTGCGCCGGTCTTTCGCACCCGGCGCCTGACAAGTTTCTTTCATGGTCTGGTGGGTTGGGGTTTTCTCTATTACCTGTTGGTCAACCTTGGGGATGTCCTGGAGGGATTTCTCCCCAATTTCCGCTTTCTCGGCGAAGGAACGCCGGGAAACCTTTATCGCCTGGGCGGGGATTTGCTCAGTGTAGGAGTGCTGAGTGGGATGCTCGCCCTCGCCATTCGGCGTTTTGTGCTCAAGCCGCCTGCCCTCACTGCGCGGGAAGATGTCTTTCTTCTGCCTGAAGCCCGCGCCGGCATCCGCCGCGATTCAAGCATCGTGACGGGGTTTATCCTCATCCATGTTGGGGCGCGGTTCGTTGGGCAGAGCTTTCGCATCGCCGCCCATGCCCCAGATGCCTGGCAACCGGCCGCCAACGCTCTGGCTAAGCTCTGGGCAGGCTGGCAGCCGGCTACGCTGGTTTTCGCCGAACACCTTGCCTTCTGGTTAGCTCTGGGCACCATCTTAGCCTTTGTGCCGTATTTCCTTTATTCCAAGCACATCCATCTGATCATGGCGCCGCTCAACTTCTTGCTCAAACCGCACCGGCGCTCGATTGGAGAATTGAGCAAACTGGACTTCGAAGACGAAAGTGTTGAGCAGTTTGGCGTCCTGCGCCTAGAAGAGTTAAGCTGGGAACAGATTATGGACGCCTATGCCTGCATTATGTGCTATCGCTGTCAGGAGGTTTGTCCCGCCTATAACACGGGTAAGGTGCTCTCCCCGGCTGCACTGGAGATCAACAAGCGCTATTATCTAAACAAAGAGGGCGCTCGCCTGGCAAGAGGAGAAGCCAGTCAGCACACGCTTTTGGAAATCGCCATCCCGCCCGAAGCGGTTTGGGCCTGTACCGCCTGTGGAGCCTGCATCGACATTTGCCCGGTTGGCAATGAACCTATGCGCGATATCCTCGACATCCGTCGCGCCCTGGTTTTGATGGAAAACGACTTCCCCGATCAACTGCAAACCGCCTTCCGCGGCATGGAACGCACCGCCAATCCGTGGAACATCGCTTCGGCCGAGCGATTGAATTGGGCACAGGGATTGAACGTCCCAACCATCGAGCAAAATCCTCAAGCGGAGATTCTGTGGTGGGTGGGTTGCGCTCCGGCAACCGATGCCCGCGCCCAGAAGACAGCCCGCGCCTTTGCCCAAATCCTCAATCGGGCTGGGGTGAATTTTGCGGTGTTGGGGGAAGCCGAACAGTGCACGGGAGATTCAGCACGGCGGGCAGGGAACGAATACCTTTTCAACGAACTGGCAACCGCCAATGTGGAACTCCTGAACGAAATCGCTCCCAAACGGATCGTCACCACTTGTCCCCATTGTCTGCATACCCTCAAGAACGAATACCCTGCCTTTGGCGGTCATTATCAGGTGGTGCACCACAGCCAGTTGATCCTGGAACTCCTTCAGCAGGGCAAAATTCATCTCTCGAACTCCCCTGTCACTGCCGGGGCGGATATGCTAACCTTCCATGACCCCTGCTATCTCGGGCGACACAACGGCGTCATCGATGCGCCGCGCCAGGTGTTGAAGGCTGCTCAGCAAGCGGTGGTTGAAATGCAGGATTATGGACGAAAGTCCTTTTGCTGCGGGGCAGGCGGGGCACAGATGTGGAAAGAAGAGGAACACGGATTGGAACGAGTGAACGCGGCTCGTTTTCGGCAGGCGCAAGAAAGCGGCGCAAAAACCCTGACGGTTGGTTGTCCTTTCTGCCTGACCATGCTCAGCGATGCCGCCCGCGAAGCCCAGAGCGAAATGGCTGTGCTGGAACTTGCCGAACTGGTCTGGATGCAGCTTGAGAGCCAATCATCCTCTGGCAAGTAAAAAGCCAAAACCTGCCTTCAACAACCCAAGCGTGGGGGTCGCCATCTGGAATCCCGATCAGCGCCTGTTTTTTAGCTGATTTCTGTTACAATTACAATTAAAGCGGGTGCAGATCAAGCCCGACGCGCTTCTCTTTTGACAAACATTCCTCGCTAACTCTGCTAGAGTGGTATGCCAATCATTACGTTGACAACCGACTTTGGGTTGAAAGATAGCCATGTAGGTGCAATGAAGGGGGTGATCTGGAGCATTGCCCCGCAAGCGCAGATTGCAGATATTACCCACCTCATTTCCCCTCAAAATATTCCGGAAGGGGCGCAGATTCTTCGCCGCGCAGCGCCTTTTTATCCGCCCGGAACGATTCATCTCGCTGTTGTAGACCCCGGTGTGGGCACAGAGCGCCGTCCGATTGCCGGCCGTTTCGGATGTCACTATGTCGTCGGGCCGGACAACGGTCTCTTCACCGCCTTGCTGGAATATCACGAAAGTCAAGGCAATTCCGTTGAATTCATCCATCTTACTGACCGCAGCTATTGGCTGCCGCAAATCACTTCCGTCTTTCATGGTCGGGATATTTTTGCGCCGGTGGCAGCGCATCTCGCTAACGGCGTACCGCTTGCCAGTTTGGGCGAACCAGTTGCTGACATTGTGCGCCTGACTTTCGCCAAACCCGTGCCGCTTACCAATGGCTTGCGCGGCGAAGTGACCCATATCGATCACTTTGGGAATCTCTATACCAATATCTTGCGTTCAGACCTGGAAGGGAAGCGCGTCCGGGAGGTGCATATCGGCGGAACGGTAGTGTGGGATTTTGTCAATACGTTTGGCGAGCGAATGCCCGGTACACTGGTCAGCCTTTTTGGGAGCAGCGATCATTTTTTGGTCTGCGAAGTCAACGGCAATGCCGCTCAGCGCCTCGGGGTTCAGGTAGGCGACGACGTGGAGGTGTTTTTTGAATAGGTCGAGTTAACCATGCCACAACCTTTGGTTTCTGTTCGTTCCTTAACCTTTCGCTACCGCGAGCGACCCGAACCCGCCTTGCGCGACATCACTTTTGAAGCGCAGGCAGGTGAGTTGCTCTTAATAGCCGGGGCGAGCGGTTGTGGCAAGACAACCCTGATCCGCTGTCTAAACGGCTTGATCCCGCGCAGTTACAAAGGCGAGCTGAGCGGTGAAATCCTGCTCGATGGGAAATCGATTGCCAACCTGCCCCTGGCGCGCATTTCTCAAATGGTGGGCACGGTTTTGCAAGACCCTGAACGCCAGATTTTGGGGACGCGGGTGCGCAATGAAGTTGCTTTTGGCCTGGAAAACCTCGGTTTGCCCAGAGAGGAGATTATCCAACGGATCGATGAAGCGCTGACATACCTTGGGATTCACCATCTGCGCGATCGCGAAACCTTCAATCTCTCTGGTGGAGAAAAGCAAAAGGTGGCTCTGGCAGGTGTGTTAGCAATGCGCCCGAAGATTCTCCTGCTCGATGAGCCGCTTGCCAGCCTAGACCCGGCCAGCGCCCAGGAAACCCTGCGCATTGTGCGTCAAATGGTGGACGAAGGCATGTGTGTGTTGATGGTTGAACATCGCGTCGAAGATGTATTGAAAATCCATCCCGATCGGGTTCTGTTGATGGAAGAAGGACAAATCCGTTACCTGGGGGATGTTGAGGGGTTATATCAGGTGGTCAACTATCGCGAGATCAAATTGCCCGCCAGCGAAATATTGAAGCGCGCCCATCATGCTCCGCCGCCGTCCGTCCTTCAGGTTTTACCCTCTGTGCAGGCAGAGCCGCAGACGACTGAACCAGCCCCGCTGGTGCGCTTTGAGCAAGTTTGTTTTGGTTATGAGACCAAACCAAACGTTTTACAGGACATCAATTACGAGATCCGCCGTGGAGACGTGATTGCTATCCTGGGTGCCAACGGAGCAGGGAAAACAACCCTGGTCAAACATGCTATCGGATTGCTCAAGCCGACTTCGGGGAGAGTGCTAATCAATGGCGTGGATACGAGGCATCTCAGTGTAGCCGAGATTGCCCGCACATTGGGCTATGTCTTCCAAAGCCCCAGCCACATGCTGTTTGCGCCAACCGTCTATGATGAACTGGCTTTTGGGCCGCGCAATCTCGATCATCCTAAACTGCAAATTGAAAAGGAGGTGATGGAAGCCCTGGATATCGTCAATCTCTCTGGCAGAGAGAAAGAGCCGCCGCTGTCGCTCTCCTTTGGACAGCAGAAACGGGTGAGTATCGCCGCGGTGCTTGCTATGCGCTCTCGCATTTTAATTATGGATGAACCAACGGCCGGCCAGGATTATCAGAATTACATGGAGTTCATGGATGCTATCGTCCAACTACCGAATATCGAAGCCATCTTATTCATTACCCATGATATCGATCTCGCCATCATCTATGCCAATCGGATTGCGCTGATGTCTGAAGGCCGCCTGGTAGCGGATGGTAAACCGCAAGAGGTACTCAAAGATTTGGAACAGTTGCGCAATTGGCGGCTGGTGCCCACCTCGTTGCTGCAATTGAATTTGGAGATGTTGCCGAACAGCGGCAAATTCTTGCGCGCTGAAGCGCTTGCCCATCTTCCCTCCCTCTGGTCGTGAGCGGAAGGAAAGAGACTCTCGTTTTTGGGAAACTTCTTGTTTGGAAAGGAGAAATGTATGGACCGCCGCTTGACTTATTTGACCATCGCTCTGGTCGTCATCCTTGCCATCTTTCTGCTGTTGGTTTATGTCGGAGGAACCATTTTAGGGATCGAGCGCTTGCAGACCGGTGAAAACCCGCTGCTGCGCTTTGCCTTCGTGATTATTGGTTTATTGATCGCCATCGTGATTTACTGGCTGACGCGCGAGAACAAAATCTGGGAAATTGGCACCCGCCAGGTGGTCTATATGGCAATTGGAGCAGCCTTGTATGCCATCTTTTCTTACCTGTTTAATGGCACAGTTTTTGTGGTGCCTTCGGTTAGCCAGGTAGCCTTGCGTCCGGCGATCGCCATTCCCATGTTCTTCGGCTATGCCTTTGGCCCGGTGGTTGGATTCTTTACCGGCGCGGTTGGCAACATGTTCGGCGATGCGCTGACCGGTTTTGGGTTGTCTCCGCAATGGAGCATCGGCAACGGGTTAGTCGGTTTGATCGCCGGCATGGTTGCCCTCTTTCCCGACAAAAAGAAGAGCATGAACACTGTCTTGATTCTCAGCGTTGTGCTGGCTGTCTTGGCAACTGTGATCTTCTTTATCAACCGCAATGTGCCGAATATGCTCTATTTTGCCCCCGAAGAAGGTATTTTTGGCGACCAGCAAATCTCCCTGTTTGCCGGCTTGTCGGCAATTATCGGGTTGATCCTGGTGGTGGCAGTGCGGTACTTTTTTGCCTCGAATGAAGATGTCGCTGCTGCAGTCACCTGGAGCATGTTGGGCAATTTGCTGGGGATTGGTTTTGCAGCGATTTCGGACATCTGGATTAACGGTTTTCCGTTTGCGGTAGCGATTGTCGGTGAGTTCTTACCCGCCGCCGGGCCGAACCTGATCTTCGCTGCGATCCTGGTTCCGATTCTGGTAGCTGCCTATCGGGCTGTGCAACGCCAAGCCGGAAGGTGATGAAGGTTTCCCCTCACCCCAAGCCCGCTCAACTCCCTTCTCCCTTAGGGAGAAGGGCCGGGGATGAGGGATTTTAAGGTTTACCATGGAGGTTTTATGGCGTTCGTTGAGCTCACCCTCACCCCCAACCCCTCTCCCAAGGTGGGCGAGGGGAGAACCCTTCACCCCCAAACCCGCTCCTAAGGGGTGAGGGGAGCTAAGGAGTAGTGATATGCTGGTTGCCTGGCGTTATCGAGAACGACGTTCTCTAGTGCAATGGTTCGATCCGCGCGCCTGGTTCATCTTCTATGCTTCCTTCCTGGCATCAACGTTGCTCTTCTGGGACATGCGCTTTCTGGCCTTTTTTGCCTTCATCGCTTTGATTGTGTTATTAACCTCAGGGGTTTCGTGGCAAGAAATGCGCCGTCCATTACTGTTTATCTTTGCCTTTATTACCTTCTTTGCCTTTCTAACCTTTCTAACCGGGCGCGGCGGGATTGAAGTTTACCGCCAGGAACATCTCATTCGCAAACTGGTCTTCCCTCTTTCGATTTTTGGCTGGCAACCCACCATTCAAATCACCTGGGAACGCACGTTCTTTGCTATCAGCCAGTTGCTGCGGGTGTTTAGCCTGGCCTGCATGACCATCGTGATTCCCTACACCATCAATCCCGCTCATTATGGGATTACCTTTCGCGGCCTGGGCCTGCCGGATAAAATTGCCTATGCCATTGACCTGACCATGCGCTTTATCCCCACCTTTGGACGCGATTTTCAATTAACATTGGACGCCCAACGAGCGCGGGGATATGAATTGGAAAAGATTCGGGGTGGGCTAATCGCTCAGGTGCGCAAGATGGCTCCCTTGATCGTACCGGTGACCATTCACGCCATCATTGCCAGCGAGGACATTATTGACGCCATGGATTTGCGCGCTTTTGGGGTCGGGCCGCGGGTCTGGTTAGAGACCCTCCAATACCGCTTGCGAGATAAAATCTTGATCGGTTTTTCTGCATTGCTCTTTCTGATGTGTCTGACGCTTTCGTTTTTGTCGTATGGAAAATTTTGGGTGCCGCCGATTTTTTAGCCGAGATGGCTTCGCAACATCCGCTCGCCAGGGTCACCTGACCATGCCAGGCATCCCAAGCTATCAATCATAGCTTTATGGAGGAAACCATGAACGATGAAATCCGCGTCGATCCCTCTCTAACGCCCTTTTTTAATCCGCAAGGGATAGCCCTCATTGGCGCCAGTGCCGATCCCAATAAGCTGGGTTACGCTCTCGCCCGCAATCTGGTACAAAGCAACTATCCCGGCGCTCTCCATTTTGTCAACCCCAAGGGTGGCACCCTGTTGGGACGTAAGGTCTATACCAACATCCTCGAGGTGCCAGAGCCGGTCGACTTAGCCATCCTGTTGGTGCCGGCGCCTTCGATCCCGGGCTTGTTGCGCGATTGTGGACGGCGCGGCATCAGTGCGGCGATCATTGGCGCAGGTGGTTTTCGCGAGACCGGTGAGGCCGGGGCTGCCCTAGAAGAAGAATGCGTTGCCATTGCCCGCAAGTATTTCATCCGTTTGCTGGGTCCGAACTGCATCGGCATCATGGACACTCACTTGCCGCTGGATGCCACCTTTTTGCCGCCGCCTCCGCCACGCCCGGGTGACGTCGCTTTTATCTCGCACTCGGGCGCAATTATGGCTGCAGTCGTAGATTGGGCGCGTGGTCAAGACTTGGGCCTCTCTCACCTGATCAGTTTGGGCAACCAGGCCGATATCAGTGAGACAGATGTGTTGGCGCCGCTCGCCCTGGACACTCACACGCGGGTTTTAACCCTCTACCTGGAGGGAGTGCGCGATGGACGACGCTTTGTGCGCGAAGCGGCTAAGGTCTCCCGTGTTAAGCCAATTGTAGCGCTCAAAGTGGGACGTTTTGCCAGCGGTCAACGCGCCGTGGCTTCGCACACCGGCGCGCTGGCTGGACGGGAGAGCGCCTTCAACGCAGCCTTCTGGCGGGCAGGAGTGATTCGCGCCGAAACCAGTGAGGAGATGTTCGATTGGGCAAGGGCGCTGGCCTGGTCGCCGCTGCCTAAAGGACGCTCGATCGCCATCCTGACCAGCGCCGGCGGTCCCGGTGTAACGGCTGCCGATGCGTTAGAGTTGAATGGAATGCAATTAGCCGAACTAAAGCCTGAAACGGTCGCTCGTTTGAAGGAAATCTTGCCCTCTGCAGCCAGTTTTCATAACCCGGTGGATATGCTGGCAACCGCTACTCCCGATCAATACGCTGCCTGTTTGAATGCCATGCTCTTAGATGAGGGCGTGCATGGCGCCTTGGTGATCATCCCACCTCTCCCCATGCAAACAGCCGGGGCCGTGGCGAAAGCCTTGATCCCGGTCATCTACAACTCAGATAAGCCGGTCGCCATAACCCTGATGGGAGACCGGTTGATTCAGGAAGCCATCGAGCATTTTCGAGCAGCCCGCATTCCCGAATATCGTTTTCCTGAACGAGCAGCCTCCGCCCTGGCGATCTTAGCCCAACGCGCCGATTTCCTTGCCCGGGCAGCCATCGAACCACAGCCTCTTGCAGAGGTTGATCAAGAGAAAGTCAAACAACTGCTCCGACCGTATCTGGAAGGCGCAATAGCCCTTGGGAACTCAATCCCTCTAGCAGCCGAAACCATCAATCAAATCCTGGAAGCCTATGGCGTGCCAACCTTAGCCATCCGTCTGGCGAAAACTGCGCAAGAAGCCGTGCAATTGGCCGAGCAAGTCGGTTTCCCAGTAGCCTTGAAGGTTGCCTCACCGTCCATTGCTCACAAGTCAGACATTGGCGGTGTTCTGCTCAACCTGCCAGATGCCGAAGCGGTAGCCCAAGGGTTTGAGGTCATCGTACAAAATGTCCGCCAGGCGCACCCCACAGCAGAAATTCAAGGGGTGTATGTGCAGCGAATGATCCCGCCAGGACAAGAAGTGATTGTCGGAGCAACCCAAGACGAACAATTTGGCGCGCTGGTAATGTTTGGCTCTGGCGGGGTGGAGGTGGAAGCCCTACAAGACGTAGGTTTTGCCCTGGCGCCGATCAGCGATCATGAGATCGAACATCTGCTTCAGACAACCTGGGCAGGACGCAAGCTGAACGGTTATCGTAACTTGCCACCGGCCGACCGACAAGCTGTGATCGATGTACTCAGGCGCATTGCCCAATTAGCAGCCGATTTCCCCCAAATCGAGGAAATCGAAATTAATCCGTTGAGAGTCCTGGAGGCAGGTAAAGGAGCAGCAGCCGTGGACGTCCGCGCCAGGGTAAAGGTTCTATCCCCTCATCCTGAGCCAAAATAACCCCCTCACTCCTTCAACAAGCTCAGTTCCCCACCCTCTCTACGCTGCTAAGGGATGAGGATTGTCACCTCACCCCCTGCCCCTCTCCCAGAACGGGCGAGGGGGAAAATTTTCTCTCCCTTAGGGAAAGGGTTAGGGTGAGGGTGAGGGATAAAGGCAAAGGCGCTTTGGTGCCTGGGTGGGCGAGGGGAGCAACCCTCACCCCCACCCCCTCTCCCAGAACGGGCGAGGGGAGCTGGCCGGGGATGAGGGATAAGAACAAAAGTACTTTACTGCGTCGGCGGTAGAGGGAAGCAAAGTTTCTCTCGATGATTATCACGCTATAAGGGGATAATCCTAACTAAACCCTCCTCATTCTTCGAGATATAATACGCTTGTTGATCCATCCCAAAATTTAGTGGGCTAAGCTTTCATTTCAAGAGGAGTACGACATGACAATTATTCTCGATGGCTCTGGTTTGACGATTGAAAAACTGGTGCGCATTGCCCGTGATGGTGAAAAGGTAGAACTGCATCCCGAGGCGCTCGAACGCATCAAAGCCTGTCGCGAAATGCTGGAAGAAAAAATCCGCGCCCATGAAATCATGTATGGCATCAATACCGGCATTGGCGAATTCTCCGAAGTGGTGCTGAGCGATGAACAGGTCATGCAGTTTCAGCGCTACTTGATCTACAATCACGCCGCCGGCATCGGCGATGCGGTGCCGATTGAACAGGTGCGGGCAGCCCTGGCAAGTCGCATAAACGTACACGCCCATGGCAACTCCGGCTGTCGGCCAGAAATCACCCTAACAATGGTTGAAATGCTCAATAAGGGAGTCACCCCAGTCGTTTGTCAGAAAGGTTCGGTAGGAGCTTGCGGCGACCTGGCGCCAATGGCGCAGATGGCCTTGCTGTTGATGGGCGAGGGCGAAGCCTGGTATCAGGGCGAGCGTTTGCCAGGCAAAGTGGCTATGGAACGAGCAGGGATTCCCATCCCAGATTTACAAGCCCGCGATGGACTGGCGGCGATTAACGGCTCGAATTTGTTGACGGCGATGAGCGCTCTGCAACTCTACGATATGAATCGCTGGCTGAAACAAGCCGAGATCGCCTGCGCGATGAGTCTGGAAGCCTTACTTGCCAACCTGAAACCGTATGACGTGCGCTTGCATCAGTTGCGCGGTTTCCCAGGTGCCATCCGCAGCGCCAAAGCTATTATGAAATGCATCGAGGGGTCAGATTTGACCACTGGCAAGATGAAAACCAAAGTCCAGGATGCCTATTCGATGCGCTCATCACCCCAGGTCATCGGAGCTGCGCACGATGCAATTGCCTTTGCCCGCCAACAGGTAGAAATCGAGTTAAATGGAGTGGGGGATAATCCGATCTTCCTGCCCGAATACAAGTTGACTTTAACTGGAGCAAACTTCCAGGGTTCACCGGTCTCCTTGCCAATGGACCTGGCTGGGGCAGCCATCACGATGGTCTGCGTGCTCTCGGAGCGGCGTCTGAATCGCCTGACCAATCCTGCTTTGAGCGTGGGATTGCCGGCTTTCCTGACCAAAGGCGCCGGTATGTTTTCCGGGATGATGCTCAGCCAATACACAGCCGATATGTTGATTGTCGAGCAGCGGATTCTCTCCATGCCGGCTTCCATTCAATCGATCCCGGCTGCTGCCGACCAGGAGGACTTTGTCTCCATGGGCATGAATACCGCCCTCAAGAACCAGCAAATCCTCGACAACGCCTACGGTGTTTTGGGTATTGAGTTTATGGCGGCTGCCCAAGCCCTGGACTTCCGCGATTTTCAACCGGGTCGCGGGGTGCAGAAAGCGAGAGAGGTGATTCGCCGTTATGTCGCCCATCTTGACGAAGACCGTCCCCTCTATCCCGATCATAATATCATGAAGGAACTGGTCAAACGGGGGGAAATCCTCGACGAGGTAGAGAAAGAGATTGGCAGTTTAGAATAAACGTTGCCGCGAACCTCCGCTCGATGGATACCAAAATCTGGCGAGTTGATCCTCAATCCCCCGATCCCGCCCTCCTTGCCGAGGCTGCCCAGGCAATCCTTGCCGGGCAGCTAGTTGCCTTTCCCACTGAGACGGTCTATGGCTTAGGCGCCAATGCGTTTGATCGGCAGGCCGTGCGCCGCATCTTTCTCGCCAAGGGACGGCCAACGCAAGATCCACTCATTGTCCATCTGGCTGACAGGGAGCGGCTGCCTCAGGTGGCAAGAGAGATTCCACCCCTGGCCGAAACCCTCGCCAGTCGTTTCTGGCCTGGACCCCTGACGCTAGTGTTACCCAAGCAAACCAATATCCTGGATGAGATCACAGCCAGCTTGCCTACCGTTGCGGTGCGGGTGCCGGCTCATCCGGTGGCGCTAGGCTTGTTACGCACCAGCGGCGTGCCGATTGTTGCGCCTTCCGCCAACCGTTTCGGACATGTCAGCCCAACCACCGCTCAGCATGTCCTGGAAGATTTAGGAGGCGCGATCGAAGGCATCTTAGACGGTGGCGCTACCAGTGTGGGAGTTGAATCCACCGTCTTAGACCTGACCTGCTCTCCTCCCCGCTTGTTGCGGCCAGGTGGCATCTCGCTGGAATTGTTACGCGCCCAGATTGGGGAGGTTACTTACGCAGCTCAGGTTGAATCCAACGCTGCAGAACAACTGATCCCCCAACCTTCGCCGGGTTTGTTAGCCAAACACTATGCCCCGCGTGCTGAATTGTGGTTATTCACGGGAGAAAGGCAAAAAGCGCTCAAAAAGATGCACCAGGCGGCAGTCCAGGCCTGTCAAAGCGGGCAACGGGTAGGAGCATTGATCAGCGAGGAAGATCGAGACACCTTTTCCAACTTGCCGCTGGCCATTTTTTCCTTAGGCAGCGAAGGACAGGTAGCCGAAATGGCAAAACGCCTGTATGCTGCCCTGCGCGCCCTGGATCGACAGGGGGTGGAACTGATCTTAGCTAGAGAGATGGGAGCGGAAGGATTGGGGCTGGCGATCCGCGATCGGCTTCGCCGCGCCGCGAGTCGGGTGGTAGAATAGAAATTGCAGCCGTTTGACTGGGTCTCTTTCGCTGCAGCAAAACAGCATTAGATAACAAGTCTCCAGCTAAGTAAGCGCGTACAGGACAGAATTAATTGAGAGACCCACAAGGTAATGCAAAGAATCAATTACAAGTTAGACTGCCTTCCAAAATCCGAAGTGGTAGAATGCAACGATGATTAAACAAGAGTTCTTGGACGCCCTTCAAGCTGAAGTTGATACGTTTAATTCGGCAATTGCTACACCGAACGGCGATTGGATCATTAAGGGATTTATTGACATAGCCAAGAACATTTACACTCTGAAGAGCACCTACAGGATTGATGGGGATCGGGTGAATGGTATGACACTTGGCGCTTTTACGGGATATTTCGTAACAACCTACCATCACAAATCGTGTTGATCATTTGCTGAGAAAACCGTCCACGAATTGACCACGAATAAACGAATGATAGCGCTATTCGTGCATTCGTGAAAAATTCGTGGACGGTCTGTCCTGCCAAATAGAGCATTTGGTAGGTAATTACGATATTTCCGAGAAAGGAACAGTACAAAAAACATCACCTTTCCCTACAGTTCTTATAGCGGTCATTTTGTTCTAGGTGTAATTTATTCAAAGGCAGATGATTTGATAGACGAACGAAGAAGATATAATCTTGAGGAACTTGAACGAATAACGTCTGTGATCAAAGACTTTGTTTTCTTCGCTCAGGAGAAATATCGCATCGCCTCTGACCGCCCAGGTAGTGGGAATACGAAAAACATTGGCTCAGTTACAGAGATTGCTAAACTTATCAGCGGATCTGGACCTTTTGCTTCTCTGGGAGAAGATGTTTTCGATGATTATTGGATGTATTATCTGACCAAAGACATGGCTAGAGCGGCAGAACTCAGAAGTCCTCCTTACACAAACCTGCGTGGTTATCTGAAGTACAAAGGGTTAGCAAAGTGATTATTCAAAGCTTGCCCCGAAATGTAAAACACGTGGTTGTGCCCCCAATAAAATGTCAGGGGATCAAGACCAAACTTGTGAAATTCATTTTGAATAACATTTCTTGGAACGGAATTGGGCGCTGGATTGAACCGTTTTTGGGATCAGGGGTAGTTTTGTTCAACGTTCAGCCAGAACGTGCTTTGGTCAATGACATTAACCCTCATATCATCAGCTTATACCAAATGATTTACGATGGAAGTCTATCTTCTGAAGAAGTAAGAATGTATCTGACAGTAGAAGGCAAAAGACTATTATTAGAGGGGGAAGATTATTATTATCTGGTCAGGGAGCGCTTCAACAAAACTGGAAACCCTTTAGATTTTATTTTTCTGAATCGGTCATGTTTCAATGGAGTGATGCGGTTTAACAGCAAAGGCGAGTTCAATGTGCCGTTTTGTCGTAAAACAGATCGCTTTCGCCCAGCCTATGTGACGAAGATAGTAAATCAAATTTCTCAAATACAAAAAATCATGCGCGACAAAGATTGGGAATTCCGCACGGGGGATTGGCGAGAATGTTTTGAGAATGTAACAGCAGATGACTTTGTCTATCTTGACCCTCCGTATATAGGCAGACATACAGATTACTACCAGCAATGGTCAGAAGATGATGCAGCAGAATTAGCTAGACTCGCCCAAAGTTTACCCTGTGGTTTTGCATTATCTATGTGGAAAGAAAATAAGTATCGTCTAAATGAACATCTTAGTCTTTACTGGGATGGGCTGGTGGAAAGAACTTTTACACACTTTTATCACGTAGGCTCAACTGAGAATCTAAGAAATGCGATGGAAGAAGCCTTGTTAATTAAACCCGGTTACGAAACACCGCTATTGAAAACCCCAGTGTCAGCGAAACCTATCCAATTGGCACTTACGTGGCACGAACAGACGGACTAACCCATCTATCCAGGTGACGTTGCTTCGTTGCAGCTTCGGCGTGCTATCTCATCCTGAGCACTCCCCGTCCGTGATCAAGAGGAAAAATACTCAATAAAAAACCCTTGTCACAATGTGACAATCACTCTATAATACATCTTACTTTGATTTTCTTTGCCCGGCGAGCATCAGCTTTCGAAACAGCTCGGCGGAAAAGATTAAAAACCGTCTATATATGGCGGTCAAATAGCAGGTTATCCTCATATCTGGCGGGCGTCGCCAAGTGGTAAGGCATCAGCCT
>DAOTZA010000090.1:0-10029 GCA_034434515.1 Anaerolineales bacterium | reverse complement strand
TGGGTTTGGAGCACTTAACACCAAGTAAGAAAATTGCTCATCTGCAGCCCGGTGAAAAGCAATTGGTTGAGATAGCAGCTTCGATTGTAAAGGATGCGAAACTAATTGTTCTCGACGAACCAACATCATCGCTCACAGGCAGGGAGATTGAAACTTTATTTCGAATCATTCGAGAACTTAAAGGTCAGGGCATATCGATCATTTATGTTTCCCACCGTTTAGATGAAATCTTTGAATTGTGCGACCGAGTTACAGTTCTAAGAGACGGGAAGCATATAATAACTACTCCAACGAAATCCTTGAATACAGGCAAATTGGTCGAACTGATTCTTGGGCGGAAGCTTGGCGAGATGTACACCACCCGAGAAGTAAAACCAAAGAAAGAAGTGATATTACAAGTTAAGAACTTATGGAAAGAACCCAAACTGCGTGGGATTCACTTCCATCTACACAAGGGAGAAATATTAGGTATTGCAGGTTTGTTGGGATCTGGGCGTTCTGAATTAGTCAGAGCTATCTTCGGATTAGAAAAAATCGATCAGGGGGAAATTTATCTTAACGGTCAATCAGTCAAGATTAAGAACCCGGCGCAAGCTATCAGGTTGGGAATAGGTTATATCACAGAAGACCGACATAAGGAAGGCTTAGTGATTGAGAAATCTGTGAAAGACAATATCACTCTCGCGAACTTAAAGAAGTTTGCCACTTCATTTGGCTGGATGATGGCTACCAAAGAATACCAAGCAGCAATGAGACAAAAAGAGAAATTGAATATAGTCACACCTTCGATTCTGAAAAAAGTCAAGTACCTAAGCGGTGGCAATCAGCAAAAAGTCGTTCTAGGTAAGTGGTTGGAAACATCTCCGAAAGTATTTTTCTTAGACGAACCAACCCGAGGAATTGATGTCGGCGCTAAAGCAGAATTTTTCAAAATTATCCAGGATTTAGCCCGTGATGGAGCAGGAATAGTATTTATTTCCTCGGAATTACAGGAGATTGTTAGTGTTTGTCACCGCGTATTAGTCCTTCGAGATGGCAGGTTTATTGAAGAGTTTACTAATGACAATCTTGATGCGGCAAAAATCCTTGTAAAAATGACGGGAGAATACAATGATGGTAAACAACAAAGTCCTACTTTGGAAAGAAAAGGGAATAGGAAGACAAATTAGCAGTTTTGCTCTTCGTTATGGAATCTACATTGTATTTGTCATCCTATGCGTGCTAATATCGGTCGGCTCTCCGGTATTCTTAACGGTAGGAAACTTAAGCAATATTCTACTCCAGACCTCGGCGGTAGGGATTATAGCTGTAGGCATGACCTATGTGATCATTGCCCGTGGTATTGACGTCTCTGTTGGTGCAATCGTAGCATTGTCCAGCGCAGTGGCTGTGATAGCCATGAAAGATGGTGGTCAACCATGGTGGATTGGGTTGTTGCTTATCTTTACCACTTCATTGGCGATCGGGATTGTAAATGGTTTTTCTACCGCTTATCTACGAATGCCGGCTTTTTTAGTTACACTGGCTACAATGACAATGGGTCGCGGTTTGGTGTTAGCTATTTCCAAGGGGATGAATTATTGGGGACTTCCCAAGTTTTACACAACAATCGGTTTAGGCTCTATAGGGCCAATTCCAATTCCAGTAGTTACTATGTTGTTGGCGTTTCTAATAGGACATATTATTCTCTCTCATACTATATTCGGAAGGAAGGTCTATGCAGTAGGAGGCAATCCTGATGCGGCGCGGCTCTCAGGTATAGATGTGGAAAAGATTATTTTTATGACCTTTGTGATATTGGCAATATACTCGGGATTAGCCTGTCTAGTCTTGACCTCTCGACTGAACTCTTTCACGCCTTCAATGGGTATTGGATTTGAATTCTCTGCAATCGCGGCAGTTGTGATTGGTGGAACTAGCCTATTTGGTGGAGAGGGTAACATAGGGGGCACCTTGATTGGGGTGCTAATAATAGGCGTCATTAATAATGCCTTGAATCTATTGGGGGTTTCTGTCTATTGGCAGGACGTCGTTCGAGGCAGTATTATCTTCTTTGCTGTATTGATTGATGCTCTACGAAGCAAGTATGCTAAAACGCTAGAATCCTGATACATTTTTTATGAGGAAGGTGGAATTATGAAAAAAATTAACGTGGGTGTTGTCGGTTGTGGGCAGATAGCTCAAATCGCTCATTTACCATATCTTCAAGAATTGCCCCAATTTGAAATTGGTGCCTTATGCGACATTTCTTCAAAGGTTTTGGAAACTTTGGGTGAAAAATACAAGGTAAAACATCTATTTACTGATTTTAGGGATATGGTAAAGCGTGAAGACCTTGATGCAATTTTAATAGCCAACAAAAATCATGCTTTGCCAGCTATAGCCGCCATGGAAGCTGGAAAACATGTTCTGGTTGAAAAACCGATTGCGTTCAATCTAAAACAAGCTGATGAGATGATCGCTTCAGCAGCACGCAATAAGGTCAAATTAATGGTTGGTTATATGAAACGCTATGATCCAGCCTTTGAAACAGCCCAAAAGATAATAACGCAAATGGATAGGATCTTTATGATCCGTGTCCACGACTTCGCGGGTACTTACCAAATCAATCATGAAATCTATGACCTTGTAGAGGCTTCGGATCTATCCTCTGAGATTATTGAAGAAGTCCGCAAACAAGATCAAACCGATATGTTGCAGGATATTGGAAAAAATCGGGTCGATTTGCTAGAAGCACACGATATAATGATTCACTTAGCGATCCATGATATTAATGCCCTGCATGGGATATATGGGCTACCTCAGAAACTTATAGCTGCCAGCTTATTTGGCTCAAATATGGTTACTGCGCTTTTTCAATACGAAAATGGTGTTCATGTAATGTGGGAATCTGGCAGTTTAACAACCCTGGTTGAATGGGATGAGCAAATCCAGGTTTGGGGTAATGATAAAAGAATTGAGATCCGGTTCCCCTTCCCCTATTTAAAAAATGCACCTACTATTTTATTAATTAACGAAAATGATGGCTCCTCGGCTATAAAAAAGCAGATAACTTGCTCTTTTGACGAAGCTTTTAAACGTGAGTGGAGACATTTTTACGATTGCATTGTCTATGATCACGAGCCGCGCACCTCTGCACTCGAAGCCAGAAAGGATTTGGCCTTTGCAGTTCATTTATTGAAACAAGCTGCAATCACCAAGGAGGGATAAATGAAAGCCTCTGTATGCATTGAAATGCTGTTTAAGGACCTTCCATTTCTTGAACGTATTCGCAAAGCAGCCGAAGTAGGGTACGATGCCATAGAGTTTTGGAATTGGGAAAATAAGGATTTGGTTGCAATCAAGAAAGTTACTGAGCAAGTGGGTATTGATATATTGATTTTCCAAGCCAATAAGAGTGGTTCTTTGGTAAACCCCGAACACCGCAAAGCATTTATAAAAGGTGTGCAAGAGTCCTTGGCAAAAGCTAAAGAAATCGGCGTAAAACAACTTTTCCTTTTGACCGACGAACTAGGTACAGATCGCAGTGTACTGTCTCAATTCCCTAATCTAAACCCTGAACACAAGTATCAAAGTGTCGTAGATGGTCTAAAAGTACTGGTAAAAATGGCGGAAGAAGCAGGCGTGACCTTAAATCTCGAAGTCCTAAACTCCAAAGTGGATCATAAAGGATATTGGTTGGATCATATTGACGTTGGATTTGAATTAATCCGGAAATTGGCACATCCAAATTTACGAATATTGTTCGATTGCTATCATGTTCAAATTATGGATGGCAACTTAATTCCAAGAATAACCGAAAACATAGATTTAATAGGCCACATTCACGTAGCTGATACGCCCGGGCGTCACGAACCGGGAACTGGTGAGATCAATTTTGCCAATATCTATAAAGCATTGCGGCGTGTAGGATATACTCGCTATGTGGGGATGGAATTTGAACCAACAGGCGATTCAACAACGATTGCCAAGAATGCATTGTTAATGCTTAAGAGTTAATTATCGAAGCTGGAGGAAAAATGGATATTCCCAAAATTAAGTTAGAGCTAATGTATGAAAAAATGATCAAGATTCGGTACTTTGAGGAACATGTTAGAGAATTATTTGCGGCAGGTGAGTTGCCAGGGTTTGTACACTTGTATCTTGGTCAAGAAGCTATTGCAGCAGGTGTGTGTGCAACACTACGAGATAATGATTATATTACTAGCACACACCGTGGTCACGGACATATCATTGCTAAGGGCGGCGATCTTAACAAAATAATGGCTGAATTATATGGCAAATCGACTGGCTACAATAAGGGTAAGGGAGGGTCTATGCATATCGCCTGGCCATTACTAGGCATTCTGGGTGCCAACGGTATTGTAGGAGCAGGTCTACCTATTGCTATTGGAGCTGCTTTTTCGTCAAAATATCGCAAATCCGAACAAGTAACCGTGTGCTTTTTCGGGGATGGTGCTTCTAATGAGGGTATGTTTCACGAGTCGCTCAATATTGCTGCTGCATTTGACTTACCTGTTGTCTTCGTATGCGAAAACAATCTGTATGCTGTTGGTACCCGCCAAAGTGAAGTACGTAAAGTCGAAGATATTGCCGCTCGTGCAGGGGCTTATGGTATGCCTGGTGTTGTTGTAGATGGCAATGATGTTATAGCAGTGTATGAGGTTACCAAAGAAGCTGTTGAACGAGCTCGATCAGGAGATGGGCCAACTTTGATTGAAGGCAAAACCTACCGTTGGCGCCCACATTTTGAGGGTGAACCAGATACCTATCGTCCGCGGGAAGAGGTAGAGGCGTGGATGTCAAGAGAGCCGATAGCACGATTCAGAGATTTATTGATTAATCAGAACATTTTTACGGAAAATGAATTGGACGAGATCAACCGTAGGATTTTGGCAGACGTAAAAGAAGCTATCCATTTCGCCCGTAATAGCCCCTTACCGGCACCAGAAGATGCTTTACAAGATTTATGGGCCTGATTTTTTCGACTTGAACAAGGAGGTTCCAATGAGAGAATTATTTTACAACCAAGCCATAAAAGAAGCCCTTGCAGAAGAAATGAGAAAAGATCCTTCAGTCGTTTTATGGGGTTTAGATATCGGTCCATATGGTGGCGCAAATGGAGCTACTAAAGGACTTTACGAAGAGTTCGGATCAGAGCGTGTAATTGATATGCCAATTTCAGAATTAGCTTATGTGGGAATGGGTGTTGGTGCCGCAGCAACTGGCCTCCGACCGGTAATTGAGCTTCAATTTTCTGATTGGATCACTCTGGCCTCGGAGATGATCATTAACCAGGCGGCCAAGATGCGATATATGTTTGGAGGAATCATGGAGATTCCTATGGTCATTCGAGCACCAATTGGGG
Organism: Anaerolineales bacterium; assembly: GCA_034434515.1. GTDB lineage: Bacteria > Chloroflexota > Anaerolineae > Anaerolineales > UBA4823 > NAK19. The sequence goes on along the minus strand of DAOTZA010000090.1, from coordinate 4,661 downwards.
GGTATTTATCCGCTGGACCGCAACATTCAAACTGCTTTGAGTCAATGTTTTCGTTTGTGCCCGGGATAAAGGTAATTGTTCCCTCCACCCCTTATGCTGCCAAAGGGTTATTAAAAAGTGCTATTCGGGACAATAATGTTGTGCTATTTTTTGAACACAAAAAGTTATATGGTTTACGGGGAGAGGTTCCAGAAACTGAATACACGATTCCATTAGGGCAAGCGGAAATAAAGAGGTCAGGGCAAGATGTAACCATCGTGACGTATGGATATATGGTTCATCTGAGTATTTCGGCTGCTGAGAAGCTAGCTCAAGAAGATATCAATGTGGAAATTATCGATTTGCAGACCGTTGATCCGTTGGATGAGAAAACGATTCTGCAATCAGTGGAGAAAACAGGTCACTTGGTTATTGTACAGGAAACTTGGCCTGATTGCAGTATCAGCTCAGAAATTTGCGCCAGAATAGCCGAGCACGGATTATACTATCTTGATGCTCCTATCGTTCGAGTAACAGCGGAGGATGTGCCTATCCCGTTTAGCCCAGTACTAGAAGAGTTTGTCCTTCCAAGTGAAAGTAGAATCATCAATGGTGTAAAACGCGTTATGTCAAGCTAAAAAGAACCATGGCCACCGTTGGTATAATTCCAAACCCACACTCTGGCAAAGATATTCGACGTTTAACAGCAAAAGCATCAATCGTTGGAAATCAGGATAAGGTGAATATCATTAGCAGAGTCTTTGCAGGGCTTTATATGAGCGGTGTGTCCAAAGTGAAAGTGATGCCCGACTTATACGATATAAGCAAGCAAGCTGTTCACAGAGTGCGTACTCAATTTCCAGAATTTATTTATAAGATAGAATATCTAGATATGGAATTAAGCAATTCGGATAGTGACTCAATTCGGGCTGCTAAATTAATGAGCACCAACAATATTGGCTGCATTGTTGTGCTCGGTGGTGATGGGACTACGCGTATCGTCGCCAAGGGTTGTGGAGAAATCCCCTTGCTGCCATTATCAGCCGGCACAAACAATGTGATCCCCTACTTAATCGATGGCTCAATCGCTGGTCTATGTGCTGGCTATATTGCTAGTTTAGACATGTCCCAACGGAACTCATTATGCAGGCAGCATAAGCGTATCGAAGTGTGGATTAATGGAAAGATGGTCGATATAGCCCTAATCGATTTGGCAGTCAGTGTAGGGAGTTTTACAGGAGCACGATCAATATGGGATCTTTCTGAGCTAAGACAAATTGTAGTCACCAGCGCTTCTCCGCTTAATATCGGTTTATCGGCAATTATTGGCATACTGTACCCGATTTCTGAGCAGGATGACTTTGGAGCAATGGCGATCGTAAATCCAAAGTCTCACCCATATTACCATAGTATTGCACCAATTGGGCCAGGACTTATTAGAAAAATAACTCTGTCTCAAATAGAAAAAATAGAATTGGGAAATGCCTATGAAATTGTATCAGAACGGCCAGTGGTTCTATCATTAGACGGAGAAAGAGAGCTTGTTTTACAAGATAAAGATATTGCTCATATAGTCCTTAACCGCAACGGTCCTTGGATTATTGATGTCAAAAAGGCAATGTTGGAAGCAATGTCGCGGAGATTCTTTGAATATAGGTGAGGTCGGTATGGCGGTAATAGAAATTGTAATGCCAAAAATTGGCCTAAACATGGAAGAGGGGACCATCGTCGATTGGATCAAGAAAGAGGGCGATGAAGTAAAACGTGGTGATGTGCTCTTTATTCTGGAAACAGAGAAGATAACAGCTGAATCTGAATCACCCTACGATGGTAAATTAGTAAAAATATTAATCCAAGAGGGTAAACGAGTTCCTGTGAAGACACCAGTCGCTTTGTTAGAAGCTGAGGATACTTCAATACCAATAGATGAAAGAATTGAGGCAAAATTGCCAGGTGATTTGGAAGCCAATCTTGAAAGCTCGCAGCTTGTGATCTCATCCAATCCTCGTAATTATCTCGCTTCGCCAAAAGCAAAGTTCTATGCACGTCAATATGGTATAGATCTAGAGCAACTAGTCCACCACGTTGATGGTACGATAAAGTATAGACATGTTATCGGTTTTAGTCAAAGCTTACAGCCTCTAAATAAATCTGTTGCTACTCCAGTGGCAAAACGCATGGCAAAGGAAGCAGGAATTGATCTCTCAACAGTTAAGGGAAGTGGAGTTGCGGGCAAAATTACGCGGCAGGACGTCGAAGACATGCTTAAAAAGCAAGGTGAACGAAGAACATCCGCAATGGAGAAAAAAACCTCAACCCTCAAGGGGATAAGAGCCGTTATTGCAGAACGGATGTTATTCAGCTCTCAAAATACTGCATCGGTAACCCTTCACTCAGAAGCAGATATTACGAATATAGTAAATTTTCGTGAGCGAGCAAAGCAAATAGGAGCAAATATAGTCCCTAGTTATAATGCAATTTTTATTTCGGTGGTTGCAAAAGCCCTTGAAGGATATCCTACCATGAATTCATTGAGTGACAGCGAAATGGTCACTTTTAGCGATGAAATTAATATCGGCTTAGCTGTTGATCATTTCGATGGGCTAAGAGTGGTTGTTGTTAAGCACGCTAACCAAAAAACACTTTCCCGAATTCAAGCAGATTTAGATGAATTGATCAGTCGAGTTCGAGCTAATTCAAGCACTCTCGATGACCTGAGCGGTGGAACTTTCACCATTACGAATCTAGGTGCTTATGGAATAGATTATTTTACCCCTATAATCAATCCACCGCAAACTGGGATCCTAGGTGTTGGTCGAATTACAGAAAAGTTAGTAATAAGAGGCGGAAAAATAGCGCAGCGAAATATGATCACTTTAAGCTTAACTTTTGACCACCGCGTTATTGATGGTGCTCCTGCAGCCCAATTTATGCAGATGATTATCACGCAGATCGAAAACTTTAAAGAAACGATAGAATGACGCTTCTGCAAATATTATTAGCCATAGTTCGCTCAAATTTTGGCAAGTTTTGAGAAATGGGGTATCCTCATCATATGACTGATGAACTCACCATCATCATGGAACGGGTGGATGATACCCCTCTCCTGTTGGCTCATATGGAACGGATGGGCCTCCCGTCGTTGCTGGATGAGTACTTTCTCACGCACGGCAATTGGAAGGGTCTCAGCCTGGGATGGACCACCACTGTTTGGCTGGCGCACATCCTTTCGGAGGGCAATCACCGGCTGAGCCACGTGCAACCCTGGGCGGAAAAGTGTCTGGAGTCCCTTCAGGCTTGCATTGGTCAGACCGTGCGGGCTCTGGACTTCAGTGATGACCGACTGGGAGATGGGCTGAGCACACTGAGCCAGGATGACGCCTGGGGCACGCTTTGAAGCCACCCTGAACGGACATCTGCTGCGGGTGTACGACCTCTCCCCCCAGCGAGTCCGCCTGGATAGCACCACCGCCAGCGGCTACGGCTCGGTGACGCCCGAAGGCCTCTTCCAGTTCGGGCACAGCAAAGACCACCGTCCCGATCTGCCGCAGGTGAAAGTGATGCTGGCCACCCTGGACCCGTTGGGGATACCTCTGGCCACGATGGTCGTGCCCGGTCAGCGCGCGGATGACCCGCTGTACATCCCGGCCATCACCCAGGTGCGCAAGGGTCTGGGCCGACGGGGGCTGCTGTACATCGGCGACTGCAAAATGGGCGCTCTGGCGACACGCGCCTTCCTGCAGGCGGGTGGGGACTTCTACCTGTGCCCCCTCTCGGAAATCCAGATGCCCGCTGACCGATGGGAGGAGATTCTTGCCCCCGTTTGGCGCGGAGAACAGGCCCTGATCCCTATCTACCGGTAGCAAGAAAACGGTGAGCGGGTGTGTATTGCTGAAGGATTTGAACGGCGGGAAGTGCTGACAGCGGAGGTGGATGGCCAGACCATCACCTGGAGCGAACGGCAGTTGGTCATGCACTCGCTGAAGCAGGCGCGGGCGATGGAAGCCGCGCTGCGAGCTCGCCTGGAGAAGGCTCAGAAGGCTCTGGCGGCTCTGAATGAACGCGGTCGGATGAAGAAGCGGTTTTCCGATGAGGCTGCCCTGCGCCAGGTGGCCGAAGCGATTGTTGCTCAGCACCAGGTCCAGGGACTGCTGCACCTGAAGTACGAAGAAGAGGTCCGAGAGCATCCTGTGCGGCGGTATCGGGGCTGTCCGGCGACCGTGCGGCAGGAACGGGAAATCCGGGTGAAAGTGAGCGTGGACGAGGAAGCGCTGGAAAAAGCGGTGCGTCGGTTGGGCTGGCGGGTCTATGTCACCAACGAGGGGGCCCAACGGCTTTCTCTGGAGCAGGCGGCGCTGGCATACCGGGAGCAGTACACCATTGACCGGGGTATGGAGCGCCTGAAGGGTCGGCCGTTGTCGCTGACGTCAATGTATTTGCAACGGGACGACCGGATCACGGGCTTAATCCGCCTGCTGACCATCGCCCTGCGGGTGTTGACCCTTTTGGAGTTTGTGGCTCGCCGCAACCTGGCAGTGGAGGACGTTCCGCTGACGGGTTTGTATGCGGGCAATCCCAAACGGGGGACACGGCGGCCGACGGCAGAGCGCCTCCTGGAAGCCTTCCAGGAGATCACTCTGACCATCATTCGGGGATCCCATCAAACCTCTTACCATCTTACG
>DAOTZA010000089.1:0-7845 GCA_034434515.1 Anaerolineales bacterium | reverse complement strand
CTGGATATCCAGGGTGTAGAGGCGGTTTTGTGGGGTGGTTTTCAATTCGGCTAAAAAGTCCTCCTCCAGTTCCTGGAGGGAAATTCCCAACTCGGATTGGAGGGCGCGTTGGATCGCTTGGGCGTGAGTCTCACCCTTGCCAAGAGACATGGCAAGGTAGGTTTTCCAGATTGTCTGCCAGCCAAACCTGCGGCTTAGATGGGCTACCAAAGCCCCGGCTTCTAAATAAGCAATCTCGTGCGGCTCATTGTAAAAATCCTCGCTCAGCTCTTCCAGGGGAATGTATTTGCCTGAACGCACCAGTTCGGCGGCGCGCGGCACGAGCGGTTCGGGAAAATAATGCCCGCCGCTCAGGAAGACGGCAATGCCCTCAACAAACAACGAAGGGCGACTTTCTGAATTTGCCCGTTGATCGAGGACATGCACCATCTCATGGCGCAGGATGGTGGCAAAATCACCGGCGGAGTAGTTGCGGTCGAGGTAAGAGACGTTGATTTCCTGATTGGCGAAACCGCCATTGCCGATCAAGCGTGGGATCAACACGACACCGATTCGCTCTGTAAGCCTGATGGGGAGGTTCTCTTGTACGGCTTGAGCTGTTTGCTCAACGGTTGTGGCAATCTCCTCGATGTCTCGGTGAGCAGCCGTATGAGTAATGAAATGGATTTCGCAACAGTCGGTGGTCAGCGCCTGCCATTGGGCGGATTGTTGGGCAGGCGGCATGGCAGAGCGCGGCAGGAGGGTGAAGGTTTGGCGCCATTCCTGTTGCAGATTGGGGATGGAGAAGTGCAGGGTATACTCGCCCGGTGTCAGGGCGTGCGTATCCCAAGCCCAGAGCAAAGTAGCCTGGATGCGCCGATCAAAGCCATATGGCTGAAAGATCGCGCTGCCGATCAGCGTTGGCGGCGCGGTTAGGGTCACGGTCAGCGGTTGGTTGAGATACGGCTGCGCTGCGGGCGCAATGATCTCAAAGCTGACCTGATCACCAACATAGAGCGCCTCTTCTGGGTGGAAGCGCACTTCGCAACAGGGTTCTTCTGCGGGCAGGGCGGCTGGTGTCTCCGTTGGGCGGGAAGCCTTGCCCGCATCCGTAGTTTCTGTTGAGGCAGGCAGCGAGGTCGGCAGCGGTGCCTGACAGGCAAGCAAGGTGACGACAAGAAGGAAAGAGAGGAGACGTTTAGGAGACATCGTCAGGAATTATACGGGATAAAATAAACCGCGCAAGCGATTTAAGCCACTTCGCCGACAGGCCGCTGCGGAGGTATCTGCGTTGATTGCTGGTCGAACCGCGAGCGGCTATCGACAATTTTCGATTTCTCGTTTATCCTATGGCTGCGGATCGAAACCAAATAATCTCGTAACAACCTACCATCGCAAGGAGTGTTGTAATTTGCTGAGGAAACCGTCCACGAATTTCTCACGAATAAACGAATGACAGCACTATTCGTGCATTCGTGAAAACTTCGTTGACGGTCTGCCCTGCCAAGTAGAGCCTATGGTAGTAATTACAAAATCTCTCTGAAGTGTAGTAAAGCATGTCTTCGGAAACACAAGTTGAACTAACCCTGACCGAGATGGCTTTTGGCGGGACTGCTATAGGGTGCCTGGCAGATGGGCGAGCCATTTTCGTCCCCTATGCTCTGCCAGGCGAGCGCGTTCTCATCGAGATCGTTGAGCAAAAGGCGCACCATGCTTTTGGGAAGTTGATAAATATCCTGGAACCCGCCCCTCAACGCATCCCGGCTCGCTGTCCGCACTTCGGTGAGTGCGGCGGATGTCATTATCAACACCTCCTGTACGAAGAACAAGTCTCTCTGAAGGCAAGGCTACTTGAAGAGCAGTTGCAGCGCATTGGCGGACTTGACGATCTGCCCCCAATTCAAATTCACCCCTCCCCGGCGCCGTGGCACTACCGCAACAGCTTACAATTTCATTTGACACCCGAAGGAAAGCTCGGCTTTCAGCGCGCCCAAAGCCACGAGACGCTTGCCATTGAGCAGTGTTTTTTGCCCCTCGAGCCGCTGGTGGATCTCTGGAAGCACATCGAGGTGGATCCCACCAGCGGGGTTGAGCGGGTGGTTCTGCGTTGCGATAGCGCCGAAAATCTCTTGCTGGTCTTAGAGAGCCAGAGTCCAATGACTCCCGAGGTGGTGGTCGAGGAAATGCCGCTTTCGGTGGTTCATCTCAGCCCGGCTGGTAGTCTGGTGATTGCGGGAAGTGAACTCTTGTGGATGGAGGTTAAGGGGCAACCGTTGCGCCTCTCGGCCGGGGCATTCTTTCAAGTCAACACCGCAGTAGCAGAGCAAATCGTTGATGATTTGTTAAGTCATCTGACGCTCTCTCCCAACGATACGCTCCTGGATGTCTATTGCGGTGGCGGATTATACAGCCTGTTTCTCGCCCCAAAGGTCAAAAGGTTGATCGGCATTGAGAGTTCGCCCTATGCCTGCCGCGATTTTGAAGTTAATCTGGATGCCTTTGACCATGTTGAATTATACGAAGCCAGCGCAGAACAGGTTTTGCCGTCCCTGAACCTTCAGCCCCAAACCGTCTTGCTCGATCCGCCCCGGAACGGTTTGAGCAAAATCGTTCGCCAGGCGCTCTGGCAGCTTGCCCCGCGGCAGATCGCCTATGTTTCCTGCGATCCAGCCACCTTTGCCCGCGACGCCCGCCACTTTACCCAAAACGGCTATCGTCTCGAACACTTAGCCTTTTTCGATATGTTCCCGCAGACGTATCATATTGAGGCGCTAGGGATTTGGCGAAGATAAATCTATTCATGGTTTGGTCAGCGGCTCAAACAGCTTATTGTATTCCTCCACCGCAAAGCGATCGGTCATGCCAGCAATGTAATCGCAGATGGTGCGCTCTAAACCGCGTTCTTCGATGGTCTCCTGAATATGGCGGGGCAGCATTTGTGGCTCATTGCGGTAGGCGCTAAAGAGTTCGCTGATGATGCGCTCTGCTTTGGTTTGCATGCGCACGACCCGGTGATGACGATACAGATTCTTAAACAAAAAGTCTTTCAGCGGACGATTGCGGCGAACCATCTCTTCGGAAAAGGTTACTACGTTATAAGGTAAGCGTTGAGCGTCTTCGGGGGAGGAAAGACGCGCTTCCTTGATAAGGAGATCGCTGGTATGCACGAGATCGCTGACTTCCAAACCGATCAAACGCCGAATCATGCGGTGGCGAGATAGCTCATCCAGCTCAGAACCTTTCCAGCCCACGCTCTCGACCAAAATTTCCCACAAGGTGATGCCCTCTAGCATGGTGGGGGTGATCATCCCCGAACGCAAGCCGTCATCCAAATCGTGAGCCGTATAAGCGAGCTCATCGGCGACATTGGCAATTTGGGCTTCAATCGAGGCGCGCAGTTCGGGGTTGTAATCGCGGGCGTCGGCGACATCGTATTCCGACTCGTGTTTGACAATCCCTTCGCGGGTTTCCCAGGTCAGATTCAAGCCCGGAAAATCGGCATAACGCCGTTCGAGGAAGGTCACAATGCGCAGGGATTGTTTGTTATGGTCAAAGCCGCCATGGTCTTTCATCAGCTTTGCTAAAGCAGCTTCGCCAGAGTGACCAAACGGTGGATGTCCCAGGTCGTGCGCCAGACAGATCGCCTCCACCAAATCTTCGTTGACCCCTAAGGCGCGAGCGATCGTCCGCCCAATTTGGGTGACCTCCAAAGTGTGGGTCAGGCGGGTGCGATAGTAATCGCCTTCGTAGGTGATAAAGACCTGGGTTTTGTATTCCAAACGGCGAAAGGCGGTGGTATGCAGAATGCGATCGCGGTCGCGCTGGAAAGCGGTGCGATATTCAGCTTCGGCTTCAGGATACTGACGCCCTTTGCTGTTTTTACTGCGCATGCCATACGGCGCCAGAGAACGTTCTTCAAGGGTCTCTAATTCCAGACGGGTGTTCATGGGATTCCTCTAATCGATATTATAGAATGTACCATAAAAAAATCAAAGCGAGGAAGGGTTTATCAGCTAAATGGTAATTACCTACCAAAGGCTCTATTTGGCAGGACAGACCGTCCACGAAATTTTCACGAATGCACGAATAGCGCTTCCATTCGTTTATTCGTGGTCAATTCGTGGACGGTTTTCTTAGCAAATGATCAACACGACTTGTGATGGTGGGTTATTACGCAAAAAGTATTTTGAACTTGACCCTCGATGAGGGTGCTAAAGAGGATGCGGATGTGACCTTTGATTTATTGAACCAAACAACCGCTACCCAATACCTCCTCCCGTGATTTACCTCTGACGAGTATAATTCTAATCGAGATGGGTCCTTCTAGAAGTTATTTTATTGGCACTTCGGGGTGGAACTACCCCGAGTGGCGGGGGTGTTTTTATCCATCTGATCTATCCCAAAGCCGCTGGCTGGAGTATTACGCAACCCGCTTCAAGGCAGTTGAAATCAATGCTACGTTTTACCGCAATTTCAAAGACCAAACCTACCACAATTGGTATGCACGCACGCCAGATGGTTTTCGTTTTGTCCTCAAGGCGCCGCGCGCCATCACCCACGTCAAACATCTCCATAATGCGGCTGAGGAAATCCAGGCTTTTGACCGCTCTGCCCATTTACTGGCTGAAAAGTTGGGTCTGATCTTGCTGCAAATTGCGCCTGATACTCCCTACGATCTTGGGCGATTGAGCAGCGCCCTATCGGTTTTTCGCCAGCCTTGCAAAGTTGCCATCGAATTCCGCCGCCAGAACTGGTGGACGGAAGATGTGGTTCACCTTCTGCACAATTTTGGGACGGTGTGGGTGAATCCCGATTATCCCGGCAATCCGCTTGGCGACCGACTGATCTCTGACGTGGGATACCTGCGCTTGCATGGTCGTAGGTGTTGGTATGCCGATCCGTACACTGCGGAGGAGATTGCAGAGATTGCCAACCTGGCAAAGCAAATGGTTGAACGCAAGGCAAAAGCAGTGTATATCTTTTTCAACAATACCGTAAACGGATACGCCGCACGGAATGCTCTTGAACTACGCAAGTTGTTGAGAGCCTAAATACTGTTGACTGGCGTATTCTGTTTGCAGGTACCGGAGTTTAGCAAATCTGGTCGATAGGAGCGGTTTCCCTGTGCGAGCTTGGAACGCAGGCATCCAGAGAGATCAGGCGTGTATGCGCGTTCCCAGAGTCTCGCCGGCTAAAGCCCGTTGAATCGCGCCGGGTTTTTCCCCGTTAAAGATCAAGATCTCCAGTTCGGGAATCTCCTGTACCAGGGCAAGGCTCTGCCGTACTTTGCTTTCCATGCCACCAGTTACGTCTGGGGCTTGCGAACCACCTAATTGTAAGCGCCCGTCCTGAATGGCGGCCGGTGTGATCTCGCTCACCAATTCGGTACATTGCGGGAAATCCATCCATACCCCTTCTTCGATGCCCGCCAGTAAGATGCGCTGCGGACGCAGGTGGCGAGCGAGATGCTCGAATAGGTCTTCGGTGGAGAGAATGGTACCCCCCCGTTGACGGTCGAAGATGACATCGCCGAAGATCAATGGCAGCAAGCGTGCATGCAGGGCAGCTCGGATGGGGTAAAGCTCCCAAACCGCCACGCGTCCATCTTCGGCTGTGACGGCAGCACAGGGCGGCAGGGAGATCAGCGGTAGTTTTGCTTCCAGTAGGGCATCGACCACCAGGCGATTGAGCGTTGCAGCTTCTCTCCACACCTCAGCAAAACCCAACCATTCTTCGGGTGAATGCACCCCCTGCCGGGTGCCATAGCGTTTTGCCGGGACATGCCCGAAAGAGCCGGCGCCATGTCCGAGGATGAGGTGCAGGGTCGGGTTTTCTGCTCGCGCAGCAGCAATTTCCTGCGCTAAACGGCGCAGAACATCTAAACGCGGCGTGTAGGGACGCTGCTTGTCGGTGATCAACGAGCCACCCAGCTTGAGAAAAATTAGAGGTGAGTCTGGTTGTTCCATAGTCTCCAATAAGAAGGTTATTTTACTGCACGGTGGTCAGGATGACCCCTCGCGCCCCGGCTTCGCCTAAGGATTCGGCGACGCCTGGAGCAGAGCTTTCATCCACCAGAGCGATGATATTGCCACCCCGCCCTCCACCGCTTAGCTTTGCCCCCAAAGCACCGGCATGGCGAGCGGTTGCGATTAAGCGCTCCAGTTCAGGGGAAGAGACCCCCAGCTTCTGCAAGAGGGTTTGATTGCGATTCATGAGATCGCCAAGTTGTTCGGGTTGGCCTTTTTCGATCAGCCAGCGAGCCTGTTGGACGATGTCGCCGACCTGGTCGAAGAGGTCTTCGTAATAGGCAGGATTTTGTTGCCAGCCTGCTCGCACCTCTGTGACGGTGGTTGCTGTGGGGCTGGGGATACCACTATCGGCGATCAGCAAGCTAAAGGGTCGCCCTACACGCAGGGGCTGAATGGCCTCCCCTCGCACGAAATAGACCGCTCTGCGCAGGGCAATCACGGTATTATCGACGCCCGAAGGGGTGCCATGGTAGATTTTTTCCACTTCATAGGCTAAAGTTGAGACAACCTCATCCGCTAAAGATTTGCCCAGGTACGTCGCCAAGGCGCGGATGATTGCCACCGAGACGGCTGCTCCCGATCCCAGACCGGAGGCAACCGGGATGGTCGATTGAATGATGATTTGACAGGCTGGCAAATAAGCTGCGCCGAGTTCTCGAGCGGTCAGTTCCACCACCCGCCGCAAAGGATGATCAGGGTTCAATTCGTCGATTAAGGTGTCGAGACCGATTGCCTCAGCCAGCAAGCGTACCTGTCCATGGGGAGCGCGCGGCTCAGGGCGCACAATAGCCCGCGCTTGCAAAGAGGTCACAGGCACAGCAATAGCCGGTCGCCCATAAACCACGGCGTGTTCGCCGAACAGAATAATCTTCGCTGGAGCAGTAGCGGTAAAAGCTGGCATAAGTCAGTAAATGTAAAAGATCAGGATGACTGCCAGACCCCAAAGGATGATCGTCCATTGGAGCGGCCGATCGGAAAGCAAAACCTCTTCCGGCGCGCCACCGCTCAATTTGACCTGGATCAGATAAAGATACCGAAAAATACCAAAGAGGACAAAGGGAATGGTCAACATCATCACATGATTATCGGGCAAATTGGGCGCTGAGAAGGTATACAGGCTGTAGGCAATAATTGTTGCTCCGGAGACAATGGTGATAAGCTGGTCTAGCAACGGAATGGTATAGCCATCCAAAACGCGACGATGATTATAGGCATCCTCGGCAAGCACAGCCAGTTCGGCGCGCCGTTTTCCGAAGCCGATATACAATGATCCCAGGGTGGTGACCACATATAGCCAGGGCGAGAAGCGCGCCACCTCGATCAAGACAACCCCGGCGGCAACCCGCAGGACGAAGCCGGCGGCGATAGCGAATACATCGATCAATGGGAGGTGTTTCAACCATTTAGAATAAGCCAGGTTCAAGAGAAAATACCCCACGCCTACCAGAGCGAAGGAGGGGGAAAGCCAATAGGAGAAAGGAAAAATCAACAACGGCAACACAACGGCGGCGCTTAAGGCCACTGATGGAGGGAGGATGCCGGCTGCGATCGGCCGATGGCGCTTTTGCGGATGCTTTCGGTCAGCTTCGACATCAATCAGATCGTTGATCAGATAAACCAGCCCAGAAATAAGGCAAAACACAATGAAACCCAAAGTGGTGCGGATAATTTCGGGGAGATGGGCGGGGTTTAACTGGCGATCGAAGACCAGGGCCGCGAACAGGACGCTGTTCTTAACCCACTGGCGCGGGCGCATGGTCAAAATCAAGTATTTGAGATGGCTCAAGCGCATGCAACACTCCCAAACGTCGGTTGGTTTAATTGTAATCGATTGGAG
>DAOTZA010000088.1:0-7312 GCA_034434515.1 Anaerolineales bacterium | reverse complement strand
TTATGATAGACATAATATCCCCCCAGTACAATGATCATCCATATAAACGATAAACCGAAGAGGATATTTAACCTACGATTAGATGTCATGGTAGTGCAGCACTCAGAGAAATTATTCTATTCTATTGCGGATTACCTGTAATACCGTAAGGGGAGGTCTTACCTGCCACCAACGAATCCACCATAACCCCAGTAAAACGAGAAACGGGAAAGGAACAAACATTAGCGAACTTTCCTGGTTTCCCTGCACCGTAGCGAAGAACAGCCACCATGAACCGATAAACCAGATTAACAGGATTATCCAGACCAGCCAACGGCCAATACGTTTCCAGCGCTCTTCCAGAATCCGGAAGATCAGCATCATCGCCGGATAAAAAAGAATGTAGTGCGTGGTTGCTGACCGGTAAGCTACCAAAGTATTGACCAACAAAGTCAATAATGCTACCCATAAGAAATGTGGATACTCTTTTTTCCAACCGATCCCCCACTCCACCAGCAAGTATCCGAAAAATCCCCCATAAAGAATCCATTCTACTTGCCGTTTTATGCCAGGCGTTAACCCAGCAAGGATACTCAGCGGCGAACTTTCTCCCGTATAGGTGGGATAATCAAGAATTTGACGCAACATCTGTAGCGGCCAATCAGGTAAAAACAGCAAAGATATAGCCAGGACAACACCTCCACCTCCCAAAAAACCACCAAACACATCCCAGCGCCGCTGTGATAAAGCCCAAATCAACCCAAATGGCACAAATAGAAAAACCATTTGAGGTTTGCATAATGTCAGAGACAATAAAAAGCCGGCCAGAAAATCATTTCTGCGGCGGATAGCAAACAAGAAAAAAATCGTCAATAACGCATTGATAACAGCAAATTGGCCGAGAATAATTGAACGGAAACTATAATACCCTAGGAAAAGAAATAACGCCAGAATCGATAACTTCAAGGGAGACACCTGCCATTCTGCCAGACGGAAAGAAAGGAAGATAATGGCAACCATACAAATCTCTAACAGAGTCATCCAGAGGGCACGGGCTACGGTGTATTCAAAAAGCGCAAAAGGAGCAATAAAGATCATCACCGGCAAAGGATAGACAAAATGGGCGATATCCTCTCCTTTTGCTTTGTCAGCCGGCCTTCCGTAAATTACAATCTGGGTCGCTAAACTGACCCGTTCATCATAAGGGCTGATTCCTTCAATGAGCCAGTATCTTGCTCCCATCCAGCGCGCCAGAAAATCATTGCCACCTGGCTGTTGTTGAGCGTAGAGATAATTCGTTCGATACAATCCCACCAACGCTGAGAGAATCCCAAGAACGAGAAGAATTTCAAAAAGAAGGCTACGGTGTCTGGTCAAATCACGCCTCACCCAGAATTACGTATGGTTTGATGAGGTGCTAAGAACAATGTCCTTAATCGCCTCAGCCAACGAAATTCGTGGCATCCAACCGATTGCCCGGTGAATTTTGGAAATATCTGGTACACGTCGAGCCATATCTTCAAAACCTGAAGTATAAGCTTGCTCGTAAGGGATATAGGTAATGCACGGATCTTTCTCGTTTCGGGGAGGAGACTGGATTTTCCCCTCTTCATGCAGTTGTTTGACCGTTTTCACCACCAGCATAGCCAATTCTTTGATGGATATCTCCTCCTGAGATCCGACATTATAGACATTGCCTAAGACGGTTTCTGCCTCTGCCAATGCAATCAAGGCATGAACCGCATCGTTGACATGCAAAAAACAGCGACTCTGACTCCCATCCCCATAGACCGTGATTGGTTTCCCTTCTAAGGCTTGTTGAATAAAACGGGGGACAACCATACCATATCGCCCACTTTGGCGTGGTCCGATGGTATTGAAGAGGCGAAAAACTACGACTGGTAACCCCTTCTCTCGATAATAGGCTAACGCCAAAAACTCGTCGATCATCTTAGAGGCAGCATAAGACCAGCGACTGCGTGAAGTTGGACCTAATACCACATCATCATCTTCTGAAAAAGGTACCCGATTCCCCTTGCCATAGACCTCGGAGGTCGAGGCAATCAGCACTTTCGCCCGGTAACGCACAGCCGCTCGCAATACCGACATTGTCCCATTAACATTAGTTTCGATGGTTTGTACTGGTTGTTCAACAATCAACTTAACTCCCACAGCAGCAGCGAGATGAACGATCACGTCACACTCACTCGCCAGGCGATCCAAGACCACTTCATTCATGATCGAATCGATTGCGAAGCGAAAACGCGGATGCTGGCATAAGTGGGCAATGTTATCAAATTTCCCCGTTGAGAGATTGTCGATTATTGTCACCGGATGTCCGCGCGCCAGTAGCGCTTCTGCTAAATGAGAGCCGATAAACCCTGCGCCGCCCGTGATTAGAATACGCTGCCTATTATTCTTATGATCAGAGCCAAATTCATTTACGGACATTTTTCTAACACGATTGCCACATCATCCAGATATTTCTGGCACCACCCTGTTTGCTGCAAGAATTTCGCCACAATCCAATCCTTTTCCATCAGAATTACACTGATTTGCCATCGCTCAATCACTTCTTCCCATCCATCTTGAAACTGGGCAACCTGAAACCATTGGTTCAAAATTTCATCATTATACAGATCAGTACGACCATCCACAAACACAGGAATCTCTGGAAGCATCCACAACAGGTATCCTCCCCAATTGTAACTGTTAAATAGCCTCGCCTGAGGTTGAGTTTTCTTCAGGTAATGAACTGCGCCTACTGGAGTAACGTCTGCCAATGCTTTGAAGATCGCTTCATCAGGGTATACCATTGCGGTTCGTACCACACATCCCAGAAAAACCAGCCCCAAAATCAACAAATTTATTTTAGGACGTTCGATTGATGACCCATTTCTGCGCAAATGCAAAATTTCTGATCGTAAGTTGGGAAATACCGTTCTAGGGTCCAGCTCCTCTAGCAACCTTAAAATCGGGAGAGGGGCAACCAGGGCAAACAGAGCTATGTTTCTCGCGGCCATTAAAGCTAGATAAAGAAAGGTTGCAACCAGAAGAAAGTCCCTGAGCTCCCACTGTTTGCGCACAAAAGCCGATACCGCAATGAGAACCAGTAATAACCAGATAAAGGACTGGACGGAAAGCCGATGAAAATCAGGAGACTGCCATTCCTGAATATACAACCCTAACTTTTGAATAGAGATGGTTTGAAAGGGATAAAGAAATATTTTAACCCCTAAAGGGTTCAGGATAGCAACCATGCCCATTGCAAATCCTGTAACAAGTAGGGTATAAAATTCTGGGTGGAAAAACGCTCTCCAAAGATTGCGTTTTTCGGTCAATGCTTGAAACGCTCTCTTTAGAGTTAACTCTGCAAAGAAAATTCCCCATATGAGAAAACCAGCGATAAACCCTCCATGCATATTGACCCAACCGATCATCACGATGGGTAACCCGAACCCGATTGATTTCCGCCACTTCACATAGCCGTTGCGGGCTCCATTTTCAAGCCAATACAAAAACAGAGCAGCAAACAAGATTGTCATCAAATGGGGTCGCGCTGACCAGTAGATACTGCTAACAATCGCAGCCAGGACAATCACAAAGGCTCGCACCAGTTCGGTGCCACGCGTAGAGAGATAGATCAGAGCAAAGGAAATCGTAATGATCAACGCACTAAAAACATTTAGCCCTCCCAACCCCAATTTAGACACAATGAAAGCCATTGGGATTTCAATCAACCAGCCAGGATAGCGCCATTCCACTCCATATCGGGTGTAGGAAAAGAGATCAACGGTTAAGATTTGTCTCTGTTCAATCATCCATTTCCCAGCTCTCAAATGCCACCACGTATCGCTATCCACGGAAACTTTAGCTGCCATGAGGTAAATTAACAAAACGGTTAGCCAAAAGACCATTTGTTTGAACTTCATCGAAAAATCCTTATTCAAGAGCTCACTTCGCGTATAATGCAGAAGATATCATGATAAACCATCGTCTTCTTCGCCAATTATTCTCTCAAACCCTGCCTTTCGCCATCGCCTTATTCGCCCTTGCCTTGAGGCTTAATGCAGGTCCGAGGACCATCGACGATTCATACATCACCTATCGATACGCTAGGAATATTTTAGCCGGTAACGGCTTTGTCTTCAACTCAGGTGAACACGTGCTTGGCACAACAACCCCGCTTTACACCCTGTTACTTGTTTTGTTAGCTATCCCTTTTGGTGGGGCGGATGCTAATTTTCCCTTTCTATCCTATGTCCTAAATGCCCTCATCGATGGCGGAACTTGTCTCCTGCTTTACAAGTTTGGAAAGAAAATTCACTCACCGCTTCTAGGTCTGGCAACAGCTTTGGCTTTTGCGCTTGCTCCGTATAGCGTGACCTTTTCAATCGGTGGGTTAGAAACAAGCCTGTATGTCTTCCTTATCATCGTCACAGGTTACACTTATCTAAAAGAGCGTTTTGAATGGTCAGCCTTCCTGGCAGCTCTGGCATTTCTTACCCGACCAGATGCTTTAATCTTGATCCTGCCACTCGTGATCGATTTTCTTTTTAAAACTTACCAGAGCTTAAAAGGGAATCGTGGCTTCTGGTCAAAAAAGGAAATCAGACAACTTCTCCGCGTTGGTATTCTCTTTACCATTCCTTGTGCGATTTGGTATCTTATTGCAGTTCCATACTTTGGGTCTTTATTTCCCAATTCTATAACTGCTAAAGCGCTCGCTTATCGCCTACCAGAAAACAGTGCTCTAGTCCGTTTGATTCAGCACTACGCCACACCATTCTCCGAGGACAAAATCTTTGGGAAGTGGGGGATTATGGCCGGCTTATTCCTTTACCCATCTCTTGCCTGGTTTGGTGGTCTGCAATTGATCCGTAAATCCAAACGAAGTCTGGCTTTGGTTCTTTTTCCCTGGCTCTACTTTCTGGTCTTTGCCATTGCAAATCCATTAATATTTCGCTGGTACCTCACCCCACCACTTCCCTTTTATTTTTTATGCTTCTTCATGGGTAATCTCACCTTCTGGGAGCAGCTATTTCATGGTTTTTCAAGACGATATCCTCGCCTCACTTCCTGGACACTTCCCACTCAAATTTTCTTTACAATATTCCTTCCTACTCTCCTCATTTTTCCCGCCTGGAATCTTCATCCCGATCATGGGCAAGATCGCTTAGCACCGGAGATGGCATACATCCAACTCGAGCTTCACTACGAAAAAGCTGCTGATTTTCTAAAAGCACATTCCCCCATTCCTTTACATCAGATAACCATCGCTGCCGGAGACGTTGGCGTCTTGGGTTACCGCACCAATGCAAAAATCCTTGATACCGTTGGATTAAATTCCCCTCAAACCCTCGCCTACTATCCCTTGGCTACAGAGATGTATGTAATCAATTATGCCATCCCCACCCAATTGATCTTGGATGAGCTTCCCGAGTATGTCATCATGTTAGAAGTTTATGGCAGGAAAACCTTATTGGCGAGCAAAGAATTTTTATCAAGTTATCGTCTCATCTATCAGATTGACACAGACATCTATGGTAGTAAAGGATTACTAATTTTTGAAAAAGTAAATTTCTAAATAGTGCCATACTCATCTGGCTCGCTTGAAATTATCTACTAGCAAGCTCGCCTTTTTCCAAATGCTCCCCGATATTCTTCAACCCTGATTGACACCCCCTCCCCTCACTGTTTAACTAATATTATTCCGATTGGCAATGTTCTGGTCCGAAAATTAGAGGAGCAGCCTCACTCTATTTTGAATTGATCTTCTGGCTACTCCTCCTGTCGACAATGATGGATTTAAATCATCCTAAATACTCTCGCAACTTTCTACGAATTGAAGGGTGACGCAAACGACTCAATGCCTGCGCTTCAATCTGGCGCACGCGTTCGCGGGTTACTCCCATCTTCCGCCCCACTTCCTCTAGCGTATACGCTTGACCATCCAATAAGCCATAGCGTAGTTGTAAAATGCGCACCTCACGGGGAGGCAGGCTATTCAAAACAGCTTCCAAATGCTCCCTTAAGAGGTTATAAGTGGCTGTCTCGTCTGGAGCTGAGACTTCCTCGTCTTGGATGAAATCGCCTAATACCGAATCCTCCTCATCGTCCGTCGGAGTCTCCAATGACAACGGACGACGGGCAACCTGAATCATATTTTCGACCTTTTGTGGCGGCACGTCTAACGCCTCGGCTAACTCTTCCACTGTCGGATCTCGCCCAAGACGTTGCGTGAGCTGATGCTGCACCCGCAGCAATTTGTTGATTTGATCTCCCATATGTACCGGCACCCGAATGGTGCGCCCTTGATCGGCAATTGCCCGGGTGACCGCCTGTCGAATCCACCAGGTAGCATACGTGCTAAATTTGTGTCCCCGGCGATAATCGAACTTTTTGGCAGCGCGGATCAATCCGATGTTCCCTTCTTGAATTAGATCCAGAAACGGAACCCCTCGACCCATATACTTCTTTGCCACACTGATCACCAAGCGCGAGTTTGCTGTAATCAGATGTTCGCGAGCTGCCCAGCCATCTTCGATCAGGGCTTGTAATTCTTTCCGCCGCCGCGGGCTGACATTGCCACGCGCCAGCTCCTCGCGGGCAAGTCGGCCGCGCTCTATTCGTTGGGAGAGCTCCACCTCTTCTTCAGCCGTCAGAAGCGGTACCCGCCCTACCTCTTTCAGATAGAGACCAATCGTGTCATCGGTATCGATGTTTGCCAGATAATTATCATCAATCGCCAGATGAGAAGGCAACTCCTCTTCGACTTCTTCTTCCGAGAGTTCCTCCTCTGATGGGCCAACCAGGCTGGCGTCATCGACATAGGGGATACCTGCACTCAGCAAAGCGGCAAACGCCTCTTCGAGCTGGTCAACATCTTGTTCAGCTTCAGGGAAGAAGCTCAAGATATCATCAATCGTTACGTACGATTTCTGTCGACCCAGCTCGATCAAACGGGCGATGGCATTATTTTCGTCGTCTTCTCTTTCACTTAGTTCGTTTAATAAGTTTTCATCAAGCATAGAACTCATCTACCATCCATAACAATTTGGTATATACAGAATACACTTTTTATGATCGAAAATCAAGTCCCAAATTTGGCATAGATCACTTGCCAGACAACAAAAAGCACAGCATCCATCTAAGGAAGCAGTGCCCCGTTTGAAGCTTAGTTGCACCAATCACCGCTACCCACTATCGCTTACTGAAAAAGGTTATACATTAAAATCCCTATCCGAGTCAAGTACCTTGACAGAATTTAATAAAAAATTAATATTCCTGAGTGGTTACTTGAGGCGCATAGTCTATAAATCCCAAATCATCC
>DAOTZA010000087.1:0-5988 GCA_034434515.1 Anaerolineales bacterium | reverse complement strand
AAAATCGGCCGCAATCAAGCGGGCTCCTGCAGCGACGGCAATCGAATGTCGCCAAAGTTCGCCGCGTTCAAGGGCATAGCCAGGCGCAGGACGTTCGAGAAATGAAGCCACCGAGGCAGCCAGAATCAAGCTATGTAGGGTGCGATAACCCAAATAGGTAACCGCCTGATGAACGGTGGATACTGGATATTTCAAACCATAGTAGGCCGAGTTTGCCCAGCGTAAGATCAGGCTGGTCATTGCTTCATCCATTGCCAATATTTTCGCCACATCCGCCATATCCGATTTTGGGTCTCGGATGAGATCCAAAGCCCTTTGAGCCACCTGGGGCATTGGGGGCAATTCACCCACTCTACGAATGAGATCATCCATAGTAACTTGAGGAGACATACTCAAACCCTCTCATAGAACGAAATCCCCGCATTGCGTAAACCGTAGGTTTGTGGATGGGGGATAATTTCCGTTGCGCCGACGAAGAGAACTCCTCCCGGACGCAAAGCATTGCGGAAAGCCTGATACAGTTTTTCTTTGGCAGCAGCCGTGAAATAGATGACCACATTCCGACAAACAATCAAATCCAGGTCTTTTGGAAAAGGATCGGCAAACAGATTGTGTTCCTGAAAGGTGATCTTCTTGATTAGATTTGGGGTTACGTAGTAAGGAGGACCACCAGGTTGGAGATAGGCAGAGCGTTGCGCAGGAGTTAAGTTTTGGATTTCTTCGGCTGTATACGGACCGCCCTGACGAGCTTTGTTCAACGCCCCAAGATCATAATCGGTTGCCAGAATAGAATGGCGCCGCCGAGGAGCCATTTCGTCCAGCAAAATCGCTAACGTGTACGGTTCTGCACCAATAGAACAACCTGCGCTCCAGATTCGCAAGCCATTTTCTGACCCTACCCGTCCGAGGCTTTCTTTTAGCAATCTTGGAAGCACCATTTCAGCCAGACTTTTCCAGCGTTCCGGGTCGCGGAAAAAAGCTGAAACATTGATCGTAATATAATCCCGAAAGCGAGTGCGTTCTTTCTCGTCAATCCGCACGCGGTCAAAATAAGTCTTCCAGTCAGGTGCACCGCTGCGTACCAGCCAGGAATCCAAACGACGTCTCATTTGCTCATCCTTGTAATGATCCAGGTCCAGATCAAGGAGACGCTTAACATTTCGTTTGACTTCCTGGTACACTTCTAATTCCATTGAACAGCCCTCACAATGGCGTCAGGTATTTCAGATAAAGGGGCGACTTGATCCGCTGCGCCGGCTTCGATCACGCTACGCGGCATACCCCAGACCACACAACTCGACTCGTCCTCGGCAATCACTTTTCCACCCAACGAATGGGTTAAGACAGCCCCATTTGCGCCATCCTTTCCCATCCCGGTTAGAACAACGGCTACCGTCGCTTTTCCAAAATTCTGCGCTACTGAGATAAGGGTCACATCCACCGCTGGTCGAACGCCGTGAACAGTTGGGTTTTGATTCAGGCTAACTGCCCCATTTTTATCGAACACCAGATGAAAGCCACCTGGAGCTACCAGAGCTTTACCCACTTCAAGTTGGTCACCTGGTTCAGCCTCTTTCACCATGAGTTCCGAAAGGCTATTCAACCTTTCAGCCAGAGAGCGGGTAAACCCCACCGGCATATGCTGCACAATAACAAATGCGGCCGGAAGGTTCGCCGAAAGTTGGGGGAGAACTTGATTTAACGCGCGTGGGCCGCCAGTTGACGCGCCAATGACCACCACTTTGTCTTTCTCGCCCAAGGGGCGCACCTTTTTTGGCAATTGTTCTGTTGGAAGGCGCCCAGGCTGGACATTCGCTGGCGTAAGCGCAACCACTCTTGCCTTCGCAGCGCGGCGAATTTTCGTTACCAGTTCTTCGATGATCAGTTCAATGTTGGCTTTCGATTCAGGTTTGGCGATGAAATCAACTGCTCCAAACGTAAGCGCTTGAATGGTCTCTCGCGCGCCTTCCGTCGTCAGGCTGCTCACCATAATCACCGGTGTAGGTCGGGTTGCCATGATCTGTTTGAGCGTTGTCAGGCCATCCATGTGAGGCATTTCCACATCCAGCGTGATCACATCCGGTTTCAGGCTCTCAAGAAGTTGAAGCGCTTCTTTTCCATCATGAGCAGCCCCGACGATGGATAAACCCGGCGTTCCCCCCAGACGGCGCGTCAGGGTGTATCGCATAAAAGCCGAGTCATCTACAACCAGCACTCGGATCGTTGGATCGCCGCCGTCTCGGGACGGATTTATGGGAGCAGGACTACCAGGCGTTGGAACAGCCATCGTGGTGTTTCACTCATCCAACCAGCTTGGCAATTGCGCTCAACACGCGCTCCTTCTCAAACGGTTTGACGACGAAATCGCGCGCCCCGGCTTTAATCGCCTCTAAAACCACTGACTCTTGCCCTAAGGCGGTTAGCATAACCACTTTTGCCGCCGAATCAAAGCTGCGAATCTCGCGCAAAGCTGCCAGACCATCCATTTCGGGCATGGTGATGTCCATCAGGACTAAATCAGGCCGAGCGCTTTTATAGGTTTCGACCGCCTTCAAGCCATTTTCCGCCTCGATGATCTCGTGGCCCTCACTGCTGAGCATCTTCGAGATTCTGACCCGCAGAAATTCTGCATCGTCGACAACGAGTATCTTTGCCATTCAGTCTATCTCCTTTTTGCTTCAAGATTTTGCAACAAGCCTTAAATGACTCTCTCCTGGTTTCCAACGGTGCGGATGGTCATCCGACCATCACAGACGTAAAAACGAACCGTCCGTCCAATCGTGCCGCCCACTTCCTCACTAACCAGTCGCAACCTTAAGCGTTGCAGTACCTCATGAGCCGCTTCGACATTGCGAGTGCCAATATTAAATGTTTTGGAGAACCCAGGGGCAGTGAGCATGTTAGCGCCTCCCGCCATACGCACGATGATTCGGGAAGGAATCGCCCCGGCTTTTATCATTTCCTCCAATAGAATCTCAATTCCCGAAGTGACGTATTTTGCACTTCTTTCGGCAACACCATTTGGGCTGGTAGGCAACACCGCATGAAGCAGACCGGCCAGGCGTAGCTGCGGGTCGTACATGCCGATTCCAACACACGACCCCAATCCATACGCCACCAGAACTTCCTCAACATTGCGGCTGATTTTACATTCGCCTAAACCTACCGCCACACTATCCTGCATTGTTTGCCTCAATTTGCTTAGCAATTGTTTCGATGGTATGATGGTCTGGAATCAGCCAAAAATCCGCCTGAGCTTCTCTCCCGTTGCGCAGGAATCTGGCTTGCACCATCAGTACCTCTTCACTCAAGACATCTGCGGTGGCAAGAATGATATCCATAATTGCGCCAACCATATCAACAATCACCGCCGGGGGTGAGGGTCGCGCTGCCAGGCCTGCCTTATCTGCAATGGCGTTGAGGAAAAAGGAGCCGGTTAGATTCCCTAATTCTGCCAGCGCAGAACGCTCCATCGCACCTAAAGTCTTGGTGGTGCCGGGCGATTCTCCCATGGTTAAATCAACCAGCTCCAAAGCTTTTTGATAGGGAATCACCATCATAATTTGTCCTGGAATCGATCCTTCCACCCGCAGATAAATGCCCACCGCTTCGGTTTCCGGGCCACCCAGAAGATTGGGGATTTCATAAAAAGGCACCGCTTTGACAACTGGGGCTGTGACCGTCAGGTTCTCACCCACCATGGCAGACATGCCTCTGGCTGCATTGCTGATTCCAATGTTCGCCATGTTGGCTAAGACGCTTTGAAATTTTTTGGCGTATTCCTCATCCATTCTAAACCCCTTCAGGTATCAAACTGGTAGCTTTTCCAAGCGACCGCTACGCTCACTCCAGCTCGTCACTAATTTAATTAACCCTTGCACATCAATAATCAAGGCAACCTGCCCATCACCCAAGATCGCTGCATTTGAGATACCGATCACCTCTCCAATGACCGAACTCAGCGATTTCACCACAACTTCTTCTTCACCAATTAAGTCATCCACAATCAAACCCAACTGGGTCTTCCCGGAGCGGACGATAACTACATACTCATAATTTTCCTTTGCTTTGCCATTCTGATGATCTTGCAGGGCAAACACCTCCCCCAGGTTACAAACCGGCAAAACGTGTTCTCGAAGGCTGATGACCGGCCTGCCGTTGACAGTTTGGATCTCCTGAGTTTTGATACGTAAGGTCTCGTTGACGGTGACCAGAGGAATTGCGTAGGTTGCTCCGCAGACTTTGACCAGTAAAGTCGGTACAATGGCAAGTGTCAGAGGAAGGATGATCGTAAATTGCGTCCCTTTGCCTGGCCAGGTTTCCACCTGAATATTCCCATTGAGTTGCTCGATATTTGCCCGCACAATATCCATGCCGACCCCTCGGCCGGAGACATCGCTAATCGCCCGGGCTGTCGAAAGTCCCGAGACAAAAATCAACTCAATTGCCTCGTCATCGCTCATCGAATCTGCTTCAGCTTGAGTGAGCTGTCCTTTTTCTACCGCTTTTGCCTTGACTCGATGAACATCGATGCCACGTCCATCATCTTCTACCGTAATATAAATCCTTCCTTGTTCATGGCGGGCAGTAAGCAAAATCACCCCTCGTTCGGGCTTACCGGCTGCGCGCCTTTCTTGAGGTGACTCAATGCCATGATCGACAGCATTGCGAATCAGGTGGATCAACGGATCGCTAATCACTTCGATCACCGATCGATCCAGTTCTGTATCTTCACCGCGAATGACCAGATCGATTTGTTTGTTCGCCTTTCGAGCTAAATCTCGCACCAGGCGCGGAAATTTGTTGAAAACGTTTGAAATCGGCAACATGCGGATCGACATCACTTCGGATTGCAACATGTCAGTAATCCGCCCCACATGGATAATCGTATCCGAGAGTGCTTCCACTTGCGCAGAACCCCGATAGAGGGCTTCCAGCTCTCGGCGAAGTTGATACATGCGATTGCGATCGGTGATCAACTCCCCAATCAGGTTCATTAAGTTATCCAGACGTTCTACACTGGTGCGGACGGTTTTATCGACGACTTTTGCGCGGCTCTTTTCGGCAGTATCCACCTCCCCAGCGGCCGGCGGGGGCGCTTTTTTCTGCGCCGACTGTTCAGCGATCATTTCATCGAGGATTTCCTGAGAAATCAACCCCATCCCAACCAGAATCTGCCCCAAAGGTTTTGAAGGCCCCTCGCTCTCCTGCTGGATGCGAAGTGCAGTCTGCAGTTGCTCTTTTGTAATCAGGCCGTTTTGGACAAGCAATTCCCCTAAGGATAATTTCCCCTGTTTTTCACCGCCTGAATCACTTTGGGCAGGCTGGTATTGCAGAGTCTGAGCCTGGATAGGCTCACCTTCAATCATCACTTCCTCTAACTCAGAAATCATCGAAAGCGATTTGCGGATTTCATAAAGGGGTTTCAGTGGCTGGATCTGCACCGTGAGGTTAGAGACCGGGGCAGCGGTTTCGATGACCGAGAGGGGTGGTGTCAACTCCAGAATCTCTCCTGATTCTTGCAAAGTCAAGACGACCTGTAAAGCCCGCGCCGCTGATGCAATGCTATCCTGGCTTATTTTCACCCGAATGGTCAGCGGTTGATCGGGCCGCTGAGCTTCACTTGATGAAAGGCTTTTGACAGATTGCTCCGCAGAAGTCTGGGCGACCGCTGTAGTCGTAGCAGCGACCGCTGAACCACTCTGGATACCGCCCAGCCGCTGAAGTTGAGCCACAATTGAATTGACACTCACCTGGCTGATTTCGTCACTTCCCACTTCATCGAGCAATTGATGCAGGCTATCCAACGACTCTAACATTACGTCGATGAGTTCAGACGAAGGATCAAGGGTCTGCTTGCGTACACCATCCAGCACCGTTTCCAAAGCATGGGTGAGATCCACCATGCGCTTGTGACCAATCATTCCCGCTGAACCCTTAAGCGTATGAGCGGCGCGAAAGAGCGCCTGGACCAACTCCGGGTCATGC
>DAOTZA010000086.1:0-3765 GCA_034434515.1 Anaerolineales bacterium | reverse complement strand
GCGGCTGAGGTGACGCGGTCGATAGCAACTTCGGTTTTGAGTTCGCCAAAGAGCAAATCGGTGCGGGCATCGATCAACGCCTGAGCGCTCTCGTCTGTCAGTTCTGCATCCCGTACAACCAGGCGGGTGTGGTTTTTGTAATCCATTTCAGCCGGCACGCCAAAAACCGTGCAAACCGGACAGCCACCGTTTTTCTCAAATTCTGCCTGGGTTTTGCAAGTGTGAATGGTTACCTGTCCGATGGGGCGATTCTGGGGCAAACCCAGCAGCTTTTCCATTTGCGAGCGCATTTTGCCCCGCAAACTGGAGCCCGGGATATATGGTCGTTTGGTCAGCGGGTTGCGAATGACCGCTTTATCCAACCCGCCGATTTCCAAATCGGTGTTTGAACCGCCGATGTGCAGGCCGGTGAGGGCTTTGATTTTTGCGGTGATAAACACGCGTCCATAGAGTTTAATTTTAGCATCCATCGAGTCCTCCTTAGAAAAATTAATTGCGTCCACCCAGGGCGCGGTGATAGGCGAGAATGGCTTCAAACAGGTTCATGAAGCGTTTGAAGCGTTCGGTTTGTTCAGCGGGTGATTGACCCTTTACAACTTCATCAATGGCCTGGCTTAGCACGTCTTTCAATCGCTGCACCTGAGGAATGCGGGCAGTCTGGTAGTCCATTTTGGGCTTGAGCATCACCAGGCGGCGCAGGGCTTTGGTGTAATTTTGCTCCTCAGGTTTTTTGACACTTTCGGCTTCCCAAAGGGCTTCGATTTTGCGCACTTCGGTGAAGATATTGCGCACCTGACCGCGAGTAAGCTGATCTCTGACCAGTTGTTGGGCGGTCTGGCTGGCAAATTCAATCAATTGCTGACCCGTTGGGTCGTTGGTCATGATGGTTTTTATATTCATAAAGAGCCTCCTAGATTTATAGAAATCTGTGATCTATTATTTGCTTGAAGTAGCTGGTTTAGCAGCTTTAGTACTTGCTTGGTTGAAGAAATCTCTCTACGCCTAAATAGATGTCTCTTAATTTTCTCCTCTTGTCCTTGTAAGAAATCTGCCGCAAACCACGCAGCACAAAAAGATTGAAAAAAGATTGAGATATAGCGATATTTGGACCTTTGTTCGCTTTTTTTGATGAAGCCGATGTATTCGTTCAAGCTGCGAGCCTTTGGATTCATTTGCCTTACGGTGAACATATCGGTGTCCCAATCTTTATTCCACGCTGTTCTTTGTAACTCCTCGAGAGCTTCATCCACTCTATCCCTCACTCTCTTTCCCCAGCGTCCTAATTGGCGATTTTCTTCTTCTCGATACACATACTCAGTAATATGAGTTAGCACAACTGCTATGGAAGGAACTGTTTCATCCTTCTCATTTTGATTCGAGCCTTCGTCTTGAACCAATGTATCGGGATTTTGGTCACTAACGAATCTGTCTACGGATTCCTCCCCGAAAAGATCTTGCGGATTAATTCCTTGAATCTCGACTCTAGGCTCTGAAGCTTCATTGTCTAGAAAGATCGAGCTTGGGTTCGTAACACTGCTCTTTGTTATCGGTAAGGGGTAATCGCTATCTATAGTTGTAGGGATGTAGTTTTCTAGCCAAAATCCAAGGAAACCATCGACGCAGCGAGGTGTATGCAAGAGGTCAAAAACCTTTTCTTCGGCGCATAAGTAATCATGGATTTCTTGATAACTTTCCTGGGCTATTTCAGGGAATTTATCAAAAAGCTTAGTTTTTATGAGAGAAAGTGCTTGATTTTTATCCAAAGGTGCTAGGTGTACTTCATCTGATATTGACGCTATAGCATAAGGACGAGAGGAGATCACAACTTGTACGTTATCCGGCAAACGCTCAAGCCAGTTTTGTAGATGTTCCGCAAAAAACTCCCACTCATGAATTTCATCCACCCCATCTAACAATAAGATCCAGTGAGAACCGGGAATGCGCCAATAATGCTGGAGTTCCCTGTCATGTGGTATGGTGCCCAGCATGGATTTCAACAATTCGACTTCGAAAGTACTTAGGTCTCTAAGCGCCTTTCGCAACTCCATCTTAATTGGTAAGGGCACTGTCGGCACAACTTCAAGGTCTTCAACAACAGATAGTGAGTCTTTGAAAATATCTGTTTCAGCATAATATCTGCGAAGACCTTCGGGCCGAAACTTATCAGCTAACTCCCATGCCAGAGCATTAATGATCGTTGTTTTACCTTGTCCAGCATTTCCTACCAAAACCGTTATTTTTTTACCTTTTTGTAACCGCTCCAAAATTGTTTCGAGAACAGAATTACCTTCTAAGTCAAGTAATGGAAAAGTTATCGCCAAATTATAAAACTGTTCGCTGTTGATGCGCGCTCGCTCGACAACTTCCTTCCAATCTTCACGAGTCAGGTAGGCAACCTTCCTAGCCGGAAGAAGATTCTTTGCCTCAGCAGGCGTCACTTCGACCGTTGCTGAACCTCTTCGAACAAAAACGGTTCCCTCCTTGTATTTCCCATAGTCTCGCTTTAGACAATAGGGTTTTTCTGGGTATTCTGGGTTGATTTGCAGATATGAAACGAAAAAACCATCAATCTCTCCATACTCTAGTTGGATATTCGGTTCTGGCTCTACCCAATCTCGAGCAACGTTTCGGTATGGCATTTCTACTTCATCGGCTTGTAATTCGGCCAGAGATTTATTTGGATTATGCCAATCTGGCTTGCGTTGAGGATATTGTCCTCTAACATCGCTCAGCTTTTTGCCCTCCTCTATTCCAAATGCTATCCAGCAAGGTTGTCCGATACGCCGGGCGATATTTGCAAAGGCGATCAAATCTTTTGCGAGCTCAAATTTCTTTTTGTCATCCCGCTGACCCCGTTCGTCGACGAGGCGAATGATTTGCGCCTTAAAATCAATACGCGGGTCTTCTTTCCACCCTACAAGCCATTGACTGAATAGTTTGGATTCAAAATGCTGGGAATGCTCACCCATCTTTCCGTTTCCTCGTCTCCAGTTGCGCCCAGCGTGCAGCCGCGCCCCAAGTGCTCAGATTGCGGAAATCGCCCAATTGCTGATGTAATTTCGTAATTTTGTCTTTCAGATCGCGCTTGTTGTCATAGCGGCTGGCCATGCGCACCAGTTGATACGCTCCTAACCATTGCCAGCGCCCCCAAACGGGACGCCCGCTTTGTGCAATAGCTTCTTCTTCCATCAATGCCAGGCTGCGCAAGGTTTGCAACAGGCTCTTCGGTCCGCTCTGCTCACTTTCATCGCCGCCCTGCACCAACGCTTTCAGTTCATCTTTTTGATGGCTTAACATCTGGAATTCATCCCAGCGCCAGGCTCGACCCAGAAAGCCAAAAGCGTTTTTGCCGCTCGTTTTGGCAAGCTCCTCAGCCTCGGCGGCATCTTCAGCAGCCTGATAGATGGGATATTTTCCGTCGATGAAGGCCAGTCCGCCGGAGATGTGCAAACCTGGGTGAGCAGTATAGGCAGCGAAATCGGCGACAATTTTTTGCGCCAGAGAGGGCACTTTATCCCAGGGAGCAATCAGGAACAGGTCATCGCCACCCGAGTAAACGGTATAGACTAGGTCGTGCCACTGCGCATGCTCTACAATGCGCTTGAGCCACCCCTCAAAGAACAAACTGATTTGAAAACTCAAGGTCGCCATGCGGGAGAGTGAGAAGGACTCCCCCAAACCTTCTTTGAACAATCTGCCGAGGTTATCCACATCCATGCGCAAGACCCCCAGGCGCTCGAAGCCGCTTTCGGTTTTCTTCTGCAA
>DAOTZA010000085.1:0-54100 GCA_034434515.1 Anaerolineales bacterium | reverse complement strand
CAACGTAACTCCACAACTTCACCTTTCTCGTTTTTCACCACCTCTTCACATTTGATGAAGTACCCATATCGTAAGCGGACTTCTCGACCTGGAGCCAGGCGATAGTATTTCGGAGGGGGTTCTTCGCGGAAATCATCGCGGTCAATGTACAATTCGCGGCAGAAAGGTACCAGGCGAGTGCCCATGCTTTCATCTTCTGGATTGTTCAAACATTCCATGGTTTCCACTTGCTCTTCTGGGTAATTGATTAAGATGACTTTGAGTGGATCGAGGACACCCATCACCCGCGGAGCGGTTTTGTTGAGAACCTCTCGGATGCAAAATTCTAAAAGGGCAATATCGACCACGCTGTCATTCTTGGCAACCCCAATTCTTTCGCAAAAGTTGCGGATGGCTTCGGGAGGGACTCCGCGACGCCTTAAGCCGGAAAGGGTTGGCATGCGCGGGTCATCCCAGCCGGATACATGCCCTTCTTTGACAAGTTGTAAGAGTTTGCGCTTGCTCATCACTGTATAAGATAGGTTGAGGCGGGCAAATTCGATTTGTTGAGGATGATAGATGCCTAGCTCATCCAGAAACCAGTCGTAGAGCGGTCGATGGTCTTCAAACTCTAGCGTACAAATGGAGTGGGTAATCCCTTCGATAGAGTCGGAAACACAATGCGTATAGTCGTACATCGGGTAAATACACCATTTGTCGCCTACGTGTGGATGAGTGGCGTATTTAATTCGGTACATCACCGGATCGCGCAGGTTTAGATTAGGGGATTTCATGTCGATTTTTGCCCGCAGGGTACGCGATCCTTCGGGAAATTCACCAGCGCGCATACGTTGAAACAGGTCGAGGTTTTCCTTCACTGAGCGGTTTCGATAGGGGCTTTCCACGCCGGGTTCGGTCAGAGTGCCGCGTTGTTGCCGTAACTCTTCTGGGGAGAGGTCATCTACATAAGCTTTGCCCTTTTTGATGAGCTGGATGGCGTATTCGTAGAGTTGATCAAAGTAATCTGAGGCATGGAATAGTCGATCGCCCCAGTCATAGCCCAGCCAGCGCACGTCCTCCTTAATCGCTTCAATGTATTCGATATCTTCTTTTTCTGGGTTGGTATCATCAAAGCGCAGGTTGCAGAGTCCGTTGAATTCTTCAGCGATGCCAAAGTTGAGCACAATTGACTTTGCATGGCCGATGTGTAAATAGCCATTCGGTTCGGGAGGAAAGCGAGTGTGAACCCGCCCGCCAAAGCGGTTAGTTTCAATGTCTTTGCGGATCATTTCCCGAATAAAATCGCTGCCGGCAGATTTCTCCATCTCAGGCATAATTAACCTCTACACGGTATTGTCTTCCAGGTCATTATAAAATAGTAGGATTGATTTATCAATATTGAATGACATTTATCCATTGGCAGAATTTTCTTTTTTAGGCATAATTTCCAAAGGATTGGGGTAGGATAGGTGTTTGTTTGATCGGTTTGGTGATCCGAACGGTTTGGTAGGATGAAAAAAGAATTTGAAAAACCCATAAGGAGAATGAGATGACAGCACAAATTATCGATGGAAAATTGATTGCTCAGAAAGTCAGGGAAGAAGTCGCAGCCGAGGTTAAGAATATGGTGGAGGCTGGCAAGCCACGGCCTGGTTTGGCAACGGTATTAGTTGGCGACCGGGTGGACTCGGCAACCTATGTACGGTCAAAACAGAAAGCCTGCGCAGAACTGGGAATTGAGTCCTATGGACATCACCTTCCCGCAGATGCTTCCCAACAAGAGGTGGAGGATTTGGTCAAGCGTCTCAGCGATGATCCCAAGGTCAACGGTATCCTGGTGCAATTGCCGTTGCCTTCTCATCTCAATGAGGAGCGCGTCTTGCAAACGATTGCGCTAGAGAAGGATGTGGATGGGTTTCACCCGATCAACATCGGGCGTTTAGCCCAAAAAGGGCGTGAACCATTGTTTGTCCCCTGTACCCCGTACGGTTGTATTTATTTATTAGAGCAGGCAGGGGTCCAAATTGAAGGGGCGAATGCCGTGGTGCTAGGTCGGTCGAATATTGTGGGAATGCCGGCAGCTTTGTTGCTAATTGGCAAGAATGCTACTACAACTGTGTGTCACTCACGGACAAGGGATCTTCCAGATGTCGTTCGACAGGCAGACATTTTGATTGCAGCCATCGGAAAAGCTGAAATGGTGCGTGGCAGTTGGATTAAGCCAGGTGCAGCGGTCATCGATGTTGGGATCAACAGCAAAGATGATCCAAACTCACCAAAGGGTTATCGTTTGGTCGGCGATGTGAACTTTGAAGAAGCGAAAGAAGTTGCCGGTTGGATCACCCCGGTTCCAGGTGGCGTTGGCCCGATGACCATTGCTATGCTGATGAAGAATACTTTGCGAGCTGCCCAAATCCAGAATCCGTAACTCTTCCGGCTGAACTGCCAGAATGCATTTTGACACCGTCAGAAGTCAACTGACAGTGATTTTTACTTCTAGACAGAATGAGAAAAAATTAATATGTCAGACAATTGACGCGTTTGAGATGTTATGCTATAATCCAATTGTCAGACAAATAGGGAATGAGGATTATGACTACCCTACTCGTTCGCAATTGTACGCTATTAGTTACAATGGATGAAGAACGGCGCGAAATTAAAAACGGCGCCATCTATATCCGCGATGGATTTATCGAACAGGTTGGGGAAAGCCGGCAATTGCCCAATACCGCCGATGAAATTTTAGACCTGAGTGATCATCTCGTTCTCCCAGGGCTGGTTAACACCCATCACCATTTTTATCAAACCCTGACTCGTGTGGTGCCAGAAGCCCAGAATGCCAACTTGTTTCACTGGTTAAAGACATTATATCCAATCTGGGCGAGAATGACACCAGCAGATGTGCGCATCTCAACCCAAACTGCCCTGGGAGAGTTGGCGCTTTCGGGTTGTACTACTGCCTCCGATCATCTCTACCTTTTTCCCAACGGTGCACGGTTAGACGATGAGATCGAAGCCGCACTTGAGGTGGGATTGCGGCTGCACGCTTCGCGTGGGTCAATGAGCCTGGGCGAAAGTAAGGGGGGGCTGCCGCCGGACAGTGTAGTGGAAGAAGAAGCTGCAATTTTGCGCGACTCTCAGCGGTTGATTGAGCAATATCACGACCCCAAACCCGGGTCAATGGTACAAATTGTCCTGGCGCCTTGTTCACCCTTTAGTGTGACCGGTGAACTGATGCGAGAATCGGCAGCCTTGGCGCGCCAATACGGGGTGCATCTCCATACCCATCTGGCAGAGACTCAAGATGAAGAGCAGTTTTGTTTGCAGAAATTCGGCTATCGACCGGTTGAATATATGGAGAAAGTTGATTGGCTGGGGGAGGATGTCTGGTTTGCCCATTCGGTGTATGTCAATGATGCCGAGATCGAGACCTATCGCATTAGCGGCAGTGGGATTGCTCACTGCCCGACTTCGAATATGCGCCTTGCCTCTGGAATAGCTCCTGTTCTAAAGATGCTTTCCAGAGGGGTTAAAGTCGGGTTGGGAGTTGATGGTTCGGCGAGCAATGACGGCTCGAACTTGCTGGAAGAGGCCCGGCAGGCAATGCTCGTGGCTCGCTTGAAGGCTGGTTTGGAAGGCGCTTCCTTATCGGCCGCCAGTGCTCCGCCGCTGATGACTGCCCGCCAGGCGTTAGAAATCGCTACCCGAGGTGGAGCAGCCGTGTTGGGGCGCAAGGATATTGGCTCTATAGAAGTCGGAAAATGCGCCGACTTTTTTGCCATCAATCTGAATCGGTTGGATTATGCAGGCGCCTTGCACGACCCTGTTGCAGCAGTGCTGTTCTGTGCTCCAGTGCGGGTTGACTATACGGTGGTTGGCGGGCGTTTCGTGGTTAAGCATGGACGATTGGTCAATCTGGATGAAGTTGATTTAGTGAGGCGTCAAAATGAAGCTGCGAAACGTCTGCTCAATGGTTGAGTTTTGATGAGGATGCCATGACCGACGCGAGTCAGGGTTTGCAGGAACGATTGGCTTTGTTGATTGCCAGCACGCCACCCGGTGAGCGTTTGCCAGCCGAACCCGATCTGGCGCGAGAGCTGGGGGTTTCGCGGGCAAGTCTGCGGGAGGCAATGCGCACCTTTGAGACGCAAGGGATTATTCATCGCCGTCCTCGAGCAGGAACTTACGTGATGCAACCACCCGCGGTTATTGAGAGCGGCCTGGAAGTTCTGGAGAGCATTGATACGCTGGCATCTCGAATCGGGTTATCCGTTGCAATGGGAGATGTGTTCATCCAGAAACGTCAGGCGACAGCCGAAGAAGCTATCGCTTTGGGAATCAATGAGAAAGACCAGGTCATCGACATTCGCCGCTCGATCCTGACCAAGAATAAAGCGGTTGCCTACCTGATCGACATTTTGCCCGAAGGGCTGGTGGGGGATGAAGAGATGCGTGAGTTTCAAGGATCTGTATTGGATTTGCTCCTGAAGCGCGGCTCCCCAGCCTTGCAATCTTCGCGTTGTGAGATCAATGTTGTTCAGGCAAGTCGCGATCTGGCAAAGATTTTTGGCATTCAACGCGGCGATGGATTATTGATGTTCCGAGCCTGGTTGTATACCGTTAGCGGTCAAGTAATTGACTATTCATTTAGTTATTTCTTGCCTGGTTACTTTCGCTTTCATGTCGTGCGGAGGGTCGGGCAAGTTCTAAGCCCCAATCTTAATCCATTATTCAAGTAAGGAGAGTGTACCATGCGGAGTTTTATGGGTCGCGACATCCTGTCGCTCAAAGACTTTGAACGAAACGAATTTTTCCACATCTTTGAAGTAGCTGCGAAAATGGAACCGATTGCCCGCAGTCGGCGCAACTCGGACATGCTCAAGGAGAAAACCCTAGTCGCAGCTTTCTACCAACCTTCCACCCGCACGCGTCTGGCGCATGAAGCCGCCATGCATCGCCTAGGAGGCCATGTGGTCGGCTTTGCGGATCCCAAGATGACCCGCGCCGGCGATTTCTATCAGGAATCGATCAAAGACACCGTCAAGATGCTGGAATTCTACGGTGACGTGATCGTGATGCGCCATTTCCAGCAAGGCGCTCCGCACGAAGCTGCCAAGTGGGCTTCGATCCCGGTGATCAACGGTGGTGATGGATGGGGCGAACATCCAACCCAGATCCTCACTGACTTATACACCGTTTTGCGCGAAAAAGGGCGCATTGACGGGTTGCGCTGGTTGGCTGTAGGCGATATGCGCATGCGCACAATGCACTCTTTGGCTTACGCGCTCACCCAATTTGACTGCCCAATCACTTTCGTTGCTCCTCCCGAAATGACCCTTACCGAAGAGTTTAAAGCTGAACTGCGCCAATACAGCCTGGACTTCAAAGAAGCTGAGCATGTGGAACAGGCGATTGGCACAGCAGATGTGATCCTGGTTGAGCCGGTGGTGCAACCGGACTATACCAAGTCTCGCGATGAGCGCACGGGTGAGGTTAGCCTGACGCCAGCCAATTACAAGATCACCCGCCAACTGCTTGAGACCAAAGCCAAACCAGATGCCATTCTGCTGCACTCACTGCCGCGCATGGACGAAATCCCAACTGATGTGGACATCACTCGCTGGTCTCGCTACTGGCAAGAAGCCTTTAATGGCGTGGTCATGCGTATGGCATTGTTGGCGCTGGTTTTGGGTGCGATGGAGTAAGAAAATCGGTAAACATCTGTTTTTTCGAAGCACCGTTAGGTTTTAGATTGAAACCAACGAGTTGAAAGCTTCAAACCGTTCTGTCAGATGCAAGATTGATCTGGATACTGCCACAAAAACAATGAGAAATCGCGAACAATTGCTTGCGCACAAAACAGGTAAGCTGGCGCTTACATTCCAGTTGCAATATTCCCTTGCATCTGACAGAATTGCTCAATTTTAAACGCAAAGCTATAGGAATGATCCAATAAAAACGGAGGTAAGACATGCAAACGCATTTTTACGGCAGAGATTTAATCGGTGACCTGGATTTTAGCAAAGAAGAAGTTGAAACAGTTTTGGATGTTGCTTTTGACTTAAAGCGCAAACGGGCTTTGGGAGAGCCACATCCCTATTTGCGCGATAAAGTTCTGGCGATGCTTTTCTTCTTTTCCAGCACGCGCACACGGGGTTCGTTCGAAGCAGGTATGGCACAGCTTGGCGGTCATGCTGCATTCATTGAAAGCAAGACGACCCAAATCGCCCATGGGGATACTCCCAAAGAAATCGGCGAAATCTTCGGTAGGTATTTCGATGGAATTGCCATCCGTCATGTGGATTGGGGAGTTGGCAATAAATACTTGAATGAAGTTGCCAAGTATTCGCGCGTCCCGGTGTTGAATATGCAGTGTGATATTTACCATCCCTTCCAAATCTTGGCTGACCTGATGACCATTATTGAAAAGAAGGGTCGCGATTTGCGTCGCAAGAAAATGGTGGTATCCTGGGCTTATGCCGCCTCTTACCAGAAACCTATGTCGGTTCCGCAGTCGTTAGTGGTTCAAATGCCTCGCTTTGGCCTGGATGTTGTCCTTGCCCATCCACCCGAATTTCGGTTGATGCCCGAGATCATGGATATGGCACAGGAACAGGCCCGCAAGTATGGAACGGGGTTTGAGGTGATCAGCGATCCCGATGGGATGGATAAAGCCTTCAAAGACGCAGATATTATCTACGCCAAATCCTGGGGTGCAATGGTGCATACGCCAGATGCTGAAGAAGGGGCTAAGATCATCAAGAAGTACGAGCACTGGATTACCGATGAGCGCAAGATGGCGCTGGCAAAGCCGGATGCGATTTACATGCACCCCTTGCCGGCGGATCGCAATATCGAGGTGACCGATGGCGTGATCGACAGCCAGCAGTCGGTAGTGTATGATGAGGCAGAAAACCGTATGCACGTTCAAAAAGCCGTGATGGCTTTGACCATGGGAGGTATCTAGGATGGCCGAGAAGAAAGTAGCTGTAGTTGCAATTGGTGGTAATTCGCTGATCAAAGACGAACAACATAAAACCGTAGAAGATCAATACGAGGCTGCCAAGGAGACAACCTATCATATTGCCGATATGATCGAAGCGGGTTGGGATGTGGCAATTGGCCATGGAAACGGTCCGCAGGTGGGTTTTATCTTACGGCGTTCGGAAATCGCGGCCAAAGTCGAAGGCATGCACGAGGTGCCGCTGGATGTCTGTGGCGCCGATACCCAAGGTGCCATTGGTTATGCTCTGCAGCAGACCCTGCAAAACTGGCTTTACAAACGCAGCATTAAGAAACCGGTTGCGACCGTGATCACTCAGGTATTGGTGGATAAAGATGATCCAGCTTTCAAAAATCCCACCAAGCCGATTGGCAGCTTTATGGATGCAGAAGAAGCTCAACGGAGAGCCCGTGAGATGGGTTGGAACGTGGTTGAAGATGCTGGACGAGGCTGGCGACGGGTGGTTGCCTCTCCATTACCCAAAGAAGTGGTTGAATTTGAGACAGTGAAGACTTTGATTGATGCCGGCGTCATTGTGATCACTGTTGGCGGTGGCGGTATCCCGGTCATCGATGTTGGTGATGGTGAATATCGTGGGGTAGCAGCCGTGATCGACAAAGATTACGCCAGCAGCCTGCTGGCTCGCAAACTCAACGCCGATTTGTTCCTGATTTCCACGGCTGTAGAAAAGGTTGCTTTGAACTTTGGCAAACCCGATCAGAAGTGGATCGATCGCATGACCTTATCGGAAGCCAAGAAATATCTAGCCGAAGGCACCCATTTTGCCAAAGGCTCAATGGCGCCTAAGATCCAGGCCATCATCTGGTATCTGGAGGCTGGTGGGAAACATGCGATCATTACCAACCCGGAGAACATCGGACGCGCCTTACGCGGTGAAACTGGAACGCATATTTTGCCGGATTAAAAGTGAAGGACATATCACCGAAGTCGGAGATGGAAACTTGAAAGATGTGTTGATCCATAATGCGAAAAAAGAAAGTTTTGCCAGCTTCGACTTCGGAAATTTTAAATGCCCTACAGGATTAAAGAAAGGAGGAATCGGGAAACATTTCACTCGCCAACATCAAAAGAATGGGTATAATCGGGTGCAGGTGAAAGAAAGGAGGTGAAACGGAAAAAGTACGAGGACAAAGCCAGTAATTTCTATCCAAGCATACCGGTTTAACCTAAATTTGAACCATTTTCTGAATAGAGGAGAAGTGAAATGAAGTTCCAATCTGTTTCCAAAATATTAGCCCTGCTCTTGGTAGCAAGTATAATCCTGGTTGCTTGCGCGCAACCTGCCCAGGCTCCGAGCGCACCGGAACAACCTGCAGCAAACCAGCCCCCCGCAGCAGAACAACAAGCCCCTGCCTCAGAACCTGCAGCCACTTCTGAGAATAAAATAAAAGCTTGTTTTGTCTATGTCGGCCCAATTGGTGACCTTGGGTGGACAAACGCGCACGATGTTGGGCGAAGGTATGTGGATGATAAATACGACTGGCTCGAAACTAGCTACGTTGAAAGTGTAGCAGAAGCAGACTCGTCCCGATTCATTGATCGGTTTGTTGTCGAGGAAAAATGCAATGTCGTGTTTACCACATCTTTCGGTTATATGGATGATACCCTAAAGGCTGCTCAAAAGTATCCGGATACCTTCTTTGTCCACGTTTCCGGCTTTAAGCGCGCTCCCAACATGGCAACCATGATGGCTGACTTCTATCAGATTTACTATTTGAATGGCCTGATGGCGGGTGCAGTTACAAAAACCGGCAAAGTCGGTTATGTGGGCGCTCATCCCATTCCCGAAGTTGTGCGTCATATTAACGCCTTTACCCTCGGTGTTCGCGAGGCGAATCCAGAAGCAACGGTTGAGGTACGCTGGCTCTATTCCTGGTATGACCCCGCCAAAGCCCGTGAAGCTGCTGAATCGCTGATTGCAACGGGCGTTGACACACTTGCGTTTACCGAAGACAGTCCGGCAGTGATCCAGGTAGGGGAAGAATATACCACACAGAAAAATCAACCCGTCTACACGTTTAGCCACTATAGCCCGATGCATGATTATGGCCCGAATTCGGTGGTCAGTGGCCAGCTAGTGAACTGGGGATTGATTTACGAGGATATTCTGACCAAAATCTACCTGGGTATCTATACGACCAAGAATCTGGAGAACGTCGATTACTGGGGTTTACTTAGCGGTGGCTGGCAATTGGGCGCTCCGTCGTCAGTTGAGTTGGGTGCTCGCTTTGGTGAACCGATCAATCCAATTTTTGAGCCGAAACTCAAAGAATATAAGATTACCGACAAGTTTTTGGGTGAGATCAGCATCTATGACCTGATCTTCAAACGCATTGAACAAATGCGTGATCCTGCTTTGCTGTTTGATCCCTTCACCGGGCCGATCAATGACCAGACTGGAACCTTACGGGTCAAAGAAGGACAACGCCTCTCCTATTTTGAGCTGACGACCATCGACTGGTTTGTCGAAGGAGTCATTGGAGAGCCCAAATAAGGTTGATGGTTATTGTTTGTATAGGGGGGCGGCGCAAACTGCCCCCCTTTCTGTTGATTTGGAGGCATTCTATGAGCAATGATCCGAGTGCTGTACTCATGAAGGGGATTACAAAACGATTCTCCGGAGTGGTTGCCAATGATGGAGTGGATTTTGAAGTAAAAGCGGGAGAAATTCATGCTTTACTTGGTGAAAATGGTGCTGGCAAAACCACCTTAATGAACATTCTTTATGGGATTTATCGGCCTGATGCTGGTGAGATTTACATCAATGGAAATAAGGTTACCATTCATTCTCCTCGAGATGCGATCCGTCTAGGAATAGGGATGGTTCATCAACAATTTCGCCTTGTTCAAACTCACACAGTGGTCGAAAACGTCATTTTAGGCAGCGCCAATGGGTTTCGCTTTCGAGAAGAAGAGGTACGGAAGAAAATCGAGGAATTAGCTAATCGCTATAGCTTAGCGATCAAACCCGATGCCCGCATCTGGCAGCTTTCGGCCGGGGAACAGCAACGGGTGGAAATCTTGAAGGCGTTGTATCGGGGGGCAAAAATTTTGATCCTGGATGAACCAACTTCCATGTTGACGCCGATGGAAATTGAGCAATTGCTGAAAACGTTGCAGCGCATGACAGAAGATGGAAATACGATCATTTTTATCACTCATAAACTAGATGAGGTTACTGCGGTTAGCCATCGAGTGACCATTTTACGTCAGGGTAAGGTGATGGCGGTTGTGGAAACCAACAAAACTGACGAAAGACAGCTTGCCAATTTGATGGTTGGGAGGGAGGTGTTATTCCGCTTGGAAAAAGAACCTCTGGAACGTCAAGAAGTAAGGTTAAGGGTAGAAAATTTGACAGCTTTAAACGATAAGGGATTGGTTGCCTTAAGAGATGTCTCGTTTTCAGTGCATGGGCGGGAGATTTTGGGAATTGCAGGTGTCGCTGGCAATGGTCAGAGGGAGTTACTTGAAGCTATTACGGGATTGCGTCCGCTCACAGGTGGTAAGGTCTGGTTAGGCGGAAAAGATATTTCAAAGGCTTCTGTACGTGAGCGGGTCGATCTAGGTCTTTCCTATGTGCCTGGCGAAAGAATGACTGCTCTGGTTCCGAATATGAGCATTGCAGAAAATTTAATCCTGAAGGGGTATCGAAAAGAGCCTATTGCCAAGGGTTTTTTTATCGATAAGAGACAGTTATTACAATTTGCCAATCAACTGATTCGCGAGTATGAAATTGCTACGCCGGGCCCTGAAAAGCCGGTAAAACTTCTATCGGGTGGCAATATCCAGCGGGCTTTGCTTGCGCGAGAGCTTTCTTCGGGAGAGGGTGTACTGGTGATTGCTTATCCTACCAGCGGTTTGGATGTGGGGGCAATTGAAACAGTTTGGAGGATTTTACTGGCGCAACGCAAGGAAGGAAGAGCTATCCTTTTGGTATCAGATGATCTGGAAGAAATCCTTACCCTAAGCGACCGAGTTGCGGTGATGTACAATGGAGAAATTATGGGGATTGTTGAGGCGTCACAGGAGAATCTTGAAAAAATTGGCTTGATGATGGCTGGTGCAACCCGAATACCAGAGGAGCAATGGGTATGAAATATAGAGTTCGAATTGAACGTCGCTTGGATATTTCTCCTTCTGTGCAAATTGGCGCAGTAATTTTCTCGCTTGTCTGTGCCTTTGTGGTCATTGCGCTAATCTTTTATTTTTTAGGAGTGGATCCTCTGAATGCGTATAGACGCATCCTAATCGGTGGATTTGGTTCGATTTATGGGTTGTCTGAGTCGCTCACCAAAGCCATTCCCCTTTTGCTGGGAGGTGTTGGATTAGCGCTGGCATTTCGGGCAAGGGTATATAATATCGGCGCAGAAGGACAGATCTTGATGGGAGCAATTATTGGAGGCGGTATTGGTTTGGCTTTGCCGAATCTTCCGCGGGGTTTGCTGCTGACCATGATGTTTGTGGGAGGATTCTTGGGAGGCGCTATTTGGGGGTTTATTCCGGCTTTTTTGAAGACTCGCTTTCGGGTGGATGAAGTGCTGACCAGTTTGATGCTGGTTTATGTGGCAAGCGATCTGGTCAAATATCTGGTCTATGGTCCCTGGCGTGGACCTGAACAACGGGGTTTCCCATATTCCTCTCCTTTTTCATCGTCGGCGCAGTTGCCCCATATTGGCATCACTCGAATTCACTATCCCACTCTAATTATCGCTTTGATTGCCGTTGTGTTCGTTTACATCTTGCTTCAATATACAAAATTTGGGTATGAAATTCGGGTTGTGGGAGAGAATCCATCTGCCGGTCGATACGCCGGAATGAATGTTGATCGAGTGGTATTATTTGTCTTGATCCTTAGTGGAGGATTAGCAGGGCTTGCAGGCGTGGGGGAAGTGGCTGGCATACACGCCCGCTTGGGCCCGCCAGAAGGTATCTCCCCTGGTTATGGTTTTACTGCGATTATCGTTGCCTGGCTTGCCCGTTTGAATCCCATCCTTACGATTCTCACAGCCTTCTTTATGGGAGGCTTGCTGGTTGGGGGAGACGCAATTCAAACGGCGTTGAATTTGCCATCCGCAACCATCTTTGTGTTCAATGGGGTTATTTTGTTCTTCGTAATTGCTGCCGAATGGATTACGAACTATCGACTCTCGCTGGAGGAAATCCATGATTGACTTTCTTGTTTCAGTCTTATCCTTGACAATTCCAGCCGGGACTGCTTTGCTCTTAGGTACGCTGGGTGAGGTATATGCAGAGCGGTCAGGGGTTTTGAATTTGGGGGTTGAGGGAATGATGATCATGGGTGCGATAACAGCTTTTGGAGTTACATTCTTAACCAAAAACTTGTTGTTAGGAATCCTGGCGGCTTGTGTAGCTGGGGGTCTAATGGCCTTGATTCATGCGTATGTCTCTGTCACCCTGCGGGTAAACCAGGTGGTATCAGGATTAGCCTTGACTATGGTGGGATTAGGGATAAGTGGCTTAGTAGGCAAACAGTTTATCGGTATGCCTCTACCGGTACGGATGACTCCTATCTCTATCCCCGTCCTGAGTGATTTGCCGGTTTTCGGCCCCGTTCTGTTTCGATACAATTTGTTGGTTTATATCTCGATCGGATTGGTTCCTGTTTTAGCCTATATCCTGTATAAGACAAATTGGGGGATTGTCTTGCGCTCAGTGGGTGAAAATCCAGCAGCAGCCGACGCGATGGGCGTTAATGTATTTCTCGTCCGCTATCTGGCGGTAATGTTTGGCGGCGTTATGGCTGGCTTGGGAGGGGCATTTTTATCTGTGGCTTATGCCCCGGCATGGATTGAGGGGATGACAGCCGGCGCAGGTTGGATTGTTATCGCCTTAACCATCTTTTCCCTTTACGACCCGGTTCGGGCAATGCTTGGCGCTTACTTGTTTGGCGGGGTGCGAGTCCTTCAATTCCGTTTACAGCCCCTGGGGATACCGGCTAATTTACTTAATATGTTGCCTTTTTTGATTACGATATTAGTGCTCGTTTTAATTTCTGAACAAGCCTTCCGGCGCCGGATTGGCGTCCCGGCTGCTCTGATGCAACCTTATTCGCGAGAGGATAAATAGCAGTGGAGAAATTTCTTGGTTATCGTTGCTCGCTCTGTCAGCGCGAATATTCTCCAACTCAAGTGCAA
The DNA here is from genome assembly GCA_034434515.1 of Anaerolineales bacterium. GTDB lineage: Bacteria > Chloroflexota > Anaerolineae > Anaerolineales > UBA4823 > NAK19. The sequence goes on along the minus strand of DAOTZA010000085.1, from coordinate 40,942 downwards.
TATACCTGTCCAGAGGATGGGGGGAATTTAGATGTCGTTTTGGATATTGAACACATGCGGCGCTTTGTTTCACCAGAGGCCATTTTTGCTCAACCAGAACCCTCAATCTGGCGGTATTTGCCCCTCCTGCCGGTTGATGATGCGGGTTTTGCGGGCACGCCGTTTCGCCGGGTGGGTTGGACGCCTATCTTTGAATCGCCACGCCTTGCCAGACAATTGGGCTTGAAAAGCTTATGGATCAAAGACGAAAGCCGCAATCCAACGGCTTCCTTCAAAGATCGCGCTAGCGCCGTGGTGGTCGCGCGGGCAAGGGAGTTAAACGCTGAGGTGGTCGTTACGGCTTCAACCGGTAATGCCGGGGCGGCTCTGGCCGGTATGGCAGCCGCGGTTGGACATCAAGCAGTGATCTTTGCTCCGAAAACTGCTCCGCCGGCAAAAGTTGCCCAGTTGCTGGTGTTTGGCGCGCAAGTGATTTTGGTGGATGGCAATTACGATAGCGCATTTGATTTGACTATTCAGGCTGCGCAAGAATTCGGATGGTATTGCCGCAATACCGGCTATAACCCATTTACAGCCGAAGGAAAGAAGACCGCTGCTTTTGAAATCTGGGAATGGTGGGAGAATACCCGCAAAGCATACCCCGAATTAAAACGGTTGAACGTCTTTGTCTCCGTTGGAGATGGTAACATTATCTCCGGAATTCATAAGGGATTCAAGGATTTGCTGGCTTTGGGCTGGCTGGAGCAAATGCCGCGCATTTTTGGAGTTCAATCTACTGGTTCGGCGGCAATCTACAATGCCTTCCAGTCCGGCAGTGAAGTGATCATTCCGGTGACTGCCAATACGCTCGCCGATTCAATCTCCGTAGATTTACCCCGTGATGGTGTGCGAGCAGTGCGCGCTGCCAGAGAAAGCGGCGGGCGCTATCTGGCCGTTGAAGATAGCCAAATCTTACAGGCTATTGCTGCTTTAGGACAAGTAGGCATCTTTGCCGAGCCGGCCGGGGCAACCTCCTATGCTGGCCTGGTGCAAGCTGTTCAACTGGGAATTATCAACGAAGAGGATGCTGTTCTGGTTTTGAACACCGGCAGCGGTCTAAAGGATGTTAAAGCGGCCATGCAAGCGGTGAGAGAAGCGCCGATCATCGAACCAACCCTGCAAGCCCTGAAGCAACACCTATCGAAGTAAGTGTTCAAATGAACGCCATCCCAGAAATTTCGGTGATTGCTCCGGTATTTAATGAAGTTCAATCCCTGCCGGAATTTTATCGCCGGGTGAGGCAGGTTTTGGACGGGCTTGGTGTGCGGTGGGAGCTGCTCCTGGTAGACGACGGTTCTACGGACGGCTCAACAGATTTGATTCGTCAACTTGCCCGAGAGGATGCGCGGGTGCGGGCATTAATCTTTGCCCGTAATTTTGGGCATCAATTGGCAGTAACAGCCGGATTGGATCATTGTCGCGGCCGGGCGGCGATCATCATCGATTCCGATTTGCAAGACCCCCCCGAAGTTATGGCGGACTTAATTGCCAGATGGCGAGAAGGTTACGAGGTGGTCTATGCCGTGCGCGCTGAGAGGGAAGGAGAGACCTGGTTCAAGCTCTTTACCGCTTCCTTGTTTTACCGCTTGATCTATCGCATCACGGATGTCAAAATCCCGCTCGACAGCGGCGATTTTCGCCTTCTCGACCGCCAGGTAGTGGATGTTCTGAAAACGATGCGGGAAAGGCACCGTTTTCTGCGCGGCATGTCGGTTTGGGTGGGTTTCCGCCAAACGGGTGTTCCCTATCAACGCGCAGCGCGTTTTGCCGGACAAACCAAATACCCCCTGCGCAAGATGCTCAAGTTTGCCTTTGATGCGATCACCAGTTTCTCGTATTTACCCTTACAATTGGCTACCTATCTGGGGTTTGCAGCCGCTCTTTTGAGCATTTTGGCTATTCCAGTTGTGATCATTCTGCGCCAGTCGGGAATGCAGGCTTTCCTTGGACAGGCAACAACCTTGATTGCAGTTTTATTTTTAGGAGGTGTACAACTGATCTCTTTAGGCATTCTGGGTGAATATATCGGCCGTTTATATGATGAAGCCAAAGGGCGGCCTTTGTACATTCTGCGAGAAGAATCAAGCCATTCTGAGGAAATAAAGAAATCGGAGAGCTAAAGGAAGAGGTTTTTCAAGATAAGCTCTCATGAAAAGAAATCCTAGTCGTAAAAGGAGAAAATTATGGCAAAGATAGATTTAACGGTTATTCCAGAACGACGTAAACGAGCGGTGCAACGCGTCCGTGAGCGCAATATTATCATTCCGACCTTCGCCCAAATGAAGGATCCAAACCTGATACCCGATAAAATCAAAAGTGAACTAAAATCTATCGGATTGTGGGATTTAAACCCTCGCAATCTCTTTCGCATCACCTGGAAAAATGAACCGGTGGACAGCGGCGGGGGGTATGGTAAAGTCAACTATATGGAACTGCCCTCTTCGTTAACGGGGGTTCCGGCGCGAATTATCGTACTGGTAGGCAAGTGGTTCCCAACCGGCGCGCATAAGGTCGGCGCAGCCTTTGGTTGTCTGGTGCCACGTCTGGTTACCGGGCAGTTTGACCCGACCACCCAAAAGGCGGTTTGGCCTTCGACCGGAAATTACTGCCGCGGTGGGGCGTATGACTCTGCTCTTTTGGCCTGTGAGTCCATTGCCATCCTTCCGGAAGGGATGAGCCGAGAACGGTTTGAGTGGCTTTCCAAAATTGCTGGAGAAGTGATCGCCACGCCGGGAAGTGAATCGAATGTTAAAGAGATTTTTGACAAATGTTGGGAATTGCGTCGCTCTGGCGAGGACCTGATGATCTTTAACCAGTTTGATGAGTTTGGTAATTACCTCTGGCACTATGAGGTAACCGGACATGCTATGGAAGAAGTCCTGAAGGAAACGATGCGCCCCAATGATACCTATCGGGGCATGGTCTCAGCAACTGGTTCGGCGGGGACGATCGCCAGCGGCGATTACATGAAGCAGCTCTTCCCGGCCAGTAAAATTTGCGCCAGCGAAGCCTTGCAATGCCCGACCTTGCTGGAGAATGGATTTGGCGCCCATCGCATTGAAGGCATTGGCGACAAACACGTACCCTGGATTCATAACGTCAAGAACACGGACCTGATTGTGGCAATTGACGACAACGCCGTGGTCAATCTTGCCCGTCTCTTCAATGAGCCAGCCGGGCGTTCTTATCTGGTGAAAAAGGGCGTTCCTGAGGCGATTGTCCAAAAACTGGATTTACTTGGTTTCTCGGGTATTTCCAACGTCCTATCGGCGATTAAGATGGCGAAATATTACGAGCTTGGGGAAAACGATATTCTGCTCACGGTCTTAACCGACTCGATGCAGTTATATGGCAGCCGTCTAAAAGAAATGCATGAGGAATTTGGCGAGTATAAAGAAACCGACGCCGCCGCGCACTTTGCCCAATATTTGCACGGGCAAACGACCGATCACATGCTGGAACTGCGCTATGTCGATCGGAGGCGGGTGCACAATCTCAAGTACTTCACTTGGGTTGAGCAGCAAGGCAAAACCTACGAAGAAATCGTTGACCAGTGGTATCAACCCAACTACTGGACGGATGTCCAGAAGCAAGTTGAAGAGATCGACGCTTTAATCGAAGAATTCAACCACGATGTTGGGCTGCTTTAACCCGACTTAACCTCTCAATCCCCTGGAGTCCGAGAACAATGCTCTCGGACTCCAAACTATTCTCCGAGTATAATAAATTCATGCTTGATCCCCATGCCCTGATTCTAGTGGCAATTTTGAAATCCCAACGCGATCTTGAAATCGCCCGCTTGTTGGGATGGTATCGGATTCCCCTGCGCACGGCGCCGAAAATTGTGGCTGTGGATTATCTGGCATTTTATCAGGCTGCTGCTTTTGAGGAAAAGAAGTGGCGCATTGATTATCTAGCAGAAATTCGTGGCGTTGAATTGACTACCCGCGCCGAATTATTGCGCGATGAACTTGATCATCCCTTTGCGCATCAGGCTTATTACAAGATTCAACTTGGGCCACTTATCGCTCTGGAAAAGCCGTTACAAGCAGGACGTTGGAAACGAATCACGTTTTTCTATACGACCGGCGACTATCTTGCGCAGGCGCAAACCATTGACGATTTGATCCTAGCGGAGCAGGATCGAGCCGGCTTGTGGCGAGCCTTACGCGAGCGCCAAGGTCGAATCGAGGGGGTAACAAAGGAAGATGAACCGGAGTCCGACCTATCTCCCGAACTCCTAGCAGCAGTCCTAGGATTTGCGGGCGCCTGGAAAATTTATCAAAAGAATTCGTTGATTGATAAGAGAGGTTGAAAAATGGACGGTAGACAACGTATCTTGATTAAAAATCTGGATATTCTTACCGCAAGTGAAAAGTTTCATGCCGACATCTTAATTGAAGGTGAGAAAATTTATGCCATTGGTTCAGGGTTAGCGGATGAGGGATGTACAGTAATCGATGGAAGTGGGCTGACGGCAATGCCGGGCGGGGTTGACGTTCACACGCATTTCGATTTGCCGATGTTTGGAACAGTATCCAGCGATGATCACTATACCGGTCATAAAGCCGCTGCGTTTGGGGGTACGACAACAGTGATTGATTTTGTCCCCTTTGACAAGGAAACGATAGAGGAGAGCATCCAGGTTTGGCGAGAGAAAGCCGATCCAAAGGCTGCCATTGATTTCAGTTTTCACATGAACGTTTCGCGCTGGAATGAACAAATCGCGCAAGAGTTACCGAAACTGATCGAATGGGGAATGCCTTCAATCAAGGTGTTTACGGCGTATAACAATCGCTTGCGGATCAAGGATGATGAAATCTTTGCTGCAATGCGCATAGCCAGAGAATACGGTATTCTAACGATGCTTCATGCCGAAAATGGTGATGTCATCGAAACCCTGGTTGCTGAAGCGTTAGCTCAGGGCAACACCGCGCCAGAATGGCATGCCTACACCCGACCGAGTTGGGGCGCGGTGGAGGCTACCCTGCGAGGGATAGCCCTGGCAGCTCAAGCTGAGGCGCCGCTTTACGTGGTTCACATGAATGCAGCCGGTGAGGTTGACCAGTTAGCTTATGGCCGCGAAAAAGGGGTAGCTGTGATGGGTGAAACCTGCCCGCAGTATCTCTTCTTTACCATTGACCATTTACGCCGTCCTGATGGGGCTAAGTGGGTTTGCTCTCCTCCAATGCGTACGGCGGAGGATAACCAAAGGCTCTGGGAAGGTTTGGCACAGGGAATCCTGCAGACGATTGGCACCGATCATTGTCCGTTCTTCTATGATGGATCAAAAGCGATTAACTATGAAGGAAAAGAAATTGCCATTCCCGGCAAGGAGTTAGGCAAGGATGATTTTACAAAAATTCCCAACGGTTTACCTGGGGTTGGGGATCGCTTACCGATCCTCTGGACGTATGGCGTGCGCGCCGGCCGCATCTCCGAAAACCAGTTCGTCGCTTTGAACAGCACCAATCCGGCCAAAATTTTCGGCCTTTATCCGCAAAAGGGTGCGCTTCTGCCTGGCTCGGATGCTGATATCGTCTTGTGGGATTTGAACAAACGCTTGACCTATGGGGCTTCGGTGGCACAGCATCGTACCGATTACAATCTTTACGAGGGATGGGAACTGGTTGGATATCCGGTCAAGGTCTTCTTGCGCGGCAAGTTGATTGTCGATGGAGGTCAATGGTTCGGAAAACCCGGCCAGGGGCGCTTTATTAAACGCGCCAGCGGCATGGTGTTTTAGGGTCTTCCATGATAGCCTCGCTCTTGTTGCTTGGCGCAACCCTTGCGCCGCTAATGGCGTCTGCCTCGCTATCGATCCTGCGGTGGCGAAAGGCGCGATTAGGGTTTTGGTGGCTGGCAAGCTTCCTTGGGGCAGCCATCGCTTGGCTTTTTTTGCTCATTTTGCGCTTCCTGCTACCCCATCAGGTTGCGCTGGTAAGCTGGCAGCCAGAAAGACTTTTTCCAATATCACCTGGGCTGTTAGCCGATGGCTTTTCCTGGGCAGTGGGATTTTCATTGGCGACAGTGGGGGTGGCAGTGATTCTCACCGAAACAACCACGCCAGGTGGCGAGCGCGCTCTGGGATGGGCAGGCAGCACGTTCCTGCTGGGGTTGGGATTGATTGCGATCTTTGCCGGCAATCAGTTGACTCTTCTGCTTGCCTGGGCAGCGATCGATCTGGTTGAACTGGCAATCTGGTTGAGCCGTCCTGCTCAGCCTCAGTTACGTGAGCGGGTGATCCTAGCATTTTCCTCGCGCGCCTTTGCGGTCATGCTCTCCCTATGGGGGTTGGAAAATCCGTGGGCGTATGTGTTTTCGATCCTTTTGCGTTGGGGAGTGTTCCCTTTTCACTTGCCTTACTTAGAGTCGCTTGCCCTTCGGCGTGGTTTGGGAACGATCATCCGTATCGTACCTCCGCTAACAACGATGCCATTGCTTGCCCGTTTAGCCGACCTGGGATACTTTGCCAACGAAGGCTGGATTACCGTTTTTCTTGGGGTGATTGCGCTATTCGCGGTGATTCAATGGATCAATAGCGCCGAGGTATTGACAGGGCGTCCTTTTTGGATCATCGGTACGGCCTCCTTTGCTTTTAGCGCGGCGAGTCTGCAACATCCAGAAGCCGTGATCGCCTGGGCGGTCGTTCTGGCTATTCACGGAAGCTTTTTGTTCTTAATGCGAGTACGGGAGCGGTTTTGGATAGTGGCATTAGCCTATCTGGTGATCCTGCTCTTTGGGCTGCCGTTCACTCCCTTTTGGGACATCCTGCGGGTTTATCGTCCTGCCTGGTCGCCTGTCAATCTGCTCTGGCTGCTCTCTCATTTGCTTTTGATAGCCGGTTATGTGCGTTTTGTTTTGCAAAAACCAAAAGAAACGATTGAGGGCGAACCCTGGCGGAAGGCTCTCTATCGAATGGCGTTTGCGGGTTTGATTGGGACTTCTCTAATGATTGGTTATGGAGGGTGGAGAAATCCCCTGGAAACAGCCTTGAGCCAGCCTTATTTCTCCTCCCGCAATTGGATGGAATATTTCGGTGGGTTGATTCTGGCATTGTTGAGTTTGGGGCTGGCATTTATCTGGCGACAACGGTTATTGCCTCGCTTCCGCTTACCAGACAGGCGGGTGAGATTATTATCAATGGAATGGGCATATCGAGTGTTGCAATGGGGTTTTCATCAGTTTGGAGGGCTTTTTTATGGCGTAGAAGCGGTTTTGGAGGGCAAAGCTGGCGTCTTGTGGACAATTGTGCTGCTTCTGGTTCTGGCGCGGGTTTTGCTTTTCTTTGGCGGGGGTGAATAACCCTTGAACGAACAATGGTTTGGACAGCTTGGAGCATTTCTTGGGCTGACCTGTAGCCTGTTCAACCTGCTCGCTGAGGACTGGCGCAAGCGTGTGGTTGCCTTAGCGCTTCAAGCAATTGGAGTCTTTCTCCTGTGCGTTGAAAGTATTTCCTTAAACTTATCGTTGGTCAAGTTCATCGAGGGCTGGATGGCGGCTGCGATTTTAGGAACGGCGATGGCAAATGTCAGTTACAACCTTCGGGCAAACCCATCTCCGTCTATTCCTCTGGCTTCTTCAACGCCTGTGCCGATCTCTGCTGTAGTTTTCCGCCTGGCAACGGCTATGCTGATTGGAATCTTCTTAATCTCAGGCGCTCCGCTTTTGATGTCTGTTTTCAACGGCGTCCGCTTGCCGCAAAGCCTGGCGATATTGGGTTTGTGTGGATTTGGTTTGTTGATCCTGGGCTTTCGCTCTTCAACCTTCTCTATTTCCATCGGTTTGATCACCTTTCTCAATGCTTTTGAAATCCTTCTGGCGGTGATCGAGCCTTCGGTAATGTTGAATGGCGTAATCGCTGGGGTGGTTTTGAGTATTGCCTTTGTTGGCGCTTACGGGTTGACTCTCGAGGGAGAGAGGAACAGGCTGTGAACGCACCGATTCTCTGGATTGTGCTGCCGCTGGGGCTTTCGGCTGGGTTATTCCTCATGAACCGCTGGCGAAGGGTAGCCGGGGGAATTGGGAGTGCATTCGCCCTGCTCCTGGCTGCTGCTGCCTGGCTTTTACCGGTCGGAAAGCCGATCCAGTTGGGGATCGTCTCCTTTGAAGTCCAACCCGCTTGGATTGTGTTCGGGCGGAGGTTTCTCTTAGAAAACTCTGATCGCCCTTTCGTCATCGTTCTCAATCTGGCGATAGCCTTCTGGTTTATGGGCAGTCTCAGCCTGCAGAGTCGATCGCTGCTGATCCCGTTGGGCATGGCAATCAGCGCCATGCTGATCGCTGCCGTTATGGTGCAGCCTTTTTATTACGGAATCTTCTTGCTCTTTTTTGCCGCAATGCTCAGTGTCATTTTGTTTGTCTCGGAGCGGGGCGAGGTTCATCTGGGAATCAAGCGTTATTGGATCTATCAAAGCCTAGCGATGCCTTTGTTGCTCTTAGCGGGCTGGTACCTGAGCGGCACAGAGGCGAATCCGGGCGAAATCCCCGGCGCTTCTTTGATCTACACCCTGCTGCTTGTTGGATTGGCTCTTTTGTTGAGCAGTTTTCCTTTTCATAACTGGTTGCCCGCCGTTGCTCAGGTCGTCAGTCCTTATGCTTTTTCGTTTGCAGTTTTTGCGACTTTTTTATCCTTTTCCCTCTTTACGGTTGCATTTCTCCGGCAATATACCTGGCTTTCTTCATCAGCCTGGATTCTGCTCTTCTTTAGCTTTCAGGGTTTTTTACTGACGAGCATCGGAGGCATCGGGGCGATTTACCATCGGCATCTTGGACGTTGGATGGGGTATGCCCTGATCAAAGAGATCGGGTTAGGTTTCCTCACCATCGGTTTGGGATTAGCCTTGCCCGATCCGACGTCATTTTTAGCAATTCTATTTATGCATATTTTTCCACGGGGCATTGCCCTGGCTCTCTGGGGGTTGGCATGCAATCTCTATCTTGAACACGGGGAAAGTTTGAAGATTCAAAATCTGGTTGGGGTAGGAAGGCGCTATCCCATCGCAACTGCGGCAGTTTTTCTTTCGTTTTTGACTCTGGTTGGCTTTCCGTTGACCGCAGCTTTCCCGATCCATCTGCTGATTTGGCAAGCATGGTTTCAAAATTTTCCACCGCTGGCATTTGCAGCAATCTTTGGCAGTGTGGGTGTGCTGATTGGGGGCTTAAGGGCGATGGCGGTTTTGGTGCGTAGCGATCACACCAAGGACCAGGGGTCTTTGGAGTCTCCCTCTCAAATCATCTTGTTGGCGATTGGCTCGGTACTCTTGCTTTTGATGGGAATTTTCCCTTCGTGGTTTTTGCCTGTCCTTTACAATTTGGGAATGACATTTTTCAAGGGTAGTTAAAGTCTGAAATAGCGGATTTCCTTACGGTAGGCTCTTCTTGGCAGGGCAGACTGTCCCACCAGGTTTCCCGAATCGTAGCAGGTATTACAAATTAACCATGTCGTTGGGTGATTTTTGCGCTGAGTCGCTCAAGCGGAGACTCGGAAGATCTGTCGCTCATGCTATAATCGGTTTAGCGTAGTTTAAAAGCTCAGGATAAGGAGCCTAAATGCAACCTGAACAGATTTTAAAAAAACTAGACTGGTTGGATGAAGAACGTCGCCGCGATAAGGCAACGATTGCTTCCCTAGAGGAAAAGATGAGTATCTTAGAGCAAAGCCTGCAAAGCGCGAACCAGCAAATCAAGGAAATCTCGGTTGAATTAAGCCGCTATAAATCGCTTGCAGGGCGAATTGATCAAACGGATGAAGCCCTGCTGAAATTTAAAATCGAGGTCAAACAACAGTTTGAGGCGTTAGATAAAGAAATTCAACGCCGTGAACAGGAAGCTGAAAAGTTGCATCGGGTGGAAATGAAAACCCTTGATGCTTCGATTACGGAGATCAAGAAAGAAATCAGCGTTATTGCTGACCTTCGGCGCAGTTTGCAAACGCGCATTGACGAGGAATTGCGCATTTCCCGAATGGTCGATGAGATGGAGGAAAAGATCACTGAGCTTCAACGCACGGAAGAGGAATTCAATCGTCTCATCCGGCAGACGGAAGACAATCGGCGGCAGGATGCACGCAAGATCACTGACTTGCAAGGGGAAACCACGGCAATCCGCAAGCTGTATAATGAGTTACAAGCCCAGTTGGAGTTGGAGAGCGTGACGACAAAACGGGTCGAAAACCGCATGGCTGAGATGGAAGGCGCTTTTGGTGAGCTGAAGCAGGCACAGATGAAGTTTATCGACGAGCAATCCCTGGCTCAGGTTGAGCGAGAACGCCTCTGGAAAGAATGGCTGGCAAAGATTGAGCGATTTGAGGAAATAGCCAAGGAAGTGGAAAAAACCAACCAGAGCGTTGATGCCACGAACCGTGCGGTACAACGGGCGCAGAAAGCCGTGGAGGAATTAGCCCAAAAGGTCGAGCGGCGGGTGAGTGAATTGACCGAGTTACAACGCCTGGGTGAAGAACGCTTACGTCAGGAATGGGTTGCCTTCAAAAGCGATGATCAGAAGCGCTGGACGAATTACACGCTGGTACAAGAGGAAATTCGCACCGAGCTGGTGCGGCAGATTGATAAAATTGTTAATCAGATCAGCCTGCTGGAAGAAAATTTCCAAACCCTAAAAGACGCAGTTGTGCTGTTAAATGGACAGATGGAACGAAACCTGCGCAACTTGCTCAATGCCATCTATAACTGGGCTGCAGAATTCGACCACACGAACCAGGAGCATCCATAAGGAGATTGGGTGTGAGAGTTATCGGTACAGCCGGACATGTTGATCACGGAAAATCCAGCCTGGTAGAGGCTTTGAGCGGGATGAACCCAGATCGCCTGGCAGAAGAACAGGCGCGCCAGATGACGATCGACCTGGGATTTGCCTGGCTCACCCTACCCAACGGCGAAGAGATCGGCATTGTGGATGTGCCGGGACATCGCGATTTTATTGAGAACATGCTGGCTGGGGTAGGGGGAATCGATGCCGTGTTGTTCGTGGTTGCTGCTGATGAAGGTGTGATGCCACAAACCAGAGAGCATCTGGCAATTGTCGATCTGTTGCAGATTGATCATGGCGTTGTAGCGTTGAACAAAATAGACCTGGTGGATGAAGATTGGCTGGAGCTGGTTGAAAGCGAGGTGCGCGAAGCATTGCTCACAACCCGCCTTGCCGCTGCGCCGCTGGTGCGGGTTTCGGCGAAAACCGGAGAGGGACTAGATGCTTTAAGGCTTGCCCTTCAAAACCAGCTCGTCAACCTCCCTCAGCGGATCAACAGCGGCAGACCGCGCTTGCCAATTGACCGCGTTTTTACCCTGAGCGGCTTTGGCACCATTGTGACCGGCACGCTTCTGGACGGTAACCTAGAGGTGGGCAATGAGTGCGAGATTTTGCCCAAAGGAATCAAGACGCGCATTCGCAGCCTGCAAACGCACAAGAAAAAAGAAGTGCTTGCATCTCCGGGCAGCCGCACGGCAGCAAACCTGGCTGGAGTCTCGGTCGATCAGATTCGGCGCGGCGATGTTTTGGTGAAAACCGGGACGTTCCAGCCAGCTCAACGATTGGATGTGCGTTTTCGCCTCCTTCCCGATGTTTCCAGCCCCTTAAAACATAACCTGGAGATTAAATTTTTTCATTACACCAGTGAGGTGATAGGTCGGGTGCGGGTGCTGGGGGTGGAAGAGCTCAAACCTGGCGAGGAGGGATGGCTGCAAATTGAATTGCAACACCCCATCGTGGCAGTGCGGGGCGATCGATTTATCCTACGCCGTCCCTCGCCCGCAGAAACGCTTGGCGGTGGGGAAATTCTAGATCCATTTCCGCTGCGCCGTTATAAACGCTTTGGTGAAGAATGGCGCGAAAGGTTAGTGGCGCTATCCCTTGGCGATCCCGGCGAGGTCATCCTGCGCCTTTTCCAGCGCCATGAGTGGTTGAACTGGCAACAGATTGTTCAGCAAACGAATTTTGCCGCTGAAGATGTCTGGCAGACGCTGCACGAACTGTTGCAGGAAAACCAACTTGTCGATCCGTTACAGCGCTTTTTCAAGGGGGGCAAAGAGAGCCAGGAAACTCCCCTAGTGGCGCGCTCGCAATGGGAAACCTGGCAGAAGAAAGCCTTGACTCTACTTGAAGAATACCATCAAACCTATCCCCTGCGACGAGGGATGCCCCGCGAGGAGTTGAAAAAGCGCTTGAATCTGTCCGCGCCGCTGTTTCAAGCCTTGCTTCATGACCTGGCTCGCCAAAATCGCCTTCAAGAGGAGCAGGTTTTGCTGGCTCAAAAGGGCTTTCAGATCCAGTTGAAACCCTCTCAACGGGAACAAGCCGATGCCTTGCTGCGTCTATTTGCTGAAGCGCCGTTTTCGCCCCCTGGGGTCAAAGAATGTAAACAAAAACTCGGCGACGAATTATATCAGGCGCTCCTGGAATTGGGTGAGTTGATTCAGGTGTCTGACGAGGTGGTGTTTCGAATGACAGATTACCTTCAGGCGAAGGAGAGGGTTGGCGCACTTATTGCCCAAACGGGGGAGGTCAGCGCAGCCCAGGTGCGGGATCACCTGCAGACCAGCCGCAAATATGCCCTGGCGTTGTTGGAATACCTTGATCAGATCGGGTTTACGGAACGGCGTGGGGATGTGCGCGTTTTAAAAACCAGCGTGGTGAATTTTCGGCAACCATGAGGATGAGAGAAATGGAAAAATTCTTTCGTACCCCTAAAATGTTCGGGCGGCTTTATCGCCTGATCTTAGCCTGCCTGTGCGCCAGCAGCGCGCTGATCGTGCTGGTATTGAGCGTGCGCACCACCGCTTTTGCGCAAGGAAATGCGCAAAGCGCCAGAGTGGATTTAGCTCCCCTGCAACCCCAGAACGGTAGCGTGGACTTATCGATCACGAAAACGCACGACAGCCGCTTTTTTGTGGGAGAGGTTGGAACATACACGATTACTGTCAAGAATGTGGGAAGCCCGGTTTCTCCTCCTTTGACCGTGACCATTACCGATACGTTGCCTTCCGTCTTGAAATTTGAAGGTAAGCAAGGCAGTGGTTGGAATTGTAGCACTCTCCCTAATTCTAATGATGTCAGTTGTAAATTTGCCCTTACCCAGACGTTGAATACCAATGACTTCTTACCCTTGCTCAAAATTACGGTTAAGCTTAATCAAAAACCTGCCACCGTTCAAAAAGTTGACAATATCGTAACGATTAGCGATACGGTAGGGGTAAATAATACCTTTACAGACCCCACCGGGATTACCACCAACCTGTCGATTTCAAAAGCCGTCATTCCAAACATCATCAGTCCAACCAGGGTTGTAACCTTTACATTGCAGGTGAAAAATAACGGACCGAATGACACGACTGGCGTCAAGGTGACGGATACGCTGCCAGGCGTTTTAACTTTCAATGGGGCAAAACCAACCGGGCAGTACAACTCAACCACCGGGTTATGGTCTGTGGGCACTCTCGCAAAAGACGAGACCAAATCCTTAATCATTACGGCTACGGTGAAAGACGGCACCTGCGGTCAGGTGTACACGAATACCGTTGAGGGGCTGAGTTCTGATCTGGTTGATCCGCTCTCCAGCGATAATGTTGCTTCTGCGGTTTTTACGGTCAAAAATACCTGTGTGGTGGGCAAAGTGCTCCGATCCGACAACAACGTCCCCATTCAAATGGCAAAGGTCCAGATCAAGGATAGCGGCAATCATATATACACCTACACCACAGCAGCCGATGGCATTTTTACCTTTACAAGTTACTCTGCCTACCCATTGACTGCGGGAAATGCAGTTTTTCAAGCCTCAGCAATCGGTTACCGGCCAAGGACGAATATCCCATACACTCTCCAACCAGACATAAAAAATGGCCCAATTGAAATCAAGCTTGATCCAATTGCCCAACTTGAGCTGCAAAAATCCGATAGAACGCAACATATCATTCCGGGTGAGACGATTACCTACACAATCCCAATTACCAATTTGGGCGTACTAAATGCAAGCAATCTGGTCATCAGCGATGTGCTTGACAGTCAATTGACCTTTATCACTTATACCTTGAGGGATAAAAACGGTAAAATTCCTCATACTGCTCCAAGTCCGGTCAATCGTGTTTATACCTGGACTCTCTCGTCAAGCTACATATTGACGGCTACCGAAAAATTGACCCTCGCCATCAGAGTCAAAGTAGCTGACCCCTTGGCTAGTGGCACGAACCAGATTGATAATAAAATCTTTCTACGTTATAACGAAGATGGTTCGACTAGAGTGAATAAAAACGCGACCGATTTTTCATACACCCCAAATTTTGAGATCGTCCAAAATAGTGTTAGCCCAACGGAAGCCAAGATAAACGAGCGATTTACGTTTAGCTTTCGAGTATATAATCGTCATCCTCAAGTAGCCGCAACCAATATTGTTTTCACCAATACCTTTCCAAGTTATTTGAGTTTTTACTCTAGCAGCCCATCTGGGAGTTACAACAGTAGTACCCGCGTGTTTTCGGTTGATTTAGGGACGATTTCACCGAATACCTTCAAAGATGTTTCCATCATTATGACGGTAAACAATATTGCCTCCTCTACCCAAACGCTCAACAATACGGGAACAGCCCGCTTCGAACACGGCGGCAAAAAGCAGTGGCGCAGCTCAAATACCGTTCAATATCGGATTCTCGGTTCCTCCACATTACCCGGCACCGGCTTTGGTCCGCCAGCGCCTTCCTTAAACCTCCCCTCTCCCAACGGGAGAGGGGGTAGGGGTGAGGGAACTATTCCATCGTTCCCCTCTCCCTTGGCGAGAGGGGTGTGGGGTGAGGGACTTTACCATGTAAATTTCCTCCTCACCGCCAGCTCCCAGAAAACTGCTCTCACCCAAACGCTTTTCGATTTCCCCATTGCGTTCTGGGTTGCTTTAGGCATCGGCATTCTGTTGCTCGGCGGCGGACTTTTGGGAATTGCCTTCAGCCTCACCAATCCGCGCTCTGAGTGGGCGAGCTGGTCGCGCCAGATGGGGGTGGTAGTAACCATCGCTGGCCTGTTCTTTTTTGGCGCAGCCTGGTGGTTACAACAGTCCCTCATCCCTCCCCGAACGGCAGATGTTGTGCTTACCCCAACCCAGCCGCCAACGCCGCAAGCTACCCAGGTTGCCTTTCCTCCGCCAGAGTGGTGGGATGCCCAACCCGACCAGTTGCCAGATTATCCCATTCCGACCCCAACATTGACTGCTAGTCAAACGGGGCGCGCAGTGGATGACACCCCACCGACTCGCTTGCAGATCCCGAAACTGGGCGTGGATGCGGTGGTCAAATATGTCCCCTTCGATGGTTTTACCTGGTTGATCTCCGGTTTACAAAACGAAATTGCCTGGATGGGGAGCACCTCCTGGCCGGGTTTAGGTGGGAATACCGCGTTAGCCGGACATGTCACCTTGCGCAACGGCGCGGATGGTCCATTTCGCTATCTGGAATCTTTGCGCAAAGGGGATGAAATCCGATTAACCACCGAAAAGGGTCACTATCTGTACCGCGTTCAGGACAGCCTGGTGGTGAAAGATGATGATTTCTCGGTCGTGCAACCCACGCAGGAAGCAATATTGACCTTGATTACCTGTACGGGTTGGAACAGCGAGTTAGGGCATTATCTTGAACGGCTGGTCGTGCGGGCTACGTTGGAGAAATCCCAACCGCTGAGCGGTTTGCATTCAGACTGGCTGCCCGTCTGGGCGTTTGGCTCTGGTGGGAAGTGAGGTTAGATGATTTGGAGTGGGGCTGTACTAAAAGTAAATAGCCAATTTATAAACATCCACTTCGAGCCTGTTTTTAGCGTATTTTTATAATTACCTACCATAGGTTCTACTTGGCAGGGCAGACCATCCACGAAGACCGTCCACGAATATTTCACGAATACACGAATAGTGCTGTCATTCGTTTATTCGTGATCCATTCGTGGACGGTTTTCTCAGCGAATCATAAACACTACTTGTAATGGTAGGTTGTTATGTATTTTTTATGTATTCGTCCCACAAAGTGGCTAATCATAGGTGTTTCCTCCCACTGGAAGCTATCCAAGCATAAAATTTCACCCTTTTGGCACAGCCCCGCTTCAAAAGGGGGAATAAGTACTTCTTTGGTCTAAATCACCACTCAAAAACTGTAACATTTTTTCCCTTAATACGTTTTTAACAACAGAAACCAACGAAATATGCTGGGAAAGCAAGTCGCAGTATTCTTGGAGTGATTCTTTTGCCTGGCTTTTCAGGAGAAAACCTTGTCGATGGCGCAGCAAACCTCAAACCAATCCAATAAAATCCTGTACGGAGATGACGATCCCGATATGCAGGTTTTAATCAAGATTATCCTGCAACGGGCCGGTATGCAGGTTGTGCTGGCCGGCAATGGCCAGGATGTCCTGGATCTCTGGCGGCGGGATCACTTTGATGGGGTTGTTCTGGATGTGATGATGCCGGTGATTGACGGATTGGAAATCTGTCGACGCATCCGGCGCCTTTCCCAAGTGCCCATTCTGTTACTCACGGCTCGCGGCCAGGAGGATGAAGTCGTACAAGGCCTGGAAGCCGGCGCCGATGACTATATCGTAAAGCCTATCCGACAAAAGGAGTTTCTAGCACGTCTGAATGTTGCCCTGAAACGCGCCGAAAAGATGCGCGAGCAAGAAGCAGAAGCGATTCGGTGTCAAAACCTGGTGATCCTGCCGCAGCGGCGGACCGTTACCGTTGGCGGTCAAGCGATTCACTTAACTCCCTTAGAATACCAGATTCTTCTCTATTTAGCGAATAAAAGAGGAGCGATCATCTCCAAA
This sequence comes from Anaerolineales bacterium, assembly GCA_034434515.1. Taxonomy (GTDB): domain Bacteria; phylum Chloroflexota; class Anaerolineae; order Anaerolineales; family UBA4823; genus NAK19. Next base: position 24,100 of record DAOTZA010000085.1, on the reverse strand, counting down.
CGGGAGCTTTTTGACAATGTCTGGGGGGTTAGCTCGGGCATGTCCCCGGAATATGTTGACCTAAATATTGTAGAAGCAGCGATCCGTCGTCTACGGCGCAAGTTAGATGATGACCCAACGAACCCCAGAATCATCCAAACGATCCGTGGTATTGGCTATCAGTTAATGCCGTCCTAAATTGGAGTGAATAGGTCGAAAACTGTCAGCAAACTGTCAGCAAATTCTCATAAAAGTCGTTCTATAATCGAATTAGCGGGACGTCTGCAAGACGAACGCTTAAGACAGAAAAAGGCAAACCCATCGCGAGGTGGGGACGCAAAGCTGTGAATCTGCTGCGGCAGATGGTCTGGCTGCCTGTGGAAAATCCATTGGCAGCTTTTTTCATTGAACGACCGAAGTTGCCTGCAAATTTCATAAGGAATTAAAAGGAGGTTGTGTATGAATCAAAAGAAGAGAGTTCTGGCTGTCGGTGCAAGCCTTGCCTTAGCCCTGGCTTTGCTGTGGGTATTGCCCACCCTGGCAGCATCGGTTACACCGACCGTTGTCAAGGGCAATCCGAAATGTTCTGATTATGGACTGATAGGATTTAAGCCATCGGATACAATGACCGGCACTTACACTTATAATATATTCAGTATGGGTATCATCACCATGACGATTGGCGAAGGCCCTTCGGTAGATTGGGATTCTACCTTTGGTATCGCTAAGGTCATTGTCAAGGGTGGCCCGAATGCAAATGTTTATAGCTATACGCTTGCTACAGGGGATACGGGATTGACTACCCCCATTAATCCCAAGAATAACAAACCTTATGGATTGAGCCATGTTGAGTTCTGTTATGACGATAAACAGGCTGTATCGGCTGATTATGGAGATTTACCCACTGCTTATGGAATAACCCAGTTGGGCGAAAATGGGGCAAGGCATATTCCAATCCAAAATGATGTGATCCTTGGGTCTATTCGAGATTTGGAGTTAAATGGAAATCCTGACGACAGCGCTGTTGGTGATGATAATGATGATGCTACAAATGATGAAGATGGCGTTAATCGCGGGCCTTCCTGGGGCGGTGGACAGGGTATCATCTCGGTCACCGTTACTGGTGCTTCCTGCCTGATGGGCTGGGTGGATTGGGCCGAAGTCGATGATGATAATAACTTCGTTGATGTAGGCCATGATTTTAAATTCTCGGAGGGTTTCACGATTGGTGTTAATCCATATACCGAAAAGGTGATTGATAATATTTACCTTCCTGCTGGCGGTACCTATGAGTTTGCCTTTGCGCTGCCAGAAGATTTCAAAAATGTAACTGTTTTTGCCCGCTTTCGCCTCTCTCCAGCGACGTTCTTGAACGAAGCTGGCGCGCTTTTTGAGGGGAATGAGGGGAATGAATATAAGCAATGTGAGAAAGCAGCCGGATTGAGTGGTCTGGTCATGGGTGGTGAAGTGGAAGATTATTTATGGAGATTTGGCCCAACCGCGGTTGAGCTGAAGAAGGTGAGCGCTGTTTCCCAACCATCGGCTGCGGGTCTGGGCTTGCTGGGGGTGGGCTTCTTTACCACTCTAACCGCCCTGTGGTTTGGCCGCCGCTCACAATACATGAATGACTAGAGAGGAGAAAACCCATGAACGAACAAAATCAGAAAGAATATCTTGCTCCCGCAATCGTTTTGGAGATGGATTTAGAAACCCGCGCCGGATCTTCGTTGGGTGAAGTACTCAACGAGCTATTGGAAGAATAGACACTGTTTAGAAGAATAGTCTCTCGTTCCCCCCACAGACAGCTTGCTGTGGGGGTTTTTTTTTCAGGACGGGTTTACCTGTATCTGATAACCATTGTGGTAATGGCAAACCGTTCCCGAATATTGCACGAATGCACGAACAGGGCTGTCGTTCGCAGATACGCCCGAAATATTGAATGGTTTTCTCAGCACATTAACCGCAAATCTTCGCGTGGTAGGTAATTATGGACAGGCTTTGTAAGCTGTGGTTCTGGGTAGGGGAATACAGTATGAACGGTTGCCGTTTTCTCAGGCGATCAAATTTCCCCCCAAACCCATTTGCCACCCACCATGGTTGCGCAGGGCTGCAGGTCTCTCAGCTCATGTGCAGAGACTGTAAAGGGATCCTGATTGAGAACGATCAGGTCGGCAAAAAAAGATGGGGCAAGCTTGCCGAGACGATTTTCCTGACCGACCGCATAAGCTGCGCCAGTCGTGTAGGCGTGCAAGGCTTCAGCGAGAGAGATTTTCTCTTCGGGAATCCAGCCTTCATCGGAGGGGCTGCCATCTGCCCGTTGGCGGGTGACTGCGGCGTGAAGACCCCAAAAGGGGTTGGGGATCTCCACTGGTGCATCGGAGCCAAACGCCAGAACGACACCTTGATCCAGTTGGGTGCGCCAGGCATATGCATAGCGGTTGCGTTGTCGTCCCCAATATCGTTCGGCCATCTCCATGTCCGAAGGAGCATGAAAGGGCTGCATGGAAGCGATCAGGTGCAGATGTGCCAAACGATGCAAGTCTTGAGGATGCAAAATCTGAAGGTGTTCAATACGGTGACGTAAATTCACCGAGGTTGTTAAGGTGCTTTCCTGTTCGATGCGACGCAAGTTTTGGAAGGCATTGAGCACTTCGTGGTTGGCACGGTCGCCGATGGCGTGAACGGCGAGCGACCAGCCGTTCTGGATGGCCAGACTGCCCAGTTCGGTCAGCGTTTCGGAATCCAGCAATAAGGCGCCTCGATTTTCTGGTTCACCAAGGTAGGGTTCGAACATTGCCGCGGTGCGAGGCCCCAACGCCCCATCGGCGAAAAACTTCAGACTGCCCAGGCGCAGGCGATCATCTCCAAAGCCACTGCGTAGCCCCAGGGCGATAGCTTCCTCCATCAGTTCCGCAGGCAGATTCTTAATCACCCGCAGGATCAAAAGGCCTTCCTGATGCAATTCCTGAAGGGCTGAGAAGCATTGGCGGCCGTCAAAATCGTGAACGCAGGTGACTCCAAGCCGTAAGAGGGTCGCCTGAGCCTCTAAAATTGCCTGTTTCAACTGGCGGTTGCCTGGAGGAGGAATACACTCCGCTACCAGTTGCATGGCGTTTTCGAAGAGAATGCCGCTGGGTGTTCCATCGGGACAGCGTTGAATGCTACCGCCTGGCGGATCAGGTGTATGGGCATGGATACCCGCTTTTTCTAAGGCAAGGCTGTTTGCCCAGGCTGCGTGGAGGGACTTTGCTGTCAGATAGACCGGATGGTGCGGGGCAACGCGGTCTAAATCGGTGGCATTGCCAAACCCTGTCTGCCAGCGATTCTGATTCCAGCCATGCCCTAAAATCCACTCACCGGCTGGCAGGCTTTTTGCCCGCTCTGCCACGCGCGCCAGGCACGCTTGCAGGGTTTCTGTCTCGCAATCAACCTTCTGCAGGCTCAGACTATAGTTTTGTAGGTGTAAATGAGAATCCGTCAAGCCGGGCAGAACCGTTTTTCCCATGAGATCGATCCATTCGGTCTTGAAAGGAGCAGAGCGGTATTTTTCGAGCACCTGCGTTGTCTCTCCTACCGCAACGATCCTTTCATCCAGAATCGCCAGGGCGGTTGCCCGAGGTTGGTTCTGGTCCTGAGTAATCAAATTGCCGTTATACAGGACGGTAAGGTGAGACATGGGGAAAGTTCTTTATTCGCTAGGGATCATGCGTTTGAGCAATGTATCAAGCTCTTCATTAGAGTAGTAATGGATGATGATCAGGCCGCCGCCCTTTTTGCGTGGAGAGATATTGACCTTTGTGCCAAGTGCCTGACGTAACTGACTCTCTAACGAGCTGATTTCTGGGGGAAGTTCTTTGCGGCGGTTGGTTTGCGGTTTTTTCCCTAAATATTTGCGCACCAACTCCTCAGTTTGTCGGACATTGAGATCGTTTTGGAGAATGGTCTGCAGCAAGGCAATTTGAGCTTGAGGGGTTGGCAGAGCTAACAAGGCGCGCGCATGACCTTCGCTGATTTGATTTCGCCGCAAAGCGTCCTTTACAGCCTCCGGCAGCTTCAGTAAACGCAAGGTATTGGTAATTGCCACCCGGCTTTTCCCAACCCGTTCTGCAATCTGTTCGTGAGAGAGGTGAAATTGTTCTGCCAGGCGCTGGTAAGCCTCGGCTGCTTCCAGTGGGTCGAGGTCTTCGCGCTGCAAATTTTCAACCAGAGCCAGTTCCAGGCGGGTGCGCTCGTCTACCTGACGTTGGATGACCGGCACGCTGCTCAACCCGGCTTGTCGGGCGGCTAACCAGCGTCTTTCTCCAGCGATCAAGATATATCGATCTTGAGCTGCATCGTAGCTAACCACGATGGGCTGCAAAAGGCCATGCTCTTTTATGGAAGCCGATAACTCAACCAGTTCATCCGCATTGATCTGCGCACGGGGTTGTAGAGGGTTCGGGACAATCCTTTCGATGGGGACGAGGTGTACTCCTCCGCCCTCCTCACCTGCCGGGATCAAGGCGTCCAAACCGCGACCGAGAACGGTTCGTTTTGGCATCTCGCACCTCAATTCTGATGAACTGGCGTTGGGAAAACAATCCCGTCGCCCTGCAGGATTTCTCGAGTAAAAGATTCGTACGCCAGTGCACCGCTTGACTGAGGGGCGTACAGCACAATGGGTTTCCCAAAAGATGGCGCTTCGGCAAGGCGAATGCTGCGCGGAATAATGGTTTGAAAGACATTGTTGGGGAAAAAGCGTTTGACCTCTTCAACGACCTCGAAGGATAGATTGGTGCGACTGTCGAACATGGTTAACAAGACACCGCGAATGAGCAGCTCGGGGAATAAAGCCGTGCGTACCCGCCGAATGGTGTCCATCAGGCGCCCCAATCCTTCCAGTGCCAGATATTCACACTGAACCGGGATGATCAAGCCATCCTTTGCAGCTACCAGTCCATTGAGCGTTAACAGACCTAAAGAGGGTGGACAATCAATCAGAATATAGTCATATTTTTCGCTCAAATGATGAATGGCGCGGCGGAGTTTGCTCTCGCGGGCCATCTCACTGACCAGTTCGATCTCTGCACCGGCCAGTTCCGCCGAGGCAGGGAGAATGGAGAGTTTAAGGCGTGGATTATGAAGGATAAAAGATTCAGGAGGTGATGCCCCAATCAGGACTTGATAGGTGCCGCCCTTGACCACCTGACGATCGATGTTCAGGCAAGAAGTTGCATTTGCTTGTGGGTCCAGATCAATAATGAGGACTTTTTGACCAAAAACCCCAAGATATGCCCCTAAATTGATTGCCGAAGTCGTTTTGCCAACCCCTCCTTTTTGATTGACGAAGGTATAAATACGCCCCATCAATAAACCTCAATGCGACACTCTTCAATCTCCTGGCGAGTTGGATGGCTATCCAGACCAGCTCTAGTAACGGAGTATGAAGCCAGTTGGGTGGCAAAGCGGCCAGCCTCCCAGGGATCACGGGTTTCAAAAAGTCGAATAAAGAAGGCTGCTGCATAAATATCGCCTGCGCCAACGGGGTCAACTTCGCTCAGGTTCGGCGGTGGGCGAAAGCGGCGCACGTCTCCGTTCCAGTAAACCCGCGAACCTTCTGCGCCTTCGGTAACCGCCAGGATGTGACAGGAAGCTGAGATTTCTTCAATGACATCCTCGTTTCCTCCTACATCTTCGATGCTGAGGACGGTTGCATTGGCATACGGCAAGACAAAGGTGGCTTCCGGCCATTCAGTGGGGTAGACAGTTCCATTTTCATCCCAGGCCCGTAACCAGCCTTGAGGCGTGATCCCAACAAAGGACTGAGGAAAGTGGCGAACGAAATCGGCGCTCACTTCCTGAGCAACCGGCGCAAGATGAAGGATGGCTGGATTGCGCCATGCCTGGGGAACCAGATAATATTCTAAATATTCGGCGCGGTGATAGATCTTCTGGATTCTCCCCAGCCGAGTTTCTTGATTGGAAAAGGTTGTCGTGGTTAGGGAAGTTAAATTAACTATGGGGATTGAAACGAGCTGGTCTGTGGGGATATCTTCGGCGTAAGAGGTGATTATTCCTACCCGCATCCCCAGCGCTTTGGCTGTCAGTGCGGCATAAGCGACGCTACCGCCCAGACGACTGCCTCCATTGAGCAGGTCGCAGGTAAGATGACCAACTACCAGGTAATCGATGGGGTGTGAATTTTCTAATGAGTACACCATACCTGCATTATAACGAAAACCAGTCCCCTGGGGGAGGTTAAAAGGAAGTTTCGAGCTAACCGGATTATTTTGGGATGATGGTTACCTTGCGACGCGGTTCCTCTCCAATCGATTCGGTGGTTACGCCTTCAAAATCGCGCAATTCAAGGTGAACGATGCGCCGCTCATTGGCTGGCATTGGTTCTAACACCTGACGCCGACCAGTTTTGAGGGCTTGTTCGGCCATTTTGCGGGCAAGGCGACGCAGTTGATTTTCCCGCCGCGTGCGGTAGCCTTCTACATCAATAGTAATTGGGATGGCGCGTCCGATTTGTTTGCCCATAATGAGGGTGACAAGATATTGCAGCGCGTTCAATGTCTCAGCCTGAGGCCCGATCAAGATGGTCAAGTCTTTGCCCCGAATGTCAACGTGGATCGGAGTTTCCCCACTTGCATTTGGCTGATCGGCGTAAGATGCGGTCACCTGAGCGCGAATGCGCATCTCTTGCAACAGGCGTGAAACGATCTGCTCAGCCTGTTTCAGGTGGGTCTGATTTCCAGCCAGGGGTGGTTGTCCTGTTTGAAAAGCGGCCTGAGCGTCCTCGATTTCAGGAGCGGGAGTTGCCGGCAGGGGTGAGGTTGGTGTCTGGAGGGTTAATCTCACTCGCGCTTGACGCGCCCCAATGCCAAACAGACCACGGCTTCCTTCATCGAGAATATCGATGCTTACCTGACTGGAAGGAACCCCTAATTGTTCCAATCCCTGTTGGATTGCTTCAGCTACCGTTGGAGCAATAATTTCCAGACTGGTTCTTTTTTCGCTCATTTTTTCTTTCCTACGTTTTTTTGCGCACTAGGTTGGGAACGAAAACTAAGCAGGTTTTTCCAATTGAGCTTGCCCATCGCCGCATATTGAAGGATGCCAACCACGTTGCTGGTTACGAAGTATAAGGCTAATCCAGAAGCAAGGGTGTAGGAAATGTAACCGATAAATAAGGGCATATAGAGATTCATCATTTGAGTCATTTGGGCAGTTTGATCGCCGGGCTGGGCTGGGGGAGGCGTCATTAATTTTTGTTGTAAGTAAGTCGTGATGACTACCACAATGGCGAGAACTGGAATCCCTACCCCGAAGACCGGCAAGCGCTCTGGCTGGCTCAAATCCATCCACAGGAATTTGTTGTTGAGCGGAATGATCTCGGCTGCGTTAATGAAGGAATAGAGATGTTTGGAGAGGTCTAAGAGCTGATAGGGGGTTGTGGCGAGGGCGCGGATAATTGCCTGATACAGGCCAATGATGATCGGAAATTGGATCAGCAAAGGCAGACAGGAACCAAACGGATTGATACCCATCTCCTGATACAAGCGCATTTGCTCCTGGGAGAGCTTTTGTTTGTCGTCTTTATATTTCTTTTGAAGTTCTTGCCATTCTTTGGATTTTTGCATCTCTTGCATCGCCTGAGCGCTTTTCATCTGGCTCACCGTCAGCGGATGGGTGATCAGACGGATCAGGATGGTAAAGATGATAATGGCAATCCCAAAGTTGCCGATGACACTATAGATGTACAATAGTGTGTTTACCATTGGGTTAATAATGAGCAAATCCCACATGTTCTTCTTCCACTTCTCTCTATTTTACCGGTTGGTACGCCCAGACTTGACCGCCATCTTGTTTTATGGCGACCATCAAATTGTCCTTGGCGACTAAAGGGATTAAAATGACCTCATCGGCTGTTAATGCCGGTGTAAGGATTTTGCCGTCAAATTTTTTGGGTTGCTGCCAGATCAGATTGCCCTGCAGATCAATAGCATACAGGTCGCCGGCCTCGTTGCCGATGTAGATAATGTTTTGAACAGCGATGGGCTGAGCGGTAATGGCTGCATTGGTAGTTACTTTCCAGCGCTCAGCCCCGTTTTTGGCATCCAAAGCAATCACATTGCCGGATAAATCGCTAAAGATTACCAGATCTTCAATGAGCAATGGAGAACCCCAGATCCAGTTGGAGGCTGTGTATGTCCAGATATCGCCTTTTGAACGCAGGTCAAAAGCATGGAAGAGCTTACCAAACGTGCCAAAGTACAGAATTCCATCCTCACTTAGCACCGGTGAACTGGCAATTGCGCCTTCCAGTCGGTCGGTTTTCCACAACAAAGCCCCATCTCTGGTTCGCAACGCATAGAGAATGTGATCAAGACAGGCAATGTAGATGCACTCACAGTCTGGATCGTAGAGCGGGGTTGCCCAAATCGGGGCACCGGTCTTGAATTCCCAGCGTTTATTGCCCTGGCGATCGAGGGCATATAGCAAATGATCGCTGGTTGGAGCAAAGATGCTATCTTTGGTGATCAATGGGCCAGCAATGTAGGGGTATTTCGATTCCTCAAAGCGCCACTGTTCGTTTCCATTTTCAGGATTTAGGCTATAAAGAATATGATTAAACCCCCCCGCAATCAATTGGCTGCCATCCGGACTCAGGGCAGGCGGGGCATAAAAGGATAGTTTATTGTCGGCTTCTTTTGGGAAGCGCCAGAGCTCTGTTCCGTTTTCAGCCTGTATGGCGTACACATGAGCCTGGTAGGCAAGGTAAACAATCCTGTCTTTCACCGCGCTTCCAGGCCAGTTAGACATCAGCGAAGCTGGGGAGCAGGCTGTTAGAGAAGTTGCCAAGACAAGTAGAAAGAAAATGGCAAAAACCAGTTCGGTAGGGATTTTCTTATTCCATTTCTGGGGTTGGATTAAGATACGAGTCAGATTGATTAAAAGATTAAATCGCAATGGATCCATGTTTAATAGCTCAACATTCTGTTTTGGAATTTATGGAACTGGATCATAACCGCCAGGATTAAATGGATTGCAACGCAACACCCGCCATATCGCTAACAAGGTGCCCTTGATCAGCCCGTGTTTGTAGATTGCTTGATAGCCATAATGCGAGCAACTCGGGTAAAACCGACAGGTATTCGGCGGCAGCGCTTTTGAGATCGTTATTTGATAGAGACGGATGAGCGCCAGAACCGGAAAGCGCAACAGGGTGCTGGGTTTTATCTCCAAATTGCGCAAAGCCGGTTCAGGCGGAATTTGTGTGGGAAGCGGATTGGGTCTCATAAGTCAATTCAACGATCAAATGCTGATCTGCTAAAATCTTTGCCATTGCTTTGTTGATTTGCGAAAATGACGCCTGTAATAGCGGTTTACGAGCCAGAATGACCAGGTCAATCCCGTTCTGGATTTGTTCCAGGAAGGGTTGAATGCTGGCGCGTAGGCGCCGTTTTGCCCGATTTCTCTGCACGGCGTTTCCAATTGACCGCCCTGCGGCTACCCCGACCCGCACGCGACCGGTGGAATTTGGGGTGTAGATCAACACAAAAAGCGGGTGAGCAATCGCTGTGCCTTGCAGGCGAACCCGTTTGAAATTCGTTGACCCTCTCAAGCGATATTTACGGTTCACGAAAGTGCTTGATCAGTTGCAGATCAGGATACCTCAGGCAAAAAGCGTTCTAGCTCTTCCAGTTCACGTTTTTGACGTGGTTATTTTTCTTTACCGTCAGGCGATAGCGGCCTTGTAAACGGCGATTTTTCAAGACTTTTCGCCCGCTCGCCGTTGCCATGCGCGCCCGAAAGCCGTGCACACGAACCCGGCGGCGTATTTTGGGTTGATAGGTCCTTTTTGGCATTGTACCTTCCTCAAATCCAGTTTTAGATTTCTAAGACAAATAAACATTATAACCGAAAGTTTCAAAATCCGTCAAATTGGCAACACATCCGACTCTGTTTTGCTTAAGGCGCGGAAAGCCAGGAAACCCAGGAATAAGGGATACCAAAACGTGAAACCACGATAGGCGATGGCAAGCACAGCGGCAACGCTCAATGGAATGTAAAAAGAAGAAAGTACGAGAGTCAATGCTCCTTCGACAAAGCCAATGCCGGCCGGCGTGGGTGAAACAATCATAAAGAGATAACCGACACTGAAACCGGCGACAACTGTGCCAATCGAAATCGGGACTTTAAAAGCAATGAACACCAGCGCCAGGGTTAGGATCAATAGTAACTTGCTGAGCAGGCCGAGGATCAGTGGGGAGAGCAGACTGCGGTGATCGGAGCGCAGGGCTTCGAGACCGTCAGAGACCTCTTGCGCAAACTCATGGGCCCGCCGTTCCGATAAATAGTCTCGCCGGATGAAAGGGAAAAGCAGTCGGTTAACAAATCTGGCAAGATGGGCAAGGATGTTGCCGAGGGTGATTGGCGAACGAGCGCCGATATAAATCAAGGTTCCCATCGTAATTGCCAGCAGAAAAAGCAGAATGGAGGCAATGATCTCCGGAGGGTCTAAATCATCGCGGCGAAAGAGGACAACCAATCCCAGCGCCAGGACGCATAAAAAAGCGGCGTAATCTACCAGGACAAACAGGATACCAGCCAGCGTTACCTTGCCAACTGGTAGTCCGCTCTTGCGAGCCTGGGAAATAAATACCGCCATGCCGCTCATGCCAACCGAAGGGGCAACAATGTTGGCAAAATTCGCGGCTAAAGCCATGGCGATCAGGCGTTTGAGATGATCGTGGGTGCCTAGAGAACGGTAGATTGCCTGATAGGTTGCGCCTAGATTCATCACCCAAATCGTTTGGACGATCAAGGCTAAAAGCAAAAATCGCCAATCCCCTTTTTTTAAGGTGTCCCAAATCAGTTGCACTTCGCTAAAGCGGGTGATCAGAAACACAATGCCGAGAAAGACCAGGAGAGCGAATAAAAAGCGACGCATCGAGGTGGATTGAGTTGAGAAGGTAAAGAGGCGGAGAGGGTTAATCTCTCCGCCGTCCACCCATCCCAATGACCAGGCTGGCATAATACAGTAATTGCAACACCGCAGTCACCAGCGCTGCGACATAGGTCAGGGCGGCTGCATTGAGAACCTGATTGACGCCGCGCAATTCTTCTTCGGTTGCAATCAGACCGGATTCAATTAATAAGCGCTTGGCGCGGGCAGAGGCGTTGAACTCGACCGGCAGGGTTGCCAGGGCAAAAATGGCGCCGCCAGAGAAAACCAAGACCCCTAACCAGGCTAATTCTGGCGACCTCAGGAGAAAACCGACCATTAAGAGAATCCAACCCAGGTAAGAACCGATATTCACGGCGGGCACTAACGCAGAACGCAGTTTTAGCGGAGCATACCCCTCATGATCCTGAAGAGCATGGCCCAATTCGTGGGCAGCCACGGCTAACGCAGCAACCGATGCGCCGCCATAAACACCTTCTGACAGGCGCAGGGTTTTATCCCGCGGGTCATAATGATCGGTCAATTGCCCGCCAATGCCCTCGATGCGCACCTGATGCAGACCGCTGTAGCGGATTAATTGAGAAGCTGCCTGAGCGCCGCTGATACGCAAGCGGGATGGCACCCGACTCCACTTTGAATAAGAGGAGTTGACGTAGAATTGGACAGCCAGCATCAGGATGAAAGCCGGGGTCATAAAGATCAAGTAATACGGATCGAAGAAAAACATCGTAGTCCTCCTTTCTATCTACCTACTTTGCGAGCAGTTCGATGGCTTTGTCGAGTTGCGGGTCTTTGCCGGCTGCATAATCTTCTTCACTCATCTGTACTTCGACATCCGGGGTCAAACCGATACCTTGAATGGTTCGCCCGTTGGGAGTTAGCCAGCGCGCCACGGTAATGCGCACTGCGCCCTGGTTGTTGAGCAGATCATTCCAAACTTGCACGGAACCTTTCCCGTAGGTGGTTGCACCAACCAGTTTTCCTCTGCCAAGGTCCTGAATAGCACCGGCAACGATCTCTGAAGCGGAAGCGCTGCCTTCATTAACCAACACAATCAAGGGTATCTCGGTGGCAAGGCCTTTGCCGCTGGCTTTAAAGGTCTCGCGGCGACCGTCACCATAGACCTCATAAGCAACGATGCCGTCTTTGATAAACTCAGAGGTGATCTCTATGGCGGAATTGAGCAATCCGCCGCCGTTATTGCGCAGGTCGAGAATTAAACCATCCGGTTTTTCGGCGAGGAGTTTTTTGAGCATTTCCCGAAAATCTCGGATCGTGTTTTCATCGCCAAAAGCCAGCAGTCGGATGTAGGCGATGTTGTTCCTTTCCATCCTTCCGATGACATTGGTGGATTTGATGCTGGCGCGCACAATCTCCACATCAAAGGGCTCTGCTACACCGGGGCGTTTGATGGTCAGGCGCACTTTCGTACCGGCTGGCCCGAGCACCTTTTGGCGGACTAACTCGCCATCAATGCCGGTCATGTCTTCTCCGTCAATAGCAATGATCTGGTCTCCTGGTTTCAGGCCGGCTTTCTCGGCCGGTGAGCCCATCATCGGGGCGATAATTGTCAGATATTCGCGAGTCGTATCAACATAAGCGCCGATTCCTTCGTATTGAGTGCCGGTAAGTTGAGCCTGAAATTCCTCCAGCGAGTCTGGGTCAATGTAAGACGAATGTTCATCACCGAGCGCATCTACCATCCCTTGAATTGCGCCGCGCATCAGTTTGACATCGTCAACCGGCTGTTCGACATATTGTTGATGGATGAGTCGCCAGGTTTGCCAAAATGGGGCAAACAGCTCACTAACGCTTTGATCGACCGGGGCTTGAGGCAGCGCTTCCACTTGAGGGGTGCTGCCAGGCATGACCATGAAAGTTGATTCCTGGTTGGCTGCTGATACTCGCCCGGCATAAAAACCGGCCAGAGTTGCTCCAACAACCATGACAAACATCACAACAATAATGAGAATGGGGGGTCTTTTACTTTCCATGGATTTCCTCAGCTTCGGTAAAGTTGACTAAGCACAATTTTTGAGCTTTTCTGAAATTCTCTACTATCAATTGGATTAAAACAGAAAATTGTAAACAAAATCTATAGAAAAGATTAATGTTCGTTATGAACCTGAGATAGCCATTTTTCAAGGTAACGCTCGAAAGAGGTCATATCGCTCACCGAAGTGACATAGTCCAAAAGGGCAAATCCATCCACGGGGTAGAGAGGGTGGCAGGAGGTGGGTTTCGCGCCCTGGGGGGCATGGACAAGATAATCTACAAACGGCGCAACGATATCTGCGTGTTGAAGGGCAGGGACAATCTCTTCGGCTGTGATAATGACCGTTTTTGAAGTCAGGGCAAGTTCCTCATCAATCCCTTTGTTTTTTCCGATGAGCGCATTTCCGTCTAGATCAGCTTGTAAAGCGTGGATTACCGCGATATCCGCTTCAATGGCCGGGAAAGCGATTAATTCTTCTCCGCTATATGGGTCAATGACCGTTTTGACATCCTGGCGGAGTTTGGGCAGGTCAGTTCCGATCCAGGCCAGGCTTGGCATAAAACCGACCCCAGCCATGCGGGCACGTAGGCCAAAGGCAATGCTGGCTTCAGTTTCTTCAATGATTTTGAGTGCTCCCTGATTGGCATAATAGGTGAACATCGGCGCAAAACCGAAGATTTCGAGACCAAAATAACAGGTGCGAATGGTTTTGGCGATTCCAGCGCCTACCAAAAGATCGGATTCATAGCCAGCCGTGAAAGCTAACAAGGTCAAATTTTGGATAGGTTGGTGATTGCGAGCATGAATAATCAGTTGGCGAACAAAAGCCACCGGACGACGGTAGAGGGTCATGCCGCCGAGAGCAAGGGTAGCACCAGAGGGAATCGAAGCAACTGCTTCTGGAAGGGAGATCAGTCTGGCAGTCATGAAGCTCCTCGATGGTTATCCCACAGGCCTGGCATTTTGTTGCGTAGTTCTTTGATCTCGCGAATGCTCAGATCCACCTGCGGTTCAGGCCCATCTTGCCCAACCAAAACGGTATAAAATCCTAACTTACGAGCAGCGGTTAAATTGAGTAAAGAATCGTCCAGGTAGAGGCATTGCTGCGGCGCATCCACTTGAGCGATCTGCAGGGCAAGCTGGTAGGCTTGCGGTTCAGGTTTGCAATAAAAATGGATGGCGCGCACATCGATAATCCCTTCAAAGCAATCCGCAAGGTTTAAGGTCTGTATAACCCGTTTGGCATGATCCCGATCCGCATTGGTGAAGATGAAACGACGTAAAGGGAGCGTCAAGAGCATTTGCCGCAACTCGGCATCGGGTTGAAGATATTCATGGATTGGAAGATCATGGACATAGGCGAGGTAATCATCGGCATCTACTTGATGATGTAGTTGCAAGCCTCTCAGGGTTGTCCCATAGGTCTCGAAGTAATGCCGCCGCAGCGTTGGGATGACTTCCCAGGACATGCCCAAACGCTCGTGCATGTACAAGGACATGCGATTGCGGATAGCTTCCCATAATCCGCTCCGTTTATCGTAGAGGGTGTCATCTAAGTCAAAAAAGGCTACCTCGAACTTCATGCCCAAAGTATAACTGAAAACTTGAGGATAAGGCAGGTATAATGGGGTGAAGAAAGAATATGGCGATCCAAGTCTTAGCTCCGGATGTGGCTTCACAAATCGCGGCCGGCGAGGTGGTGGAAAGACCCGCTTCAGTGGTTAAAGAGTTAATTGAAAACGCCCTCGACGCTGGAGCAACCCAAATTACCATCCAGTGTCTTTCAGCCGGTAAGAAACTGATTGAAGTTTCAGATAACGGCGAAGGGATTGTGGGGGAAGAGCTGCCCCTGGCGATCCACCGCCATGCGACCAGCAAGATCCGCTCTGCACAAGACCTGTGGCGCATCAAGACTCTGGGTTTTCGCGGCGAAGCTCTGGCTTCCATTAGTTCGATTGCCCGCCTGACGATTACATCACGGACGCGCTATGGAGAAATGGGTTACCGTTTAATGGTCGAGGGCGGCTCTGAAGCACAAATTCAAGCTATCGGCGCACCAATGGGAACCACGGTGCGCGTTGAAAACCTGTTTTTCAATGTCCCAGCCCGACTGAAATTTCTGAAGAGCGACCCAACCGAGCGCCATCGGATTGACGCAGTGGTCGTTGATTATGCTCTAGCCTTTCCACAGGTTCAGTTTCAACTCATTCAGGAAGGTCGCTTAAGTTTTTCGAGCAGCGGCAACGGTGAACGGCGTGAAATTCTAGCCAGTTTGATTGGTGTAGAAGAAGCTCGTCAACTGATCGAAGTCAATTACGAGGAGGCCGATTCCCGAATTAGCGGTTTGATCAGTCCACCGGGCTTGACGCGATCCAACCGAAGGGAGATTCATCTCTTTGTCAATCGGCGGCCGATTCAGGATAGTCTATTGACCTCTGCAGTTTTGCAGGCTTATCACACCTTGTTGATGGTCGGGCGTTATCCGTTAGTCTGGCTTTTCATTGAAATTGACCCAGAGAAAGTGGATGTTAACGTGCATCCAACCAAAGCCGAAGTGCGCTTTGCAAATCCTGGTCACCTGTTTGGTTCACTTCAACATGTGGTACGCCGAACGCTGGTCACCAACTCTTCGCTTACCGCAGCGACGATAGGTTCTGTTCCGCCTATCTGGCAACCGCCTTTCGATGAACACCAAAGCGCTCTCTCCGAGTTTGAGCAAGCCGCAGCCAGCATGTCCTCTTCGGTAACCCACCCGGAGGCTGAGCTGCCAGCTTTAAACCAACAAATCCCCCTTTTACGCTGGATTGGACAGGTAGCCAATACCTACATCATTGCCGAAGGCCCGGATGGGTTGTATCTGGTTGATCAGCACGCGGCACACGAACGCGTCCTTTTTGAAAGATTTTTGCGCCAATCCCAGACAACGATCGCTTCACAAAAGCTTCTCCAACCAGCTCTGTTAACCTTGAAACAAGCTCAGGCTGATTTGTTGGAAGAACACATCCCTATCCTGAACCGCCTGGGGTTTGAGATTGTGCCTTTTGGATTAAATACGTTTCAAATCAGAGCGCTGCCATCTGTCTTTGCCGGAGCGAACGGGGCATTGGCTGTCCGGGCAACCATTGAGGATTTCGAGGAGAACGAAGAGCCATTAAAACGGGAGACGGAAAAGCGCTTGATCGCCCGGATTTGTAAGCGGATTGCGGTCAAGGCCGGGCAAAGCCTTTCGCCTGAAGAGCAAAAAGCTCTCTTAAGAGAATTGGAAAACTGTCAATCGCCGCGTACCTGTCCCCACGGGCGTCCAACGATGATTCATCTTTCGGTGGATTTATTGGAGCGGCAGTTTGGGCGGCGCGGCGCGATCTAGGACACTATCTTATTTTGTTTGGGTTTGATCGAGAATTTCGGTTACGATCTGGGGTAAGATCATAGCCACATCTTCGGCAAAAACCACATCGGCGCGCACATCGAGATAGGTGGGTGTATGGTTAATGATAATCAGGTGCGCGCCGCGTTCTATGGCTTGCATCGGCAGTTGAGCGACCGGCAGAACTTCGAGGGACGAGCCGGCTACTATCATGAGATCGCAATGGCGACTGGCTTTTTGGGCTTGCTGCCAGGATTGAAAAGGCATTTGCTCGCCAAAAAGGATGACATCTGGCTTCAAAATACCATTGCATTTTGGGCAGCGCGGGATAATCCCTTGTTCTAAATACGGCGGGATAAAGGGTCGCGAATCGACTTTGGTGTAACATGCCACACAGGTCATCGTTTCAAATGTGCCATGCACTTCTAGCACATTCTTGCTACCGGCTTTCTGGTGCAGACCATCGATGTTTTGGGTGATGATGGTCTGTACGTATCCCATACGTTGAAGCTGGTTAACGGCAAGATGGGCAGGGTTGGGCTCTGCGTTGAGAATTTGGGCTGCAAGCGGACGCAGCCACTCAAAAAAACGGATGGGATCATAGCGAAAGGCAAGCGCAGATGCTACCTCTAAGGGTTCAATTTTTGCCCAAATGCCCGTTTGCGGAGAGCGAAAATCTGGAATGCCGGAAGGAGTAGAAATGCCTGCTCCGCTCAAGACCACCCCTCGTTTACTTTTGCGGATGATTTCCGCTGCGCTCTGGATGGCACTTAGGCTGGGTGGAGAAGGAACAGGCATGGTAAAGTGCTTATGCAAGGGTAAGAATCTTTCGGGCGATTTCGTTTAGTTGACTGGCAGTTGCGCTCTCTGGTTGGTGCAGGTAAATCGGGCGATTATTCAGGGAGGCATGATAAACCAGCTCAGGGGCTGGAGCAATCATGCCAAAGATTTCTGCCCCTAACTTTTCTTGAATTTGAGAGCGGGTCAGCATAATATCGGAGCGAACTCGATTATAAACAATGGCGTGGATACGATTTTGATGCACGTCTTGTTCGAGAAGCGCATCGCGAAGGGCGTGGAATCTGGTAATTGATAACAACGTGGGCTCGATGAGTAAGAAGATTGTGTTACACTGATGGTAGATCGGTTGCAGGAAGGAAGATAATGATGCCCCGCAATCCAAAAGGATATATTTTCCCATCCCCAGGAGGATTTGGGTGATTTGCTGGAAATGTGCCGCTGAGGGAGTTTTCAACCTAGCGAGAGGATCGTTGGAGTTAAGCAGCAAGCGCACCCCGCTCGAAAATTGAATCAGGCTGTTTTCGACATCCAAAGCGGTGATTTCGAACTCATTGCGTTGGAGCAAGCGATCCAAACCATCGCAAACTTTATATCCTAATTCAATCCCAATTGTACCCATACCGGGGGAATATTCGGCTGCAATCACTGTTTTCTGGCTGTTTTGGTGGAGGGCAAGGGCGAGATTGAAGACCAACGTCGTTGTTCCGATTCCGCCTTTTGTGCCGAGAATTCCGATTAAAAACCCTCTTTCCTGCGAGGGAGGAGTTTCGACAACTGTGCCAGGAGATGCTTTCTTTGCGCGGGCTAAGACTGCCCGCATTTTGGCGAAGAGTTCGCGGGGCTGAGTTGGTTTGGTAATGTAATCATCCGCGCCGGCCTCGTATCCCATGACTTTGTCTTCAACCTGGCTTTTTGCCGTAAACATGATGATCGGGATTGCGGCGGTGATCGGATTGGCGCGAATACGTCTGGCAACTTCATACCCATCCATCTCCGGCATCATGATGTCTAAGAGGATTAAATGGGGTAGCTCTTTCTCAGCCAGAACCAGCGCCTGTGGTCCGTTGCTGGCGGCAATGATTTGATACCCCTGGCGTTGCAACATCAAGCCAACTAAACGCAGGGTATCTAGGTCGTCATCCACAATTAATATT
The DNA here is from genome assembly GCA_034434515.1 of Anaerolineales bacterium. Taxonomy (GTDB): domain Bacteria; phylum Chloroflexota; class Anaerolineae; order Anaerolineales; family UBA4823; genus NAK19. The sequence goes on along the minus strand of DAOTZA010000085.1, from coordinate 5,849 downwards.
TTTTCGGCCATGCAGTTTTTCTCCTGAGGAATGGCTCAAGACGAGAGGTGTATTGGTCTTGATGGAGTGTCTCCTTTCATTGAGTTCGTCCATAAACAACGCGGAAATCAGGGGTTAAACAAATTATAATCTTTTCTTAGAATGTTATCGGCAATTCGAAGAGTTTTACAAGAATTATGCCATCTTGAACCCAAAGATCTCCTTGTTGTCGGGGTATCTGGAGGTCCAGATAGTCTGGCGTTGATGATGCTTCTTCAGGAGTTGGATTGGAATCTGCTCATTGCTCATTTGAATCATCAACTACGTCCCACTGCAAATGAAGAGGAAGAAGGAGTTCGCAACTGGTCGAGAGAGATGGGTTATTCATTCATCTCTCAAAGAGTCGACGTTGCGGCTTATGCAAAGGAAAACGCTCTCACCATCGAGGAAGCAGCACGCCATTGCCGCTATCGATTTCTTTTTAGGGAGGCAGCCAAAAATCAAGCCAGAGCAGTTCTGGTTGCCCACACGGCTGACGATCAGGCCGAAACTGTTCTGATGCGTTTATTACGCGGCGCAGGAAGCCGGGGTTTGAGTGGGATGAGAATAATTACGCTTCCAAATCAATGGAGCGATACCATTCCGTTGGTGCGACCCTTATTAGCCGTCTGGCGCTCTCAAATCCTGGAATATCTTTCGCAGAAGGGAATCGAACCCTTTATCGATCAATCGAATTTTGATCCTACGTATACGCGCAATCGGATTCGCAACAACCTTCTTCCCGTTCTGGAAAAATACAACCCTTCGATCCGTAAATTACTTTGGCAAACTGCTCACCTCCTGGCTGATGAAGAAGACGTGCTACAGGAACAGGAAGAGCTGGCATGGAAGCAGACAATCCGGGTTGTTGGTTCGGAGGGGATAAGGTTAAATTTAACGCAATTCCGAAATCTTTCGCAGGCGCTGCGCCGACGGTTAATCCGCCGTGCCTATCAGTGCTTATTTCCAGCCGCAATGAGCCTTGAATTTTTACAAGTCGAAGAAATTATCAACACTTTATTAGCTCACAGAGTCACCCAGCGAAAGATTAATAAGCTGTTGCATTGCTTCACAGATACGGAATACGGGTATTTGATAAAAAGCTCAGCCCAGCCACCTGCTTGCGGGTATCCTCAACTTCGTGATCAAGAAACGCTCATCCTACCCGAACGCGGTTCGCTGTCGGTTAGTGAGCGCTGGATTCTTCACGTTGAACCGGTGATCGGTCAACCTTACTTAGAGATGCAAAAGTTTGCCACGCACGCTTTTGAAGCTTGGTTGGATTTTGAGGTTTGTAAGGATGGGTTACTCATCCGGACACCCAAACCCGGCGATCGCTTCGCGCCGCTTTCGATGGGTGGTCAGAGTGCAAAGCTTTCGGATATTTTTATCAATCGGAAAGTCCCGGCATGGTTGCGAAAGACTTATCCGCTGGTTTGCAATAGAAGCGAAATCTTGTGGTTGCCTGGTTATACCATAAGCCATTCAGCTCGACTAACACCCAATAGCCAGGCGGCTGTTTATCTGCGGCTGCTTCAGGAAACACCCGCCAGCGAAGCGCTAGGGGGTGAGGATTGAGTTTGCCAGTTGATCGAGCTTCATCCCAATCTCTCGCCATTGGACTTTTGAGAGGCCTAATTTTTGTCGAATAGCGTTTTTCTCCATTCCGCTTTGAAGGTCGAGCAAGGCGCACGTCCAGCGGCACATATCGAAAGAAATATGTTTTTCCAATGCGGCCTCTTGGGAGAGATCTTCTAGCAGGTATTCCAGACGGCGCTGTGACCACGGGAAGACGCGGTCTTTAATCTCGTACTGATTGCGATATTCTTCGAAGCCTTCGACCCAGTCCTGAGGCAGCGGAATCTTTCGTTCCTTGTAACGATATTGAGGATTGGTATAGCGGACGAACAGGTAAGGAGTAGAAGTCTGATCTACCTCGAGGTGGTTTAAGTTAAGAGCCAGGCATTCGGTTTTCTTGATACCGGTGGAAATCAGCAGATAAAACAAAGTAAAGTAACGCGCGTCAGGTTTCTTTGCCTGACGATGTTTCTGGCACACTTCCATAACGCGATCGACTTCTTCAGGGGTCAGAACGATGGGCAAGGGGCTGAGAACTGAATGCTGAACGAGCTTCTCGGCTGGGTTAGAGGGTAAAACAGCATATTGATGAAGCCAGCGGAAGAAGGACTTTAGAGAAGTGATGCGGCGGGAGAGAGTTTTGGGGCTGCATGGAACGCCCCGCCCTTTTTGAAGCCAGTTGAGGAAGTGATTAAGATCCGCCGTCGTGATACTGCCCAGGGTGCGCGTGGGCGATAAAAATGTGGCAAGCAGTTCTAAATCATGGACGAAGGCTTTTACGGTGTGAATGGAATTGCCTTGATCAGCCAGATAGATTTTCCACGCCTGAATAGCAGGGGGTAAAGTGGATTGAGCGGTCAGGTGAGCAGAAGGGAAATGAGCTGACATCCTATTCTCCTGAATTTCGCATAGCCATTTTTAATTGAGTGTAGCATAGAAACCTGAGGTTGTCAACAAATCCACGGTTTGCTTGCATGAAGTAACACAATTTTTTAATTATCCTCTACGACGGAATACCCTTTGAAATTTCATCGTTTTCGAGTAGGATTGGGAAATCTTTCTAATTTTATCTATTTTGTGAGGTAAACATGAACTTTGTTTTTCTATCTCCCCATTTTCCCCCAAACTATTACCTTTTTTGTGTCCATTTGCGGCGCTATGGCGTGAACGTTCTGGGATTGGCAGACGAGCCATATGAGAACTTGCGACCAGAATTGCGTGAAGCCTTGAGTGAATATTATCGAGTGTACGATCTCCATGATTACGATTCCTTGCTGCGTGCTTTGGGATACTTCACCCATCGCTATGGAAAGATTCAGGGCATTGATTCCCATAATGAATACTGGTTGGAGACAGAAGCTCGCTTACGAACCGATTTCAATATTCCCGGCTTGAATCTAAAACAAATTGGAAAGGTAAAGAAAAAATCAAAAATGAAGGAAATGTTTATCAAAGCCGGCGTGGCCGTTGCGCGCGGCAGAGTGGTCTCAAATCTCCAGCAGGCAAGGCAATTTGTGGCCGAGGTGGGTTATCCTGTGGTTGCCAAACCGGATGTCGGTGTAGGAGCTGCAAAGACCTACAAGATCAATGGGGAAGAAGACCTGGAAACCTTTTGGCGAGATAAATTACCCACACCCTATTTGCTTGAAGAGTTTATCAGCGGGCAGATTTTTACCTTTGACGGGTTGGTTGATCAAAATGGGCAAATCGTTTTCTATACTTCTCATGCTTACAGTCAGGGAATCATGGAGACTGTCAATGAGGACCGAGACATTTATTACTACTCCCTTCGTCAAATCCCGTCAGATTTAGAGCTGGCTGGCCGAGCGATTGTTAGCGTTTATCAACTCAAAGCGCGTTTCTTTCATTTTGAGTTCTTTCGTACCCCGCAAGGCAAGTTGGTTGCCTTAGAAGTCAACATGCGTCCGCCGGGTGGTCTTACCACCGATATGTTCAATTATGCCAATGACACCGATGTTTACCAGGAGTGGGCAAATGTCATCGCCAACAATCGTTTTGAAGGGCGAAACGATCGACCTTACCATTGCGCCTATGTTGGTCGAAAATATAACAAAGCCTATCGCCACTCTCACCAGGAAATTTTGCGCGAGTTGGGTGAGGCTTTGATGCATCATGAGGCGATCAGCGGCATCTTCAGCGCTGCTCTTGGCAACTATGGGTATCTGATCCGCTCACCTGATTTTACCGAGATCGAACGTATGGCTGCTTTCATTCAAGAGAAGGAGGGCTAAGCGTTCATGCAAGTTGCTTATCATAAATGGTATAGCCCAAACCTGCGCCAGGAGATGGAACTCAAGGTCTATGGTTGGTATGGAAAACCTGTGCTGGTCTTTCCAGCCCAGGAAGGGCGTTTTTATGATTTCGAGAACTTTGGCATGATTGAAGCCATTGCAGATTTTATTGAAGCTGGCAAAGTAAAAGTTTTCACGGTGGATAGTATCGATAGCCAGAGTTGGGCAAACTGGCATGTCCATCCAGCCGATCGGGCTAGCCGACATGAGGATTATGACCGGTATATTATCGAGGAAGTCGCTCCGTTTATTCGCCAGATGTGTGGCGATACTACGAAAAGCATCTTGACGACCGGATGCAGTATGGGAGGGTATCATGCAGCAAACTTTTTCTTTCGTCACCCTGACGTATTTGACGCCCTGATCTGTCTAAGCGGATTGTTTCAATTGGGGATGTTCGTTGGGGATTATATGGATGAGACGATTTACTACAACAGTCCGCTCGTTTATTTACCCAATTTAGAAGACCCCTGGTATCTTGAGCGTTATCGCCAAAGCCAGATCATTATTTGCTGTGGACAAGGGGCGTGGGAGGATGCAATGCAAGCCGACGCCAGGGCGATGAAAGCCATCCTGGACGCCAAGGGTATCCCCGCCTGGGTGGATTTTTGGGGATATGACGTCAATCACGATTGGCCATGGTGGCGCAGGCAATTGCCCTATTTTCTTGGGCGGATGAATTTATAAACAACCAAAGCATTAATCAACAATCAGTTTGCTTGCAAGCGCATTGATCAAAATCCCAGATCCTTTGCAACCCGACGCATTGCCTGAATGACATTTCCGACATGCTCCCAAAGGTCAATGCCCAATTCCTGAGCGCCTTTTTCAATTTCCTGCCGATTTGCGCCTGCCGCAAAAGCCTTGTCTTTCCATTTTTTCTTTACCGATGAGACTTCGAGATCATCCAGTGAGCGAGAAGGGCGGACAAGAGCAACGGCGATGATCAAGCCGGTAACCTCATCACAAGCGTAGAGCGCTTTTTCCATTAACGTCTCTCGGGGAACGCCTGTGTGATCAGCATGGCTCAGCACAGCCCGGATGATTTCTTCCGGCACACCCTTTTTACGCAGAATCGGTACTCCATCTTGCGGATGAGATTCCAGAGTTGGGTGGATTTCGTAATCAAAGTCGTGCAACAAGCCCGCAATGCCCCATTGCTCCGGGTCTTGATTGAATTTTTCCGCGTAATATCTCATGGCAGCTTCGACCGCCAGCATGTGGCGGATGAGATTCTCGTTTTTGACATACTCGTGGAGGATATTCAAGGCTTGTTGACGATTCATGGCGTCTTCTCCTGGAAAATTGGTTCAGGTTCTCCCAAAACTGGCAGGGGACGGTGGATGTGCACTTCCCAAAATGCGTTTAGGGTGGCAAACATTTCTCTCAATTGCCAAAATAAGATTGCGCGACGACGGTAAGGATGCCAGTCAGCCGCAACTCCTACCGCTCTTAATCCGAGCATGGAACAGGTGTAGATAGCTCTGGGTAAATGAAAGCGTTGCGTGATTAAAATAGCTTCCTGCACGCCAAAAATAGCTTTTGCCCGATAGCAGGTCTCATAGGTGCTTCGGCCGGCAAAGTCCAGGACGATATCTTCAGCAGGTATTCCCAAAGCCCTGGCGTATTCGCCCATTGCTTGCGGTTCATTGTAGTCGACAAAACGATTATCGCCGCTCATCAAGAGCTTTTTGACTTTGCCAGACTGATAGAGCTGAGCAGCCATGGCAACCCGATCGCGCAACACAAGCGTGGGTTGTCCGTCGCGGCGTAGTCCAGCTCCAAACACAATGGCTACTGGGAGGGGCGGAACTTCATCAGGTGGATAGATTCGGGATCGAGAAAACAGCTCGGTAGTTGCCCGCAAAATAATGAGCAGACTTGTCAATATGATCGGAAAACCAATGAAGAGATACACAATCATGGGCTTCTTCGAAGTCA